>JBDHGH010000323.1:0-7209 GCA_039589995.1 Gemmatimonadota bacterium | reverse complement strand
TCCACATCGCCGGCTACGACCACCCCGAGGGCCCCGAACGCGTCGAGAGTGACATGTTCATCCGCCAAGAGACTATCCTGAAGCAGATCCTCTAGCCCTCTTTCGTACTCGTACGATAACAAGTAGGAGTAGGAGGCGGAGAGGTGGACGAGCAGGGACTTTCTGCATAAACTTCGGCCGGGTGATTGTCAGATGAGCTACGATAAACGCATATGGGCGCGCCTCAGGCGCTACTTCTTCACCGGAATCGTCGTCATCGCGCCGGTGGGTGTGACGCTGTTCGTCCTCGGGTGGATCTTCTCCAGGCTGGACGCGATTCTCGGCCGACTCTTCACGGCCATCGGTCTTCGCATCCCCGGTCTCGGATTCATCGTGCTCCTGCTGCTCGTTATCGCCGCAGGCTGGGCCGCCCAGCAGGCCGTGGGCCGCCGGCTGTTCAACATGGGCCGAGAATGGCTCATGAAGTTCCCGGTCACGAGGAGCATCTACAGCGCTGCGCAGCAGATCACCGAACAGCTCGTCGGCGACCAGGCGAAGTTTTTCAAGGCCTGCGTGCTTGTCGAATACCCGAGGCCCGGTGTCTGGGCGATAGGCTTCCTGACCGGCGAGGCGTCGAAGGAGATCAACGAGTTCACTCGGAACAAGGCCATGGCGGTGTTCATACCGACCACCCCCAACCCGACGTCCGGATACCTGGTCTTTTTGCCTGATTCGCAGATCACACCGCTGCAGATGAGCGTGGAGGAAGGATTCAAGCTCGTCATATCCGGCGGCGCCGTGACCCCCGACCTCATCCCTCCCGGAAGCGAATCATAATGCCCGGCGGCCACCCGAAAAGCGCCAAGGTGAGCGAGGAGCTGACACACAAGTCAAACGTCGACCGGGTCCGCCAGCTCATTCAAGAGGGCGAAGACGAACGACTACGTGCCTACCTTGAGGGATTTCATCCCAGCGACCTCGCCGATCTGATCGAGGCCCTCGAAGAAGAGGAGCGGCCCCCCGTTCTCGCCATTCTGCCCGGCGAAGTGGCTGCTGGATCGCTCGCCGAGATGGAGGAGGAGGAGCACCCGGAAGAGCTGCTTCTCGCCGACCCGGAACGGATACTCGAGCTGGTCCAGGAGCTGTCAGACGACGACGCCGCGGACATCATCGGCGAGCTTCCAGCCGAGAAGCAACGCGAAGTCCTTGCGCAACTTCCGATAACCGAAGCAGGCGAACTGCGGGAGTTGCTGGCGTACGACGAAGAGTCGGCCGGTGGTATCATGACCACCGAATTCATCTCCGTACCGGAAAATTCCGCCGTCGCCGAAGCGACCGAGGAGATTCGCAAGCAGGTGGCCGAGGAAGGAGCGGATTTCTACACGGTCTTCGTAGTCGACGAGCTCGAGCGTCTTCGCGGGACGGTATCGTTCCAGGATCTCATCGTCAGCAACCCCTCGACGCCCATACGCGAGATTACCGAGCCGACCGTGGCCGTCGTCCCCGCGACCTTGGACCAGGAGGAGGTGGCTCGGCTGATGTCGCGGTACAACCTGGTGTCGGTGCCGGTTGTGGATCCTCTAGATCGCTTGATAGGACGCGTCACCTTCGATGACGTGATGGACATCGTCGAGGCAGAGACCACCGAGGATATCCTGCGCCTGGTCGGCTCCTCGGCCGAGGAGCACCTCCGAGGCGGTGTCCTTGAAGCGATCCGAAATCGACTGCCGTGGCTGGCTGTGGCGCTCTTCACCACTTCGATTGCAGCCGCGATCATCTACTTCTACCGTGGTACCGTAGAGCAAATCGTGATCTTAGCGGCCATCATGCCGGTAATCGCTGCGCTGGGTGGCAACGTAGGGACACAGGCGTTGGCGGTTACGGTTCGTCGGTTGGCATTGTCACCGGAGCGTTCCGGCGCCTGGAAGGTCGTCGGCAAAGAAGCCGCGGTCGGGCTGGTCAACGGCCTCGTGATCGGATTGTTGGCGGCCGTAATTGGCTATCTGTTGCCCGAGGGCGATGTGCTTCTGGGCCTGGTCGTGATGCTGGCCATGTGGGGCAACCTGATCATCGCCGGATTCTCTGGTGCTTTCATCCCCGTGTTGCTCGAGAAACTCGGAATCGATCCAGCCGTGGCCTCGTCGGTCTTCTTCACCGCTCTCACGGACATCTTCGGCTTCTTCTTCCTATTGGGCCTGGCCAGCTGGATCCTGCTGCCCAGGGTAGCTTCCTGAGAAGAGAAGGGTGGTTCGCTCTCGCGTACTACGCCATCTACATGGCGTACATGTTCGTGTACCCCGAAGGCGAACTATTGCACTGGTTGACGCTCGTCGTTGTGCCGTTCCTTCTCATCTGTGCATATCAGCGACATACTTCGACCGACTGGTCGCTGCGTTCGAGCATCGGCACAGTGGGTTTGCAGAGAGGAAACCTGACCACCGGGTTGCTTTGGGCGGTACCGTTCGGTCTCGGGCTCTCCCTGGTCATACAGCTCTTCCTTTCGAGCAACCAGGAAGCCTTCCGAGAGGTGATCGCGTCCGGGAGGTTCCTCTACCTTGCTCCGATCGCCTTCGTGTTTCTTCTTGGAACCGTAGGTTTCACTGAAGAGTTCTTCTTCCGCGGCGTACTGCAAACCCGACTCGCCGCTCTTTTCAAGTCCAACATCGCCGCCATACTGGTCGTATCCGCCCTCTTCGGATTCTACCACTTGCCCTACGCCTACCTGAACCCGTCGTGGTCGTCGCACGGGGATCTTGGGGCAGCGTTCAAGGCAGCCATGTTCAACGGCATTCTGGGGGGAGTCGTCCTGGGCTTCGTGTACGTTCGAGCCAAAGGGAATCTCGTTGCCGCCATGATCGTGCACGCTCTTATCGATGTGTTCCCGGCAATGACGATGATACGCTTCGGTGGTGGCTAGTCAGTACGGGTGAGGCCGCCATACGCGTCTCCGTTTTCGGCCATCTTGCGATCCTCGTAGTGCGCGGCCACGCGGCGGTATAGCTCCAGCTTGGCGGTTTCCACCACCCCCGTGGCTTCGGCCAGCGCGGCATAGTTGACACCACGCTTATCGATCCAGCCGGCCAGCACGGAGGTGACGATGTAATTGATGTCTCCGCCGGGCGTGCTGTCGTCGATCGTGTCAACCAGGGCGGAAAGACGTTCGTCGTACAGGGCTCGACGCTCCGCAACGATGTAGGGCATATCTACCTTCCTTCAAGAACGGGCCTTACGGAACCAACGCTGGATGCCGTATAATACTGCGTTCGATTGAACCAAGCCCCAGCTACACTTGGAGATCGTATGCGAAGACTCGTGGTAACCGCGCTGGCCGGGATCGCCCTGGCGTCCGCGGCACCCGCTCAGGCACAGGACGAGGCGGTTCAGCCGCTCGAGGTGGGAGCCGTCGCCCCGGATTTCTCACTCCAGGCGGGCACCCGCTACGGAGTTCTGGCAGAGCCCGTCCACTTGAGCGACTTCAAGGGAAAGACCGTCGTACTTGCCTTTTTCTTTAAGGCCCGGACCAAGGGTTGAACGATCCAGATGCATGCGTACCGTGACCAGTACGCACAATTGTTCAACGATGGACAGGATGTCGTTTTGCTAGCCATCAGCGGTGATTCGGTTGAGGAACTCTCTTCCTGGGCGCGCGACGACCAGTTCCAGTTCCTCATGGCGAGCGACCCGGGTGCCGAGGTCGGGAAGGCTTACGGCGCTTTGGCCAGTCGGCCCGGCATGACCAACCGAAACCTCTTCGTGGTGGGCCCGGATGGGAAGATCGCATTTGTGGCGGCACCGTTCCGCGAGGTCGACCCGACGGCGTATACGGAACTCGCCGCGGAAGTCGACAAACTAGTGCCGGAAGAAGAATAGCAGCGAGCTAGCGGGTAGCGCCCTCTCGCCCCAAGACCTCGGATAGTGCCGCGTCGATGTTCTGGCGGACGCCCATCCCCGTGTAGGCGACTACGCCCTCCGCATCCAGAATGACGATGTAAGACGTCGAGGGAGCCATGTAGGCGCGGACGGCACGCCCCTCGCCGTCCCACAACACGGGTCCGGGCATCTCGTGGCTCTCCACGTGACGCTTCACGCGTCGAACGCTCTGGTTCACGGCTACGGCGATGACGAGGATTCTCACGTCGTCACCATATTTCTTAGCAGCAGCCGCCATCTGCGACTCCAGTTCCGCGCATAGAGAGCACCAGGTCGCCCAGAACTCCAACAGTACGGGCTTACCTTTCCCGACGTATAGAGAGAGATCCACCGGATCGCCTTCCAGGTCTTCGATCTCCACCGCTTCGGGCACGGCACCGACGGCGATGCCGATCTGGTCCTGCGCCTGCAGGGGCTGTATCTGAGAACAGAGGAGGGGGGCGGCGATCAGTACCCCCGACAAGTATCTATCCATCACATCACCATTCCTGCCTGAACAAAATAGTACTGGGCCACCAGGATCATGATCAGGCCCGCGACGCGCTTTACCCAGACCATCCAGGTGCCGGATTTCGGCATTGCGGTCAGGGCACCGGACGACAGGCCTACGACCACCAACAGGGCGGTCATGCCCAGCGAAAACACGAACAAATAGATAAACCCGAGAATCGCGCTCCCCGTTCCTGCGACCCAGGTCAGGACGGCAGCGAACGCCGGCGCACCACACGGTGCTGCGACGATTCCCGAGGTGGCGCCGAGGAGAAACACCGATGGAATCGAACCGCCTCCCATCCGCGAGGCCCAACCGGTAAGCCGGGCCGGGAGTCTCACAGGGATGACATCGAACATGGCCAGGCCAAAGACCAGCAGCAGGTTTCCGATGGCGAGGCGTGCCCAAGGGCTGGCGCTGACGGTGCCGAAGAGCTGGCCGGTCAGCCCGGCAAGCAGGCCTAGAATGGCATAGAACATTGCCAGTCCGGTCACGTACGTCAGCGTGAGGACAAGGGTACGACGCCGCGTCGGATGGTCACCGGAGGTGCCGCTGATGACCGCGACGGTGATCGGAATCATCGGGTAAATGCATGGGGTCAGACTGGTGAGGACCCCTGCGCCGAAAAGTAAGGCCAGTGCCAGAATCGGACTGCTGTGGAGCGCGTCCGTCAGGCCCTGCAGGGCAGCGAGAGAGGCAGGGGTCAGTGTCATATAGCGAGTATCCTAGCTTGCGCTCGCCAGGATGAACAGGTCCGGTAGTATGTGGGTTCCGGCGCCCGGTTGACGAAGTTGGATATCGCTCTATATTCCACCATATATGGAGGTGGATATGGAGCTTTCTAAGAAGACTACGATACTCTTCTCTCCCCAGATGCACCAACAACTCGCCCGGCTCGCCGACCACAAACGCACTAGCCTCGGGGACCTTGTTCGCGACGCCTGCCAGAAGCAGTACCGGCTCGTCTCCAATGAGCGCCGGCTCCAGGCCGTTCAGCAATTGGGCCGAATGACTCTACCCGTCGACGATGCTCAGGTCATGAGAGATCAGGCCGTTCCCAGCGCCGGGGATCTGCTGCCATGATTCTGGTCGATTCCAACATCATCATGTGCGCCGCCGGGGTGGAGCACCCCCACAAGCGTCTCAGCCTCGATTTCTTGGAACGCATCGCCGAGGGCGAAGTGGAAGCGGTCATCGATGCCCAGGTGCTGCAGGAGATCCTTCATCGTTACGGCAGCATCGGCCAGGCTGAGGAAGGACACGCCGTCTACGACTTGACGCGCCAGGTCTTCCCGGTGATTCTCCCTATCTCCTCCGATACCCTGGATAGGGCGCGGGCTCTTCTCGACGAGCACCCGGGTCTGGTGGCTCGTGATGCCCTGCATGCCGCCGTCGTAGAAACCCACTCACTGGAGGCCATCTGCAGCTACGACCGCGATTTCGACCGAATCCCTTCCATCCGGCGCATCGAGCCCGAGTACTAGATCACTTGACCCGCGCGAAAGCGTCCGGCAACTTCCAGTGTTGTGACGACGAAGAATACCAAGTCCAGCCAGCACAGTCTGCTGGCGGCTTTCGAAGCGGGCGAAGCCCGGGCTTTGGCTCGGGCGATTTCGTGGGTGGAGAATGCCCGCCCCGGGTTCGAAGAGCTGCTCAGCTCACTGCATGACAGCGTGGGCCCGGCGAACCGTATCGGTATAACGGGTCCGCCGGGGGCCGGCAAATCGACCCTCATCCACGCCCTGGCGCGGCTCGTGCGCGCCGAACGGGGTGAGCGCGTCGGGGTGGTCGCGGTCGATCCCACCTCTCCCTTCACCGGCGGCGCGCTGTTGGGCGACCGTATCCGCATGACCGGGTCGGCCGGCGATGATGGCGTCTTCATCCGTTCGATGGCCAGCCGCGGGTCGACGGGTGGTCTCGCCACGACAACGCGAGAGGTCGCCGACCTGATGGACGCGTTCGGTTTCGAACTCGTCGTGGTCGAGACCGTTGGAGTGGGGCAATCGGAGCTGGAGATCGCCGAGGCGGCTGATACGACGGTCGTCGTGCTCACACCCGAGTCCGGCGACTCGATTCAGGCGATGAAGGCCGGTCTGATGGAGATCGCCGATATTTTCGTCGTCAACAAGGCGGACCGACCCGAGGCGGCCCGTGCGGCCGGCGAACTGAAGACGATTCTGCGGTTGCGTCAGGGCCAGGTTTATGACCGAGTTCCGGCGCACCACGGTGTCGACCTGACCGAGATGGCGAAGCGCGGGGCGGAGAAGCGCGAGATGTCGACCGAGCAGGCCGTGGAACCGAAGAAGTGGGAGATTCCCGTCCTGCTCACCACCGGCCATACCGGCGAGGGTGTCCCCGAGCTGCTGCAGACCCTCGACGCCCACTACGAGTGGCTCCAGGGCACCGGGAATTTGGATGAGCGGCGCCGTAAGCGCTTGCTCGAGCGGGTTCGTGCTGTGGTCGATCGGAGGCTGAAGAACTTCATATGGCAGGAGGGTGACGGCACCGCGATCCTGCAAGCGGCTCGGCAGGATCTGGAAACCGGGCGTCGAACGCCGTACGATGTAGCAGGGGAGATCCTAGGCCAAGTGGGTCCTCGGGCAGAGAAGTGATTAGTGATCAGTAGCTAGTGGAATCTCATTAAGGCAGACGATATGACTCGGAAGAAGAATAGACCCTCTTTAGACGAACTAGCAGCTGAGAACGAGCAGCTAAAGACAGAGGTCGAACAGCTGAGGCGCGAGCGTGCCAGTTGGATCGGGAAGTCCGGCGCGACGCCTGTGCGGGACGAGGTGACCTTCGATTTTTTT
>JBDHGH010000322.1:0-26484 GCA_039589995.1 Gemmatimonadota bacterium | reverse complement strand
AGTAACCTGGCGAAGAACGAGTTGCGAAACAGGTCTCGCAATCCGCTCGTGTTGTTCCAGACGATCAAGACGAACTGGGAAGCGGATCACCGTCCGCTTCAGTGGGAAGACCCTTCGTATCGCCCTGACGATCTATTCCGGAAGCGTCACCTTCGGGAGATGGTCGAACTTGCCGTTGAACAATTGCCCGAGCATCACCGGGTGGTCTTTGTTCTCAGGGAGATGGAGGGCAAGAGCTACGAGGAGATTTCGGAGATTACCGGAGTCAACCTCGGAACGGTCAAATCGAGGCTGAACCGAGCCCGTAACAACTTCGCGCAGATCATCGCGCCGATGCTGCGCTAGCGAATCGATTAATCCGGTTAGCCGCGGGGCGCCGACCTATCCAGGTCGGTGCCCCGTTTGGCGTATAGGGCCCTAAGTACAGTAGAATAAGGCACTTCCGGCGTGGAACTTACGCAGCTATTCGAGAGTAGATAGCTACGATCCACGGAGTCGGTCGGACGGGCTATGACTGGCCGCAAGGGATGAGCCGAATGGAGTGCGCAGAATTCTTGGAGCGCTACTCGGAATTCCTCGACGGAGAAGTCGAGGCGAGTCGCGTTCCCGCCTACCAACGCCACATACTGAGCTGCTCGGGTTGCGCGGAATACGACCGAGTGATGCGCCGCGGACTTCGGCTTGTGAGAGAGCTGGAGCCACCGGAGGCGTCACCCGATATCGTGCCGCAACTGCAGCGCCGCTTCTTGGACAGAAGCGAGCGCAGCCCGTGGATCGAATACAGCCGGGCGGCCCTAGTTGCGGGCGCAACCACTCTCGCCATAATGGCGACGGCGTCGATACCGAATTTATCGACCGGCGACCGGGCCGTTCAGCTTCCCCCGGTAGTCGTGGAGACGCCCGCTTCGCGCGGTGTACCCTCTCTCTTTGCGCCGCCTCCCACATTCGCGCCACAGGCCAGCTTTCTGACGGTCCCGGAATTTCCAAGCGACCAGCTGCTCGCTCCTTCCTCGGGACGGTTCTCGCTCTTCCGAGTCTCGACGGACACGCCGGAACCGCGAGAAGAGGGCGACGAGGCTCTGACCGAATAGACCCGTTAGGGATTCGTGTTGACACTCCTCGATTCGTCGATAAATACTTCGGTATGGGAGAGCTGACGTACGACCAGCTTAGTGACAGACTGGCACGAGGGAAGCTGGGGGGCAGCTACTTCCTCAAGACCGAAGACCCTTTCCTCCGCGACGAAGCTGTAGCTGCAATCGTAAAGGCCCATCTCGAAGGCGGTTCGCCCGACTTCGATCTCGATCAAATCAGCGGTGACGATGCAGACCCAAGCAGTCTTGCGTCAACGCTTCAGACGCCGCCCATGATATCGAGGTATCGGGTCGTGGTGATTCGCGCGGCTCAGGGACTGGCGCCGTCGTCTCGATCGGTGGTCGAGGAGGCCGTTCGTCATCCGGTGGACGCTCGGGTCCTCGTGGTGGCCGCGGAGATCCCGCGAGGCTCTAAGGCAAAGTTCTATACGACTCTCGCAAACCACTGCACAACGCTGGCTCTGGTCGCGCCGCGGCTATCCGAGTTGCCGGGTTGGATTGCCCGGCGGGCCAAGGCCGCGCACGGCGTAGATCTCGAGATGCAGGCGGCCCAGCTTCTGGCCGCCGGGATCGGGGCTCGCCTCGGGGTCCTGGCCCAGGAGCTAGAGAAGGTGGTGACTTTTGTCGAGCCCGAGAAAAAGATTGGTGTCGAGGAGGTCCGTGCCAGCGTGGGTGCGCTGCCTCAGGTGGACCGCTGGCAGTGGATCGACAAAGTAGCGGAACGGAGAATCGCGCCGGCCCTGGCCGAACTGTCCGACCTGCTCGACTCGGGCGAGGGTGTAGTCGCTCTCATCGGCGCGCTGTCGGAGGCACTGGTAAGGGTCGGGTTGGCTTTGGACGGCGAGAACGCCTTGGTTCAGGTTCTCAAGCGGGACGGCAGCTACGGATATCTCAAATGGAAGGTGCGGGTCTACGCGCAGCAGTCTCGACGGTGGACGGAGTCTCAGATCGAGGCGGCTCTTGGTGAACTGCTGCGTGCCGATAGGTTGATCAAATCGGGTGGGCTATCGGACCGAGCCGCGCTGGAGGAGGCCTTGCTGAGGATCGGCGCGAGCGGTGACTCTGGAACTGGACGGCCGGCCGTCGCCGGCGCAGGAAGAAGAGGCAAGACGCGTGGGAGCTAGACGTGATCGGGTTCGAGTGACGTTCGCCATGGCGGCCCTGACGTTGGCATTCGCCGCCACGTCGACCCCTCATGTCGAAGCGCAGGACTCATCGCTGTTGGATCGTGCTGAAAGGTTGGCCGACCAGGGAGACGCGCGAGAGGCTCGGCAGGCGTTGGCCCAATGGGAGGCCGAAGCCAGCGCCGAGGCTCCGCTGGACGAGCGCGCCCGGGCGTGGTACCTGGCTGGACGGCTGGCCGATGATGGGGCCGAAGCCGAACTGTACTATCTGCGCGTAGTGATCGACGGATCGAGCAGCCGCTATGCTGACGACGCGTTGCTTCGCTTGGGGCAATACACGTACGCCCAAGGCGAGTACGCCAAGGCCATCGATTATCTGGGCCGCCTGCGACGGGACTATCCGACCAGCGAGCTAGCGGCGGAGGCATTGCTCTGGGTCGCAAAGGCGGCGGGTGCGCTGGGCGATTCCGAGCGGGCTTGCGCCGCCGCCGAGCAGGGGCTGCGCGAACTGCCTCCGACGGACAGTATACTGGATCGCTCGTTTCGCGAAGAGCGTAGCCGTTGTGGCGAGTCGGTCCGCCGTTATTCCGTGCAGGTGGCCGCATTCCAGGACGTGGCTGCCGCTCAAGGCCTGGCCCGCAGCCTGCTGAACAAAGGTTTCGATGCCTGGGTCCTTAACGCCACGGAGCGGGATCCTTTGTACCGCGTGCGGGTTGGTCGTGGCCTGATCGAAGCGGAAGCTCAGAGACTGGCAGATCGCCTGGTACAGGCGGGGCATTCGCCCTTTCTGGTTTCGCAGGCTGTTCCTCCGCCGGACGAGCGCTGAGCGATGTGTGTCGGGCGGATGTCTTTCACGACAGGGTTGACCCTTCACTCGAGATGTAGCTGTGTCGAAGGTTCCTAATACACCTCTCATGCGTCAGTATCTGGAGATGAAGGGCCGTCATCCCGATGCCATCCTCTTCTTTCAGGTCGGCGATTTCTACGAGATGTTCTACGAAGACGCCGAGGAAGCTTCCCGGCTTCTGAACCTGACGCTTACCTCCCGTAACAACGGCGAAGCAGCCGACGTCCCGTTGGCGGGCGTACCCATAAAAGCCGCGCAGGACTACGTGCAGCGGTTGATCCGCCTGGGTCGACGCGTGGCCATCTGCCAGCAAGTGGAGGACGCGTCACAGGCGCAGGGACTCGTCCGCCGCGAGGTGGTCGAGACGGTGACTCCGGGCGCCATATTCTCAGACGAGTTGTTGAAGGCCGACGAGAACAACTTCTTGGCTGCCGTCGCTGGTGCTCCCGGCGGCGAGATGGCGGGGTTGGCTTGGTCGGATGTCTCCACGGGTGAATTCGGTTGCGCTATCGTACCGAGCCACGAACTCGCTTCGGAATTGGACCGTCTCGATGCTCGTGAAGTCGTCGTACCGAGATCTTGGGATGCAGCATCCAACGGAGACGGATCGGCGATCTCGACGGAGCGACCGCTGACTTACCGAGATGACTGGTGCTTCGATACCGACATCGCCGCCGAACAACTCTGTCGGCACTACGGCATCAAAAGCCTCGCCAGCCTGGGCCTAGCGGAAGCCGGCGACGAGCCCGCCGTCAGAGCTGCCGGCGCGTTGATCGCCTACCTGACCGAGGTGCAGCCGAGTAGTGGGAGCCAGCTGAGAACGCCGCGGGTCGAGCGTAGCACATCCGTTCTCCATATGGATGAGATGACACGCCGCAACCTAGAAGTCGTACGGCCGCTCATCCCGGAGGCGGGTGGAACGTGCCTGCTGGATGTCCTGGATGCCTCGTTGACCCCCATGGGTGGCCGGCTATTGCGTCTCTGGCTTCTGCGACCGCTGGCTGAGCCGGCGGCGATTAGAAGTCGACTCGATGCCGTCGAGGAATTATTCGAGGACGGCAGCCGACGGAACGCAGTGCGCGAGTCGCTCCGTTCCGTTCGGGATTTGGAGCGTCTGGCGGGTAAGGCCGCTGCCGGTCGCGCCGCGCCTAGAGACCTTCTCGCTCTTTCTCAATCGCTCCAGCACGTGCCGGCCGTGGTTGCGGCCCTGGGCGAGTCCACGTCGCGTGAGCTTCGGGGAGTGATCGAGAACCTCGATCCGGCCGCGGACGTGGCAGAGCTGATCGAGCGGGCCATCGATCCGGAAGCCCCGATCGCGTTGGCGGAGGGTGGGGTGATAAGAGTCGGCTATTCTCAGGAATTGGATGATCTGCGCTTAGTACGAGACGGCGCGGTGGAGTGGATCGCCGAGCTGCAGGGCCGTGAGCGTCAGCGTACGGGCGTTGGATCACTGAAGGTCGGCTACAACAAGGTGTTCGGGTATTACTTGGAGGTGACGAAGCCGAACCTGAGCAAGGTCCCCGAGGACTATCAGCGCCGACAGACGCTCACCAACGCAGAACGTTTCGTCACGCCCGAGCTCAAAGATTGGGAATCGAAAGTCCTCAGCGCCGAGGAGCGTATCGGAGAGCTCGAGCAGTCGCTCTATCGAGCGCTTCGTGACGCGGTCGCCGCAGAAGTCCAGCGATTGCAGGACCTGGCGGGTCGCGTCGCACTCATCGACGTGTTCGCGGCCCTCTCGTATATCGCCGACCGGAACGAATATGCCCGGCCACAGATCGATGACGGAGATCGGATCGAAATCCGCGGGGGAAGGCATCCGGTCGTCGAGTGTATGATGCCCCGTGAGCAGTTCGTGCCGAACGACGTGCGACTCGACCTCAGTCAGCGAGTGATCATACTGACCGGCCCGAACATGGCCGGGAAATCGACGATACTGAGACAGGTAGGCCTGATTACGTTGATGGCGCAGATGGGATCGTTCGTACCGGCAGAGTCTGCGGAGATCGGCGTTGCCGATCGGGTCTTCACGCGAGTAGGTGCGTCCGACAATATCGCCCAGGGCCACAGTACGTTCATGGTGGAGATGATCGAGACCGCGGCGATCCTCAACGGTGCCACGGATCGAAGCTTGGTGTTGTTGGACGAAATCGGGCGCGGGACGTCCACTTACGATGGCGTTTCCATCGCCTGGGCGGTGACCGAACACATACACGAGATCATCGGAGCCAAGACGATCTTCGCTACGCACTACCACGAACTGACACAGATCACCGACCTGTTGCCGGGCGCGGCGGCATTCAACGTGGTGGTCAAGGAAGTCGGCGACGACATCGTGTTCCTTCGGCGCCTGGAGCCCGGTGGCGCCGATCGCTCCTACGGTGTGCAGGTCGCACGTCTGGCGGGGTTACCGAATGTGGTGATCGATCGTGCGCGTCAGATACTCAAGGATCTCGAAGGGGAAGACGGTGGACCGCTGGGGCGGCAGGGTCGACTGCCGGGTTCCGTGGACCAGTCCCAGCTCTCGCTGTTTCAAGTACCGGAAAGTCCGGTGGTCGAGCGTCTGCGATCTGCCATCCCGGAATCGATGACGCCGCTGGAAGCTCTCGTTTTTCTGTCCGAACTCAAACGTCAGGTCGAGGATTCGTGAAGCGACTCGTGATAGTAGGTCTCGTGGTGGCGACGGCGGCTGTCGCGTATGCGGCGGCCGGCGAGCGACTGAGTCTGGATGGGCTGCTG
This sequence comes from Gemmatimonadota bacterium, assembly GCA_039589995.1. GTDB lineage: Bacteria > Gemmatimonadota > Gemmatimonadetes > Palauibacterales > KS3-K002 > JBDHGH01. The sequence continues at coordinate 20,680 of JBDHGH010000322.1, read as the reverse complement.
GGTCGACTGGGCAGCGGTCAGAGTCTTCCGTCCCGCAAGGGTGATGCACTGCCGTTCAACTATCCCGTCGAGCTTTGGCGCGACGGCATAGAAGGAGAAGTTGTTCTTCGCATCCACATCACCTCAGCGGGCACCGTTGACTCGGTCGAGTTGGAAGAGTCCAGCGGTCACGATCAGCTGGACCAAATCGCCTTGAGGGGGGCGCGTGAGCTCCGCTACCATCCGGCGGAAGAGGGAGATCAAGCCGTCGACGTCTGGGCCGAGTTGCCGGTGCGGTTTCAACGGGGATCCGTAACGACAAAGCCCGAAGGGGAGTAGATGTCAGACGACGATATGCGGCCGCACAGACGGTTGTACGGTAGTGTTCTCGATGTCATCGGCTGGACGCCGCTGGTCAGAATCAACCGGGTGGTTGGGAATACTGCGACACCGCTCTACGGTAAAGCCGAATTCATGAACCCCGGCGGCTCGGTCAAGGACCGGATCGGGATCGCGATGATCGAGGCCGCGGAGGCAGCGGGCACCTTGAAGCCCGGCGGCGTGATCGTCGAAGGCACGGCGGGCAACACCGGTGTGGGTTTGGCCATTGCTGCCTGCGTGAAAGGATATCGCTGCATCTTCACCATGCCGGACAAGTTCAGTCAGGAGAAAATTCGACTGATGCGGGCGTTCGGCGCAGAAGTGATCATCACGCCGACCGCCGTGTCGCCGGACCACCCGGACAACTACCTGAACACGGCGCGCCGCGTTGTGGAGGAAACACCCAACGCGATAATGGCAGACCAGTTCTACAATCCCGCCAATCCCGATGCCCATTACAAGACCACCGGGCCCGAGATCTGGGAACAGACGGCAGGTCGTATCACGCATTTCGTGGGTGCGGCCGGGACCGGGGGTACCCTCACCGGGATCGCTCGCTTTCTGAAAGAGCGTAATCCCAACGTGAAGGTGATCGCGGGAGACCCCAGAGGCTCGATCTACGAACACTTCTTCAAGGCCAGGGAGATCGGCCCGCATGCGCCGTACCAGGTCGAGGGGATCGGCAACGACCGGATCCCGACGACGCTGGAGTTCGACCTGGTCGACGACTTTCGGGTCGTCGAGGATCGCCACTCTCTGAACATGGCGCGACGGCTGACCCGCGAGGAAGGTCTGTTCGTGGGCGGATCTTCGGGGCTGAACGTTCACGTGGGCGCGCAGGTCGCCCGAGAGCTGAACGATCCCGATGCGCTCGTCGTCTGCCTGCTTCCCGACACCGGCGAACGCTACCTGTCGAAAATCTACAGCGACGACTGGATGCGCGAGAACCGACTGCTAGACCAAGAGACCGCGACGGTAGAGATGGTCCTGGGGCAGAAGACTCACGACGCGCCCTCGCTTATTTCGGTCAAGACCGACACCGTCGTGCAGGAGGCGTTGACGATCATCGAGGATAACAATGTCTCTCAACTCCCGGTCATCGTGAACGGTGAATGCGTGGGCTCGGTTTCGGAAGCGATGTTGATGTCTCGGTTGGTCGAGCGCCCCGACTTGATCGATGCGCCGGTAGACCAGCTCATGGAGCCCGCCTTGCCGGTGATGGACTCGGACTCCGAGCTCGAAGCGGTAACGAAGAAGCTCATCGGCGGGTTTCCCGCCGTAGTCATACGTCGGGATGGCGAGCCGGCGGGTATAATCACGCGGTTCGACGTCGTCCACTACTTGATCGGCTTCGATCGCTAGAGTGAGAGGAAAGGACGGAGTGGCTCCGTGAGGATCGCGGTGTTGATGGGTGGAACGAGCCCCGAGCGGAACGTTTCCTTGGCAACGGGACGCGAGATCGCCCGAGCTTTGATGGAATGCGGGCACGACGTTGTGGCGATCGACGCGGCCGGTGGGCACCTTATCCCGGGTGTCGGCAATTCGAGTCAACAGGGGTCGGCGATCGGACGCGAGCCGCCGGTCAAAGGAGAACTGGTCGATCTGTCCGAAGGTCCGCTGGCTCGAACGCTGCAGGACACGCCGGAACTACGGGATATCGAAGCCGTTTTCGTGGCGCTGCATGGCGGTGCCGGCGAAGACGGCCGGGTACAGGCAGTGCTCGATCTGATCCGTGTGCCTTACACGGGTGCGGGTCCCCTGGGTAGCGCTCTGGCGATGGACAAGCTCGTCAGCAAAGAACTGTTCGTCGCGAGCGGCGTTCCGACGCCGGCCTGGTTGGCCGGGGCGGTGTCCTCTGGTGATGTCGAGAGCGAGCTGGGCGGTTATCCTGTCGTCGTCAAGCCGTCGCGCGAGGGATCGACGGTCGGTGTGAGCGTCGTGCGATCGGCCGCCGAACTGCCCGAGGCCGTTGCACGCGCTTCGGAATTCAGCGGGCTACCGCTAGTCGAGACGTTCATACCGGGTCGCGAACTCGCAGTGGGAGTGTTGGGCGACCGGGCGCTGTCTATCGTGGAGATCAAACCGAGTCACGAGATCTACGACTACGAGTGCAAGTACACGAAAGGCATGTCGCAATACGATGTGCCCGCCGTACTATCGGGCGAGACCACGGCCCGGGTACAGGATCTGGCTGTGCTGGCTCATCGTACTCTGCGGTTGTCAGCGTACAGCCGGATCGACTTCCGATTGGACGAGAACGAAAAACCGTGGTGTCTGGAGGCCAATTCGCTACCCGGCATGACCGCGACCAGCCTGTTCCCGAAGGCCGCCGGGGCTGCCGGCATCCCGTTTCCAGAGCTCTGTGACCGAATCGTACGCATGGCGATCGAAGAGAGCAGCTGAAGGAACCCGCACCGGCGGGGTGGGTTAGGTTAGTAGAGTCGTCTCTAGAGAAAGAGTGGCGGAGTAAGATGAGGTCGATGTATCAGAGCGGAGTGGGGCCGTTTGGCTATCGCCTGACCCCTTGGGTTAAGCGGCTGATGCTCGCTAATACGGTGGTCTTCGTTCTGATGTGGTCTGGGGCCGTTCCCGGCCAGTGGCTTGTCGATAACCTGGGGTTCACCGCCTCAGAGGCCTGGCGCGAGCCCTGGACGATCGTCACCTACATGTTCGTCCACGCCGGCTTCTTCCACGTCTTCTTCAATATGCTGATGCTCTTCTTCTTCGGACCGCCGCTCGAAGAGCGGTGGGGCGGGAAGGAGTTCATCAAGTACTACGCCATCTGCGGAATCGGCGGCGCGGTCCTCACGCTGATCTTCGAGATCGGCAGCATCGGCGCCGACGTTCCTGTCGTCGGTGCATCCGCGGCCGTGTATGGTGTGATGCTCGCCTACGCCCTCAATTGGCCCGACACACTGATCTGGATCTATGCCATCTTCCCGATCAAGGCCAAGTACCTCGTCCTGATCTTGGGGGCCATCTCGTTCTTCTCGGCTTTCGCCGGGTCGAGCGACGGAATCGCGCATTTTGCCCACCTGGGTGGCCTGATCGCCGGCTACGCCTACCTGAAGCAGGGCTGGAGGGTGGAAACACGCCTGGCTGGCGTGAAGAAGAACTTCAAGAGACGCAAGCTGAAAGTCGTTCCCGGCGGTTCGGAAGGTGGGAAGGCCGAGAAGCGGGAAGAACGCTCGTCCACGGCGGACGAAGAAGCCCGGATACTGGAAGTCGTCGACGCCCTTCTGGATAAGATCGCCGAGAACGGACTGGAGTCGCTGACGCCCGAGGAACGGAAGTTCCTCGATGACGTGTCGCAGAAGCGGCAGGCGAGCCACGAAGTACGCCACTGAAGTCCCATCGAACAATCGAACATCCAACACCGATATTCGAAGTCCGAAGATGGGGCGAAACCCCAATCTCGACCATCGAAGTCGAATAGCGAACCTCTAAGTTCTGATACGGCTTAGCTTTAGAGGTTCACTATTCGGTATTCGATACTCGAGGCGCGCAGCGCCTGCGTCTTCGAGGTTGTTACTTCGGCGTCCGATGTTCGAGGTTCGTCTCCATCTCCCGCCCCGGCTTGACTACGGATGCCAGGGAAAATACGATTCCGGCCCAATCTGAACCCCGAAACAGCTAGGGAGGCGCAGTTGGCAGCCAAGACGTACACCACCGATTTGATCCGCAATGTGGTATTCCTGGGTCACGGAAGCACCGGAAAGACAACGCTCGTAGACGCGATCTGCTATTCGGCTGGCGCCACCAACCGCAAGGGTTCCGTCACCGAGGGCACGGCGATCACCGATTTCAATCCGGAGGAAAAGGACCACCTGTTCTCTATCAGTCAGGCGGTCGCCCATGTCGACTGGAACGGCACCAAGATCAACATGATCGACACCCCGGGCTACCTGGATTTTGCCGGGGACACCATCGCAGGGATCCGGGTTGCCGACAGTGCCGTGATCATGGTGGATGCCTCGGCGGGTGTACTGGTCGGGACCGAGAACGTGTGGGAATACAGTCAGGCCCGTGGGATGCCTCGGATCTTCGTGGTCTCGATGATCGACAAGGAAAACGCGAACTTCGATTCGGTGATGAGCGACATCCACGAAGAGTTCTCCAGGGATGCAGTTCCCCTCGAAATACCGATTGGCTCGGGCGACGACTTTAGGGGCGTCGTCGATCTTCTCTCCGGAAAGGCCCGGATGTACAACACCAAGTCTCAAAAGGGCGAGTACAAGGAGGAGGACATCCCGGCGGACATGCAGGACGCCTACAGCACTGCTTATCAAGAGTTGGTCGAGGCGATAGCCGCAACCGACGATGCGTTGATGGAGGAGTATTTCGAGAACGAGACGATCGAGCCGGGGCGAGCCGGCGAAGCGCTGAAGACCGCCATGAAGGCCGGGCTGATCTACCCCGTAGTCTGCGCTTCGCCCGAACCGGGCTTTGGAGCGCGCAGCTTGCTGGATCGTATGGTGGACATCATGCCCAGCCCGGCGGAAGCGCATCACGAAGTGGCTCAAGTCGGAGGCGAGGAAGTCGATTTGGAGCCTTCCGACAGTGGACCCCTCGCCGCCCTCGTTTTCAAGACCACATCCGAGCCGCACGTCGGCGAGCTTTCCTACTTCAGGATTTTCTCCGGCATGGTCACGGGCGGCGACATGGCGAAGAACACGTCGCGGGGCGCCACGGAGAAGCTTGGGCATCCGGGGATCCCGCAGGGCAAGGATCGAGAGGAAGTCACCCAACTTCATGCCGGGGATATCGGCGTGGTGGCCAAGCTGCGCGACACCCATACCGGTGACACGCTGTCGGCGGAAAACAAGAACATCAAGCTGAAGGCCATCGACTTCCCGGATGCCGACATCGCCATCGCGGTGAAATCCGCGAAACGCGGCGAAGAGGACAAAGTCTCGACCGGACTTCACAAGATCCACGAAGAGGATCCGACCTTCACCTCGGCCTACGATCCCGAGCTGGGCCAGACGATCGCGCGCGGTCTCGGCGAGCAGCACCTGGAGCTGGCGATCGAGCGCTTGCGGCGCCGCTATGGAGTAGCGGTGGAGACCGAACCACCTCGGATCCCTTACCGCGAGACGTTCACGAAGACCGCTGAGGGTCAGGGTCGATATAAGAAGCAGACGGGCGGTCGCGGCCAGTTCGGCGACTGTTGGGTCCGGCTCAAGCCTCTGCCACTGGGAAGCGGCTACGTTTTCAGCAATAAGATCGTCGGCGGCGTCATCCCCGGGAAGTTCATTCCGTCCGTGGACAAAGGTGTTCAGGAGGCGGCCAATCGGGGCATCATCGCCGGCTATCACGTTGTCGACTTCGAGGCCGAGGTATACGATGGTTCGCACCACTCCGTCGATTCGTCTGACATCGCCTTCAAGGTCGCCGGATCGCTGGCGTTCAAGAATGTAGCGCCCAGTGCCCGCCCCATCCTTTTGGAGCCGGTCTACCAGGTCGAAATCACGGTTCCCGACGAGTACATGGGCGATGTGATGGGCGATCTAAACCAACGCCGGGGCAAGATCTTGGGGATGGAACCGCGCGGTAAGAAGCAGGTCGTGAAGGCTCAGGTTCCTCTCGCCGAGATGTACAAATACTCTTCCACGCTTCGATCGATCAGCCAGGGACGCGGCAGTTACAAGATGACGTTCGATTCCTACGAGCAGGTGCCGCCGAATATTACTGACAAGATTGTGGAGGAGGCCAAGGCTCGCGAGGAGGAAGAAAAGAAGTAGCCGGTTGGGGAAGTGATCGGTCAGTAGTGATTGGTAATTAGTGTGCTCCTTGTGTGATGCACGGTGAAGCCACGCGGTCAAGTGACTAGGAATACTAATCACTAATTACTACTTACCAATCACTTGTTTGATCACCCCAACCAGCCCGCCTATATTCCGGTATCTGAAGTCACCGACAACGGAGGTACCCACGAATGGCCGGCCACAGTAAGTGGTCTCAGATCAAGCGCAAGAAAGCGGCCGAGGACAACAAGCGCGGCAAGCTGTTCGGCAAGCTGATACGAGAGATAACGGTGGCTGCCCGTGACGGTGGTGGCGATCCCGACGGCAATCCTTGGCTGCGCACGGCGATCGATAACGCCAAAGCGGCCAACATGCCCAAGGACAACATCGAGAAGGCAATTCTCCGTGGTACCGGGGAATTGCCGGGCGTGTCCTTCGAGGAAGTGACCTACGAAGCTTACGGGCCCGCCGGTGTGGCCATCCTGGTTCAGACCGTGACCGACAACACCAACAGAACGGTAGCGGCTGTTCGGCGGCTATTGGAGAGGCACGGCGGTCACCTGGGCAGCTCGGGCTCCGTCGCTTGGAATTTCGATCGCAAGGGTCAGTTGCTGATCGACGCGAGCCGATACGACGAGGACGTGACGCTCGAGGCGGCGCTGGAAGCGGGTGCCGATGATCTCGAACAGGAGGGCGACGCGTACGTCGTGTTGACCGACCCCTCGAGCTTCCACGCCGTACAGGAGGCGCTCCGCGCCCGCGGCATCGAGCTCATGGAAGCTCGCCTGGCCATGAATCCTAAGACGACGGTCCATGTGGAAGGTAGGGACGCGGAGAAGCTGGTGACTCTGTTGGAGGCGCTCGAGGATCAGGACGACGTTCAGAGCGTTTACTCGAACCTCGATATCGATGACGCTGTGCTTGCCGAACTGGCCGGGGCGGGGTAGTCAGCATCGTAGTCGTACTGCTGGTCGAACTAGTATCGTGATCGAGAGGAGTCCGATTACGAGTACGAGTACGATTACGATAACGAGTGCGAGTACGAGGGGGAGGTGAAGGGCGGAGCGTGATCGTGTTGGGGGTGGATCCCGGAACACAGACTACCGGCTACGGTGTCGTGGAGGAGAATGACGGCGGAAGTCGGGCTCTGATCGAATGCGGCGCGATTCGGCCGACACCGGAACGGTCTCTGGCGGAGCGGTTACTCGAGATCTACGAAGGGGTGTCCACGGTCATCGAGCGCACGCGCCCCGACGTGCTCAGCGTCGAGGGCGTTTTCTATGGCCGCAACGTCAAAACGACGGTGATCCTCGGTCACGCACGAAGCGTTGTGATGCTGGCTGCGGCGAAACAGGCGATACCGGTGGCCGAGTACGCGCCGGCGGAAGTGAAGAACTCGATCGTGGGGACCGGAAAGGCGGCGAAGGATCAGGTCGCGTTCATGGTCCAGAAGCACTTGTCGTTAGCTGAGCCGCCGTCGCCGCCCGATGCGGCGGATGGCGTTGCCCTGGCGCTTTGCCATCTCTTCCGGACCGGTCCAACGGTAAGCGGAGGGGTCGGAAGGAGACATATTTGATTAGCCGGGTCCGCGGAAAGCTCGTCAAGAAGGAAATCGACCGCGCGGAGTTGCAGACTGCGGGCGGCGTGACCTACGAGTTGGCTATTCCCGGGACGGTCTACGAGGTCTTGCCGAAGATCGGCGAGTCAGTCGAGTTGTTCGCCGCCCTGATCGGCCGCGAGGACGGGCTCGAACTGTTCGGGTTCCGTAGCGAACTAGAGCGTCAGCTCTTTTTGCGACTGAAGTCGGCATCGGGCATCGGGCCGAGATTGGCGCTGACGTTACTCAGCGCGATGAGTGCTTCCCAGTTAGTCGAGGCGATCCGTGGTAGAGATCTGGGCCGTCTGCAAACCGTGAACGGCGTGGGGAAGAAGAAGGCCGAGCGAATCGCTGTCGAACTTGCCGACAAGCTGGAAGACATGGCCGTAGCGACAGCGGTTGAAGTCGAGCCCGAGACCGCGACGGTAGAATCTGTCGTCGCCGCGTTGATGGCGCTCGGCTACTCACGAGCCGAAGGAGAAATCGCGGCGCGCAACGTCCTGCGTAGACGCGACGGAAGCGAGCCCGACGTGGAGGTTCTGGTGAGGGAGGCGCTGGCAGGGCTGTCATGACTACTGAGATCACCACCCCCAAGGCGCTCGAGGGCGAGAAGGTCAGCGAGGCGGCACTTCGCCCGCATCGCATGTCCGAGTTTGTGGGACAGGCGAAAGTGAAGGAAAGCCTCGGTATCTACATCGAGGCGGCGCTGAAACGGAAGGAGCCGCTCGACCACACGCTCTTCTACGGGCCACCGGGCTTGGGGAAGACCACGCTGGCGCTGCTCATCGCCAACGAGCTTGGCGTCGACATCAAGACGACCTCCGGTCCGGCGTTGGAAAAGGCCGGCGACCTCGTCTCATCGCTTACGAGCCTCAAGGAAGGCGACGTCCTGTTCATCGACGAGATCCATCGTTTGCGTCCGGTCATCGAGGAGTTTCTCTACCCCGGCATGGAGGATTTCCGCATCGAGATCAGGCTCGGGGAGGGGCCGAAGGCGCAGACGATATCGATGAAGCTCGAGCGGTTCACGCTGGTGGGCGCTACCACGCGGTTCGGCCTGCTGACACCGCCGATGCGAGCGCGCTTTGGCGTCGTCGAGCGCCTCGGTTATTATCCGACCGACGAGCTGCGCCAAATCGTCAACCGTTCGGCGGGGATCATTGGTGTACCCGTCGACGAAGCGGGCGCGGATGAAATCGCCCGTCGCTCTCGAGGAACGCCGCGCATCGCTAACCGCCTTCTGCGTCGCGTGCGCGACTACGCCGAGGTCAAAGCCGACGGTCGCGTCACGCTTCCGGTCGCGGAAGCCGCGCTCGAGATGTTGAACGTCGACGAGTACGGTCTCGAGCAGATGGACGCACGAATGTTGCGTCTGATCATCGAAGACTTCGACGGTGGCCCGGTTGGATTGTCGAGCCTTGCCGTGGCGTTGGGTGAGGAGGCCGATACGCTGGAGGAGGTTTACGAGCCGTACCTTATCCAGAACGGACTTCTGCAAAGAACGGCGCGCGGTCGCATGGCCACTCCCAAGGCCTATCGCCGTTTCGGATATGACGTGCCGCCGGCCACGGGCGGCGAGCAGGGCCAGCTGTTCGGAGATGGCTGAACGCGCCTCGGTTGAAGAAACCGCTGTGACCGATCCACGCGCTCCCGAGATGGCCCACGGCATGCGGACCGAAGATTTCGATTACCCGCTCGATGAAGGGCTGATCGCCCAGCGCCCACTTCCCGAGAGAGATGCCAGCCGACTGCTGCAAGTGCGACGGTCGGATTCCGCTATCCGGGACGGATCCTTCCGAGACCTCGTCCAGCTGATTGCGGCCAACGACGTCGTCGTGCTGAACGAGACGCGTGTATTTCCCGCGCGCCTGCTCGGTTACAAGCCGAGCGGTGCTGCGGCCGAGATTCTGTTGCTCCATCCCATCGACCAGGACCGTTCCCGCTGGCGTGCGTTGGTACGACCGGGCGGCAAGTTGAAGCCGGGTCGGGTCGTTGAGGTTGGAGAAGACCTCGACGTGGAGATCCTCGACTCGACCGACGACGGTGCCCGTGTCGTTCGCCTGCTTACGAGCCTAACGCCGGACGAGGCGGTGGCCCGTTACGGTCGCGTGCCCCTGCCGCCGTACATCAGACGCGAGGACGACGACAGCGATCGAGCACGCTATCAGACCGTCTACGCCCAGGAGCGAGGCAGTGTGGCTGCTCCAACGGCCGGCCTCCACTTCACGGAAGACATGATCGGGGCCATCCGGTCGCGCGGGATAGAGATCGCTCGACTGACGCTCCACGTTGGGCCGGGAACCTTCCGCCCTGTCGACGTCGACGATCCCACGGAGCATCGTTTGGAAGCTGAGCGATATCGAGTCGAGCCGACCACCGCCGAGACCATCAACCGATGTCGCGAGGCGGGAGGCGCGGTTTGGGCCGTGGGCACAACGACGGTTCGCACGCTCGAGACGGTGGCCGACTCGCAGGGGAACGTCGAGCCCGCTGCGGGGAACACCGAACTGTTCATACGGCCCGGCTTCCAATTCCAAGTCGTGGACCGGATCGTCACAAACTTCCACCTTCCGCGGTCCACTCTGTTGATGTTGGTCGCCGCATTCGCCGGTTACGATCTGACGATGGACGCCTATCGGCACGCCATGGAGCAGAACTATCGGTTCTACTCGTACGGCGATGCGATGGTCGTGATATGAACGGGCCGGACCGGGTGGCTTCACCGGGTAACTTCGAGCTGAGGGGACGCGACGGCGCCGCTCGCGCCGGCGTCTGGCATCTCGAGCGTGGTTCGATCCAAACGCCTGCGTTTATGCCCGTGGGTACGCAGGGGACCGTAAAAGGCGTATCGCCGGAAGAGCTCGAGTCGATGGGCGCCGAGATGATACTGGCCAACGCCTACCATCTCTATCTGCGGCCCGGCCACCAGTTGGTTCGCGAGATGGGTGGACTGCACCGCTTCATGGACTGGAACAAGCCGATCCTAACCGACTCGGGTGGCTACCAGGTCTTTTCTCTGGCCAGAATCAACGAAGTCAACGACGAAGGCGTATGGTTCCAGAGCCACATCGACGGCTCGCGGCACTTCGTCACTCCCGAGCTGGTCATGGAGATCGAGCGCGACCTTGGAGCCGATGTGATTATGGCGTTCGACGAGTGTCCCCACGGCCAGGCCGGTCGAGACCAGGCGGCGGCGGCGGTGGAGCGCACTCAGGTTTGGCTGGAACGTTGCACGGCCCATTTCGATCAGCTCGAGCCCGATGGGCCGCGCCAGCAATTGCTTCCGGTAGTCCAGGGGGGGACCTATTTGGATCTGCGCCTCGGGTCTCTGCAGCGAGCTCTGGATGTCCGCAGCTGGACCGGCCTGGGGATTGGAGGCTTGTCGGTCGGCGAGCCGAAGGAAGTCATGTACGAGGTGCTGGAGGGAATGGCGCCGGCGTTGCCGGATGACGGTGCCCGCTACCTGATGGGCGTGGGCTACCCCGTCGACCTGTTGGAAGCCGTCCGCTTGGGTTACGATTTGTTCGATTGCGTAGCACCGACGCGCAACGGCCGGAACGGTACGGCGTTCACTTCGGCGGGTTCGGTGAACGTCAAGCTAGCGGCGTGGAAGGACGACGGTTCGCCGATCGAGCCGGGGTGCGGGTGTTGGACATGTGGCAAGTACACCCGCTCATACATCCGCCATCTGTTCGTGTCGGGGGAGCTGCTGGGGTTGCGTGCCCTGTCGATACATAATCTCTATTTCTTGATCGACCTGATGACCCAAGCGCGCTCGGCCATTCAGTCGGGGCGGTTTGGCGTTTGGGCCGACGACTGGATAAAGGGGTACACGAACGCTGACGGTGACTAAATCACTAATCACTTATTATTAATTACTCTCTTCTAGCGGAGATAATTCGGAACGAGGGAAAGATGCTATCACTACTATTCATGCCCTCCGAACAGGGAGGCGGCGGCGCCGCGGGTACCTTCATCATGCTGGGTGCATTCATCGCGATCTTCTACTTTCTGCTGATACGTCCGCAGCGGCAGCAGCAGAAGAGGCACCAGGAGATGATCCAGGAGTTGAGGCGTGGCGATGAGGTGTCGACCGTCGGTGGGATCGTCGGCCGCATCGTGCACATCAAGGAGGATCGAATCACCATCAAGACCGCGGAGGACACGCGCCTCGTGGTCGAGCGCGAAAAGGTTGCTCGAAAGTTCGCAGCGGGAGTCGAGGAGGAACAATAAGCGTTCTGGAGATTCGGCTGCTCGGCGATCCGGTACTGCGGCAACCTACGGAGGAGGTCGAGGAGTTCGACGAAGACCTGCGTCGGCTGGCCGAGAACATGTTCGAGACCATGTATTCGGCGGAGGGGATTGGGCTCGCCGCACCCCAAGTGGGCATCTCGATCCGTCTGTTCGTGATGGACGTTGGGGATGACGTGGTCAAAGCGCGAGCGGTGGTGAACCCCCGAATCGTCGAACGAGAGGGGTCGGAGCGCGAGGAAGAAGGCTGCCTCAGTCTTCCCGGCATGTTCGGTCCGGTGGACAGGGCTAAGAGGATCGTGTTGGAGGGTGAGGGTCTGGACGGGCAGCCGATTCGCGTCGAGGCCGAGGACCTGGTGGCTCGATGCATTCAGCACGAAGTCGATCATGTCGACGGCGTGCTGTTCATCGATCACCTGTCGCCGATCAAGCGCCGGATGCTGCTCAATAAATGGAAAAAGCAGCAAAAGGAGGAAGCGCGCAGGTGAGAATCCTGTTCTGGGGGACCCCGGAGTTTGCGCGCACCGTGCTGCAGGGCCTCCTGAACGATAGACGTGACGTGGTCGGGGTCGTGACGCAGCCCGATCGGCCGGCGGGCCGCGGTCGGAAGTTGCAGGCACCCCCGGTGAAAACGGCCGCGGAAAATGCCGGGTTGCCCGTGCTGCAACCCGAGCGACCTCGCGGTGACGACTTCATGGAGTCGCTGAGCGCCCTCGAGCCGGACCTGACAGTCGTAGCCGCATACGGACACATCCTCCGAACCGAAGTACTGGATCTTCCACCCTTGGGCTCCATTAACGTTCATGCTTCGCTACTACCCGAGCTGCGCGGTGCGGCGCCGGTGAACTGGGCGATCATCCGGGGACACAGCGAATCTGGTGTAACGATCATGAGAATGGTCGCGGCTATGGATGCCGGACCGATGATTCTGAAGGCTCGATGCCAGCTGGGTCCCGGAACCACGGCCGGTGCCCTCACCGAGCAGTTGGCGGGGTTGGGGGCAAGCGCGTTGCTGGAATCGCTCGAACTCATCGAGGCGGGGCAGGGCGAGGGTGTCGAACAGGACGATGAAGCGGCGACGTTCGCGCCGAAGCTGACGGCCGCCGACTCTCGGCTAGATTGGACGTTGCCTGCCGTGGAACTCGATCGCTGGATCCGTGGCACCGACCCTGTGCCGGGCGCTTGGACGGAGTTGGACGGTCTTCGGGTGCGAGTGTTTGCGCCGCGCGTCTTGGCGGCTGCTACCACCGAGTGCGATCCCGGTGTGGTGTTGGAAGCGGACCCACGCGTTGGACTTCAGGTCGCGACCGGGTCCGGGACACTGGGAATCGGCGAAGTGCAGCCGGCGGGAAAACGACGGATGGACGCGATCGGGTGGATAAGCGGGCGTGGGGTCCAGCAGGGTCAACGGTTCGCTTGACCCGATCGATCCCCCGACTGTTCCTCGTGACCGACTCCGAGGTCGTCGAGGACCCCGCGTTTTTGGAACGCGCTCGCACGGTTCTCGCGGCCGCGGGCCCCGACTGCGCGATCCAGCTACGAACGCAGACCCTGCCGAGCAGTGCGCTGTGGGAGATCGCGTGCGAGCTGAAGCAGATCGCCAGCGAGAAGGGGTCGAGCTTTTGGGTCAACGATCGAATCGATGTCGCGACGGTTGTTCGGGCCGATGGAGTCCAACTCGGGTCGCGAAGCATGACCCCCGAGGCGGCCAGACGCACCCTCGGGGGAGCCTGTCTCATCGGTCGGTCGGTGCATTCGGCGGACGAGGCGCTGTCTGTCAACGCGGATGTCGTGGTTCTGGGAAGCATCTATCCGACGAAATCCCACCCCGGACGCCAGCCACTTGGCCTGGAGGAATTGAGGCGGGCTGCCGCTGGGCGGCGACCGATCGTGGCGATCGGGGGTATCACGCCCCAAAGAGTCGGCGAGGTCATCAACCAGGGTGCCTGGGGCGTCGCGGTCCTGAGCGGCGTTTGGGGGGCTGACGAGCCCGCTACTTCTGCTCGGGAATACGCTTCGGCCCTGGCCGGCGTCGTGCCCGGTGCCACCATGGGCCGCGGCCACACTCGTGAGTAGTATTAGGTGAATGGATAACTCGAACCCATCAACGATCGCTGTCACGATAAACGGCGAAACCCGCGAGGTGCCGGAGGGCTTGACCGTCAAGGATCTTCTCGCACATCTCGACCTCCACGAGAGGATGGTCGTTGTCGAAAAGAACCGAGAGATCGTCCGTCGCGAGGACTACGGAGGCGTCGGTGTCGATGAAGGCGACGCCTTCGAGCTGGTTCACTTCGTCGGCGGTGGCTGAATAACACAGGGAGGCTTCGCTCCATGACCGTGGGGGCAGACACACTCGCCGCGTCGGATACGCCGCTGGAGATCGCCGGACGAACGTTCCGGTCGCGACTGATCCTGGGTACCGGTAAGTACAAAGACAACCAGACGATGGTCGAGGCGATCACCGCCTCGGGCACCGAAGTCGTGACGGTGGCCGTCCGTCGCGTCGACCTCGATCGCACCAAGGAGGAGGGAGTACTCTACCACCTGGACCAGGAAAAATGGTCGCTGTTGCCCAACACCGCGGGCTGCTACTCGGCGGAGGACGCAATTCGCTATGCCCAATTGGGGCGCGCGGCGGGATTCACCGATTGGATCAAGCTCGAGGTCATCGGAGACGAGGCGACCCTGCTTCCCGATGTCGACGGCTTGCTTCAAGCCGCGCGGGAACTCGTTGACGAGGGCTTCAAGGTGTTGGCCTACACGAACGAGGACTTGATCACGGCACTGAAGCTGGAGGATGCAGGTGTCGCGGCGGTGATGCCGCTTGCTTCGCCCATCGGGAGCGGGCTGGGTCTACTGAATCCGTTCAGCATCCGCCTCATCAAGAGTCGGTTGAGCGTGCCTGTCATCGTGGATGCTGGCGTGGGCACGGCCTCGGATGCCTGCGTCACGATGGAGCAGGGCGTCGATGGAATTCTCATGAACACCGCTATCGCGGCGGCCGATGACCCCGTGCGAATGGCCCTGGCGATGAGACAGGCCACGCAGGCGGGCCGCTTGGCCTATCTTGCCGGCCGGATGCCCAGGCGCGAGCAAGCGGTCCCGTCGAGCCCCACGTCGGGAATGTTGGACTGAGGGACTGATTCTGGTAGAAACGGCGAAGATATCCCCGGCGCGGGCCGCGGCCTTTGATGTGCTCCGTGCGGTAAGGCGAGGTGCGTTCGCCGATCGCGCCTTCGAGCGGGCAGCACCTTTGTTAGAGCCGGCCGACCGCAGACTCGCCCAGGAGATCGCTTACGGGACGCTCAGGTTGCGTGCGAGGCTCGACTTCGTCTTGGGCAAGCTCGTGAAGGGCGGCGTCGGGCGCCTGGATTCCGAAGTGCTGGATGTTCTCCGGCTGGCGGCCTACCAACTGCTGGAGCTCGACCGGCTACCCGCTTATGCGGTGGTCTCCGATGGGGTCGAGGCCGCCAAGCGGGAAAAGGGGCAGGGCGCGGCTTCGCTGACCAACGCCGTGCTTCGCCGCTTGAGCCGGGAATCCTACTCGGCCTTCGATTTCCCATCTCCTAAAGAGGATCCCCGTGGGTATCTGTCGACCTGGGGCTCGCACCCGGACTGGCTGCTCGAGCGATGGCTGTCACACGAGTCGTCGGAGGACGTGCGGGAGTTGGTCGAGTACAACAATCGACGGCCCTCGGTGTACCTCAGTGTTGTCGCCGATCGAGACGGGATCTTGCAGCGGTTGCGGGCGGCCGATGTTGAAGCCAAACGGGCGAGCTGGGTCGGCTCATCGGTGTGGGTCGATCCCAGCGATCTGCAGAGGTCGCTCGACGTGGTCGATGCAGTGATCCAGGACCCCGCGGCGGCGGCGGTCGTCGACTTCATGGCACTGGACCCGGGGAGCGACGTTGTCGATCTTTGTGCGGCACCCGGGGGCAAGGCGGCGCTGTTGGCGGCCCGCGGCCACGAGGTCTGGGCCTTCGATGTCTCAGCCGGTCGCCTGGCGCGGTTGCGGGAGAACCGCGAGCGACTCGGCCTCGACCGCCTCCACGTCGCTTGTGGAGATGCGACTCGGCCGGCCGTGGCCAGCGCACGGACGGTCTTGATCGATGTGCCGTGTAGTGGGACGGGTACGCTGGCGCGACACCCGGACAGTCGTTGGAGGTTGCTGCCCGACGACCTGGCCAAGTTGGTCGAGTTGCAGCGACGTGTGGTCGACGCGGCGGCGGATATCGTGCTGCCTGGGGGCCTGCTGGTCTATGCGACGTGTTCGTTAGAGCCTGAGGAGAACCAGGAGCAAGTGGAAGCATTCCTGGCACGACGCAGTGACTACCGACTGGAACCGCCACCGAGCTCAACGGTTGACGCGGGCTTGATGGCTTCGGATGGGACGCTTCGCGTTCTACCTCAGCGCCACGCTTTGGATGGAGCTTATGCAGCAAGATTACGCCGAGCCGCCTGAAGCGCCGGCGCCCCAGCCGCCCCCGGTACCGTGGTGGCGCATGCTGAGGCCCCGCCATGTGTTCGGCGCGGCGTTGGGAATTGCGGGGTTTGGCTTTCTGGTCGGATATCTGATCACGGTGCTCTTTGTCTTCCCGTCCCAGGACGTGGCGGCGAACCTGAGAGAGGTGCCCGACCTGGTAGGGTCGAGAGTTGAAGAAGCGCGCCGGATGTTGGAGGCCGCGGGTCTTTCCTATGAAGAGAAATCGGGCCTGCACCATGCGGCGGCGGTGGGGACCGTGGTCGCTCAGGAGCCGTTGGGCGGCCAGATGGCTCAGCCAGCCTCGGCGGTGAGAGTATCGCTCAGCCTGGGCCCCAAGTTGGCTCCCGTACCCGACGTCGTGGGACTGGGGCACACCCAGGCAGAGATCGCGTTGTCCAGCGCGGGCTATGAGAGTGAATTCGTGTGGGTGGATGCGGAAACCGATGTGGGCGAAGTTGTAGACACCCGGCCGGCGCCGGGCACACCGGTACAGTTGCCGGGGCGTGTCCAGTTGATCGTCAGCGCGGGACCTCCCGAGGTCCAGGTCCCGAATCTGGTGACGCGGTCGCTGGCCGAAGCGCGTGAAACGCTGGAGCGGATGGGCCTGCGTCTTGGGACGATCAGACAGGATTCGGCGTCTTTGGCAGCGCCGGGAACGGTGCTCGCCCAGAACCCGAGGGCGGGGCGCGTGGTGGAGCGGGCGACTCGGATCACCGTGACTGTGGCGATCGCGCCTGCGATTGACGAGCCGGGCGATACGGTTTCGAGGCAGAGATGAGGCGAGTCAAGGTTGTTGGTGGCATTCTGGTAGTGGTCGTGATCGTCGGGGCGCTGGCGCTGGCCAAGCCGTTCCGGCTCGAGTCACGCGGGGTCGAGGTCGGGGATCGGGTGCCGGATTACGCCGCTTCCGACCTGGCAGGCGCAACGGTTTCGTTCGAGGACCACCTGGGTGAAGTCGTCCTGGTAAACGTGTGGGCGACGTGGTGTGGGCCGTGTCGTGTGGAGATGCCGTCCATTCAGGCGGCACATGAACGCTATCGAGACCGAGGCTTCACCGTGCTGGCAATCTCGATCGACGCGGGTCCGGGTTACCGTGAGAAAGTGACGGAATTCACCGAGGAATACGAGCTGGACTTTCCGATCCTGCTCGATCCCGAAGGTAGGATCGGGAGGATCTTCCAAACCGTGGGAGTGCCGGAGACGTTCGTGCTCGATCGTGAGGGACGGATAGCCAAACGTCTGATCGGCGCGACCAATTGGGATTCTCAGGGCAATCAGGCGCTTATCGAAGAGCTGCTCAGGATGTAGCGATGGATGATTGGCAGACCAACCTGAAACGGAACTGGCTGTACCTGCTCACGGCGACGTTGATAGCGGTCTTCCTCTGGGTGGCCGTGAGCGCGGATACGGTCGCGCAGCAGACGATCCCGACCGAGTTGGTGGTCTACGAAACCGATCCCGACTACCTGCTCACGGGAACGGATCCAGAGATCGAGGCGGTCTCGGTGGTCTTCACAGGGCGAGCCGGCGACCTTGCGGCGCTGTCTATATCGCGGCCGCAGATTCTCGTCACGATCGGCACGGTCGAGACCGACAGCATCGACTTCGCTCTGACGCCCTCGATGGTGAAGGGAAGAGGCAATCGCGAATTGGTGGACGTCCGGGCGGTCAGCGTTCGGCCCGACCGCTTGCGTCTATACTTCCAGCCTCGAATCGAAAAGTTGGTGTCGGTTGTTCCTCAGGTTAACCTCACGTTCGCCAGCGGTTTCGTGCAAGCCGATTCGACGCGGGCCGAGCCGGGCGCGGTCCGGATCACTGGACCGGCAGCGGCCGTCGACGCCATCGACTCGATCCTGACCCGACTGGTCGTCCGGGAACGCTTGCGCGAATCCATCAGCGAGGAGGTACCGCTGGAGTTGACCGATCCGGCCGGACAGCTGGAGTTGTCTTCGACGAGCGTTCGCTTATCGGTTCCAGTGGAGCCGATAGACGAGGAAGTCTTCATAGGGGTGCCCGTCGTCGTCAGGGGTGCGCCGGCGGCCGATGTCCGGGTCGAGCCATCGCTTGTCGACATACGCATTCGCGGCCCAATGAGCGCCGTCGCGTCGGTTAGAGCGGAAGCGCTCCGAGCGCTGGTCGTGCTTTCGAGTCCGGCCGACTATGGGAGCCTACTGCCGATCGAAATTCCGCCGCTGTCCCCATTCATTCAAGTCACCATCGATCCGGACTCGGCGCGCGTTGAGCGGATAGAAGGCGATCTCTGACCGCGTGCGTTCTGAGACCGAGTTGTTAGGACGGGCATGACAATCGCCACCATTCTGGCGGTCGAGACCTCGTGCGATGATACGTCCGCGGCTGTACTTCGCGGTGACGCAGACTTGTTGGGTCATGTCATCGCGACGCAGGACCTGCATGGCGACTACGGGGGCGTGGTACCCGAGATCGCGTCGCGAGCGCAACTGCAAGTGATCGATGCCGTGGTGAGCCGCGCGTTGGATGAAGCAGGTATTGGCCTGAGCGATGTGGACGCGTTTGCCGTAACGGCCGGACCGGGCCTGATCGGCTCGCTACTGGTCGGTGTGAATTGGGTGAAGGCCGCCGCGTTCTCGCTGGGTCGACCGTTTATCGGTGTGCACCACATGGAGGCCCACCTGTTCGCGTCGGTACTGGAGGACGAACGGTCCAAGCCTCCGTTCGTGGCGCTACTCGTGTCGGGCGGACACACGCTTCTACTGCACGTCCGGGACTGGGGGGACTACCGGCTAATGGGTCAAACGCGCGATGACGCCGCCGGCGAGGCCTTCGACAAAGTCGCGCGATTGCTGCGACTGGACTACCCCGGTGGCCCGGCCATCGAGAAGGCGGCTCGCGACGGCGACGCACGGCGCCATGCGTTGCCCGTACCGATGGTGCGAGGCAACCAGAAAGCCGGCGACGCTGACTACTTTGACATGTCTTTTAGCGGACTGAAGACTGCGGTGTTGATGCGCGTGAGGGAGCTGGAGGCCGCAGGTCGGCTGGAAGAGGAGGTCGCCCATCTCAGTGCGGCGTTCCAGGGCGCCGCAGTCGAGCAATTAACAGTGAAGACTCTGCGGGCGGTGACCGAGACGGGCAGCCAGCGGGTCGTGCTGGGCGGGGGCGTGGCCCGGAATCGAGCTTTGACCGAAAGCATAAAGAGTCGGTTGGCGCCCGGTCAGCTCGTGTTCGTCCCGTCTCCCAGGTTGGCGACCGACAACGCAGCCATGGTGGCACGGGCGGCTCGGTTCCGCCTGTCACGGGGAGAGCGATCCGGATTGGATCTCAACGCTCGGGCCGATCTTCCTATGCCGGGGGTGACCTGAGCACGGTAGCAAGAAACGCGGTTGGCCGCGGGAGCGGCCGAACACAGAAACGAAACCTATGTATCCAATACTCTTCGAGTTCAGGGGGCTGGAGTTCACCAGTTTCGGCCTCATGCTCGGTCTCTGTTTCCTGACCGCTGGATGGGTCGCCAGCCTCGAGTTCGACCGGATGGGCCACAGAAAGGATGTCGCCTGGACGTTGCTCATGGGTGCGCTCATCGGTGGTATTGTGGGCGCCAAGTTGTACTACGCATTCTTGAATTGGCCGCTCCTGGTTCAAGCGCCTTTGAAGACTGTCTTCTCCCGCGCCGGACTGGTGTGGTACGGCGGCTTTCTCGGGGGAAGCGTCGGTGTCACCTATTTGTTGAAGCGCGAGAAATTGCCGTTCTGGGTGGTGGCGGACGTGGTTGCGGTCAGTGTACCGATCGCGTACGCCATCGGGCGCGTGGGCTGCTTCCTGGTCGGCGATGACTACGGCCGTGCAACGGACAGCTGGATAGGTATAGCGTTTCCGAAAGGCTCGCCTCCGTCCACCGCGGGTAACTTGCGGAACTACTTCGGAGTGGACGTGCCCGAGTCGATACCGGACTGGGAGGTGCTTCGCGTCTTCCCCACGCAGCTGTTCGAGGTCTTCATTACCCTGGCGATCTTCGCGCTCCTATGGCGACTGCGGAAACATCCCTACAAGGCAGGCTGGCTTTTCTTTCTATATTTGATGTTCGCAGGGTTCGAGCGGCTTTTCGTCGAGTTCTTCCGAGCCAAGGACGATCGTTTTCTCGGCGCATTCACTCTGGCGCAGCTGATAAGCATCGGGCTCATTGTGCTGGGAGGCTACGGAGCCTGGGCGTTCAGTCGAATGCGGCGCAACAAGCAGACGGCCTCGACCGCGAACACCTAG
>JBDHGH010000321.1:0-4326 GCA_039589995.1 Gemmatimonadota bacterium | reverse complement strand
TGGGCGATGTGAAAGCCCAGCGCGGGTTCGAGATGGCCGATGAGTTCTTCGGAGAGATTCCTCGAGGTCCGGGATCTCCCCAGGTTACGGCGCCTCAGGTAGCACCCGCTTCGCAGGTGCGCGAAGTGATTTACGACAACGTTCAGTTCCCCAGGGTCTACATTTTTCATCACGCGCCAGCCTTAGGGCACCCGGGTTTTGCGCCTGCCGACGTGCTGGGTTACGTGATGTCCGAGGGCAAGAGCTCGCGCTTATACCGCCGGTTGATCTACGAGAAGAGGATCGCCCAGGACGTTAGCTTCCAAGTATGGCCGACGCAGGATTGCGGCCTGTCGTTCATCGTTGCGACGGCCCGACCGGGCGTCACCGCAGAGGACTTGGAATCAGAGATGCTCGAGACGCTCGCCGGGGTTCAGGCAGGTGATATCGGCCAGGAGGAGGCGCTGGGAGGTGTTAACCGCGCCTTGCGTGGGCTGGTGAAGTTGGTCGACGGTGTGGGCAATCGCTCTGACGCCATTGCCACCGCGACCACGTTTCTCGATCGACCGGAGTACCTCAACGAGCTATTTGGCGACGTAGAATCCGTGACGCCCGAATCCATGCTGGCCGTCGCCAACCAGTGGTTCGTACCGGATCGGCGCACGACCCTGTATGTACTTCCCGAGAATGGGAACGGAGGTGGTCGCTGATGGCCGGGCGCGCGAGTATAGACCGGACGCGCCGGCCGAGCGCCGGGCCGGCACCGAAGATCAGGCTGTCCGAATTCCAGCGCTTCAGGCTGGACAACGGTTTGGCTGTTCTGGCGATTCACCACGACGACCTGCCTCAGATATCCGCGCGGTTGGTGCTGCCCTACGGCACGGTGGAGGATCCCAGAGAGCGCGCCGGAACGGCCCTGCTCGCCGCACGCGCTCTGACGGAAGGAACCCGCGAGCGATCCGCAGGCGCGGTAGCCGAGTGGCTCGATTATCTTGGTGCCCGCTTCAGCCTGGAGGTGACCTACGACGCGTCGGTGCTCAGTCTGCATTTCCTCAGCCGCGTGCTCGACCCAGCACTCGACTTCATGGCCGAGGTTGCGACCGAGCCCGCGTTCGAGCCCGGAGAGGTCGAGAGACTGCGCGACGAGCGTCTTGTCGAGATCGCCCGGGGTCGGGACGAGCCTCGCGTAATCGCGAGCTTGCGGTTGAACGAAGCGATGTTTGGCGATCACCCCTACGGGATGAGGACCGGTGGGGTGGAAGAGACCGTTCGTGAGATCGCCAGCGATGCCCTTCGTGAGTGCCATACCCAGTACTACCGGCCGGGCGAGGCGACGCTGATCATTGTAGGTGACGTTCCATCATCCGACGATCTGAAAAGTAGGCTGGATGAAACCTTCGGCGGATGGGCCGGTGACGCCGTGCCGCCGCGATCGTTGTCCAACCCGGAACCGATCGAGCACCGCCGCCTGTGGGCTGTGCAGCGGTCTGGCCCTCAGTCGGAGATCCGGGTCGGTGTTCTGGGTATCGAACGTGACGATCCGGATTACGCGGCCGCGTCGGTCATGAACTCCATACTGGGCGGCCTGTTCAGCTCTCGCATCAACATGAATCTGCGGGAGGAGAAGGGGTGGACGTACGGGGCCTCCTCCACGTTGGACGCCAGGAAGCGACGCGGCCCGCTTTCCATCTCGACCGCGGTGGATGCCGAAGCGACGGTCGCCGCGGTACGAGAAATCCTCGGCGAGATGGAGCGGATGAAGATCAGCGCGGCGAGCAGCGAGGAGTTGGAGTTGGCCAAGAACGCGCTCACTCTGTCGCTACCGCGCCTGTTCGAAACGCCCAGTCAGGTTTCCAGGCGCGTGAAGCAGCAGATCGTTTACGACCTTCCCGCCGACTACTGGGAGACTTTCGCCGATCAGGTGCGCGCCACGGGCGAGGCGGATGTACAGCGGGTCGCGGAGCGCCTGCTTTCCACCGAAACCGCCGCCGTCGCCGTGGTTGGGCCGGTTGATCGTTTCCTTTCCGAGCTGGAGGAGCTTGGGTCGGTGGAGATCCGGGATACCTACGGCCGGCCCGGCGATCTGGAGTCGGCGGAATCGCGGGCGTGAGGAAATGCCCGATCCCCCCATCACCGTCCGGCTTCTGGACGTCTATCGCATAGGTCTCGGACCCAGCTCGAGTCACACCGTAGGGCCAATGCGCGCGGCCCGTTTCTTTCGAGATGCCTGTTTGGAGCGCGGCCTGATACCCCATCACATCGAGGTCGACCTGAAGGGCTCGCTGAGTGCGACGGGCCGCGGTCACGCATCCGACCAGGCGATCCTTGCGGGACTGCACGGATGGGAGCCGGAGGACTGTGACGTCGATGCCGTTCACGCTCTGCCCGCCACACTGGCGGCCGATCCTCGCATTCCATGGGGCGAGGGTACGACCCGCGTGCGCCCCGAGGATGTGCGCTTCCTGTCTTTTCGTGAGTACAAGGGCGAGACATTGCCGCACCCCAACACGATGGTCTTTCGTGCGATAGGTGACGGCGAGTCCATGTTCGAGCAGACCTGGTGCTCGATCGGCGGCGGCTTTGTAAGCCCGGCCGGGGCCGACGTCACACGATACAGCGCCGAGCCCGCAGCCGCGCCGCGCTACCCGTTCTCCGACTGCTCGTCGCTGGTCGAGGCGGCCGAGTCGATTGGAGGCACGATCGGCGATGTCGTCCTAGCCAATGAGGCGGCGTGGGAGACGCGACCGGGCGCGACAATCGAAGGACTCGACCGCGTATGGGAGGCCTTCCGAGCCTGTATCGACCGCGGCCTGCGGAGAACCGGCGAGTTGCCGGGCGGGCTCGGGGTGAAGCGGCGAGCTGCTGAGATGTTGCGCCGGGTGGAGGACGCCCAGATCGAAGGCGTGTATGCCCCGGTGGCGCGAGCCCAGGCCTACGCCTTCGCGGTCAACGAGGAGAACGCCGCCGGCGGGCGCGTGGTCACCGCGCCCACCAACGGAGCCGCCGGTATTCTGCCGGCCGTACTCCTCGAGGCGGCGGACCGGCTCGAGTTGGATCGTAGCGCCATTCACAACGCATTGGCCACGGCGGGGGGAGTGGGCATCCTGGTGAAGACACACGCGAGCATCTCGGGAGCGGAAGTCGGCTGTCAGGGGGAAGTCGGTACAGCCACTGCGATGGCGGCGGCCGCTCTCTGTCAGATACTCGGCGGCGATGTGACCCAAGTGGAGAACGCCGCCGAAATCGCCATCGAGCACAATCTGGGACTCACGTGCGATCCCATACGAGGGCTGGTTCAAGCGCCCTGCATCGAACGAAACGCCATGGGCGTCGCCAAAGCCTGGAGCGCGGCTCACTTGTCCCTGCATTCGGTGGTCAGTCCCGTGGTCAGCCTCGACCGTGTCATCCAGGTCATGAAACGAACGGGCGACGATATGCGCAGGGAGTACAAGGAGACCAGCGAGGGCGGATTGGCTGTTTCCCTGCCGGAATGCTAATCGCGCGAATCTAGGACCACGTCTTCTGAAGAGAAAAGCCGCGGGCGCGGGCGCGGACGCAGACGCGGCGACGACGGTGACGTCCGAGCGGTCTAGCCTGCGATCGGTGGCCGCCACCGCGGGACGCTTCTGTCACGAACCTGTAAAAGCCTGCAGAATAATCAGTTACCAAGCCTGATCGTGCGCCGCAAATCCCGCCGGGCTCGACTGGGAAACCCTCAGCGACACTTGGGCGTCTATCTAGTATGAGAGGGGCGGCAACGCGTGCTGCCCCCGGGGAGCGGGCGCCAGCCTGTATCCGCGCGGAGAATGAAGCAAAGTGCTGTAAGTCCAGTATTCTTTGCACATTGCAAGGCCGGGCCCGGAAAGACAAAGGAGGCGCCGGAAACCGTAAGTTGTTAGGGCATAAAGAATTAGCCACATAACTAGCGGTCGTGGGGTAGCCGTCGTAGCGCCGGAATAGAAACTGCACTTCCCGGTGGACTGGGAGGAAAGGGGGTCCCGGCGCATGATAGGCGAAGACGGAAACGGTGGTGTTGCCCTGCTGACCAAGGGGATTGAAGCTGAGGCCGAGGCTTCAGCAACACGAGGTCTATTGGGTACTATGTTACAGGTCGCAAAAAAGAGAGCCGATGCGAGGCCCGGGGATGCACTCCCGGACTTGCCGGACAACGAGCTGGTCGCTCGTTTCCTGGACGGCGACGGCCTGGCGTTTCCTGAGTTGGTGGGGCGCTATCAGTCCCGGCTGCTCAACTTCATATACAGGACGATCGGCGATCGGGACCGGGCGGAGGATTTGGTGCAGGAGACCTTCATACGGGTGTACCGCCACCTGCACCGATTCTTTTTT
>JBDHGH010000320.1:0-6736 GCA_039589995.1 Gemmatimonadota bacterium | reverse complement strand
TGCTCGTCCTCTTCCACCCCGAGTTCTGGCGGCGATAGCAGCGCTACGGGGCGACGTCAAAGCACTCTAATCTCTCCGGACTCTCCGTCTTGCAGCCTGCCGATCCTGGCTGCGGTGTGCCCTTCCGCGACCAGCCCTCGCACCAAAGACGCCGTTTCTTCGGGATTGATCGAAATGAGCAAGCCCCCCGAGGTCTGAGCATCGCAGAGCAGAGCCCTCTCGGCCTCCGTTAGCGACTCGTTCCAGTGCGTAAAGGGTTCGACATACTGCTGGTTGCGACGCGACCCCCCGGGTACGGCCCCTTCCTCCGCCAGCCGCAATGCTTCGGGTAGCGTGGGAACGCTCGAGGAGTCGATCACCGCGGTTACGTCGCTGGAAGCGGCGACTTCCGAAAGGTGGCCGAGCAGTCCGAAGCCCGTCACGTCCGTGATACACCCCACGTCGTAGTCTTTGGCCAGCGCCACCGCCCGGTCGTTCAGCCTCAGCATCGAGTTGACGGCGGCCGCTATGGTCTCTTCGGCAGCCGTGCCTCGTTTGATTGCGGTGGAAATCACTCCCGTACCGATGGCTTTGGTCAACACCAGGTCGTCGCCGGCCCGGCCGTCGCTCTTCCGGTAGATACGGCCGTCAGGCAAGACACCGGTCACAGCCATCCCGTACTTCGGCTCTTTGTCGTCGATGGAGTGACCGCCGATGATCGCGACCCCGGCCTCCGCGGCCTTGTCGCGTCCGCCACGCAGAATATCGACGAGTACGGAGCGATCGAGGTCGTCGATAGGGAACGCTACGATGTTGAGTGCGAAGAGCGGTCGACCACCCATCGCGTAGATGTCACTCATAGCGTTGGCCGCAGCGATGGCGCCGAAGCTGTACGGGTCGTCGACGACGGGCGTGAAGAAATCGACGGTTGTGACTAGGGCGTTCTGGTCATCGAGAGCATACACGGCGGCATCGTCGGGCGCTTCCAGGCCGACCACGACATCCTTGGCCAATCCGCTCCCGAGTGTACCAAGCGCGCTCGCCAGGTCCTCCGGACCTAGCTTACAGGCTCAACCGGCGCCGTGGCTGTACTGTGTGAGTCGGACTCGCTCCGAGCTTGGAGTGTTCATCTCAGCGCGAACCTACCGAGGTGCATGATCGCAGGTCAAGCCGCTTGCCAAATCGGTCGCGTTCCGACAAGATCAGCTGGCCGTCTTACATAGAATCATGGCGGTGAGCTTTGAACGACGATCCCTTCCGCAAAGCGCGACGCAACATGGTCGAGAAGCAGCTTCGGCGTCGAGGACTAACCGACGACCGGGTGCTCGCGGCCATGGAACGCATCGAACGCCACGCCTTCGTGCCAGACGAACATCGCCGCCTGTCCTACGAGGACTGCGCCCTGCCCATCGGTCTGGCACAATCGATCTCGCAACCGTACATGGTCGCCGCGATGACGCAGGCGCTCGAGCTGACCTCCACCGGCCGGGTGCTGGAGATCGGCACCGGCAGCGGCTACCAGACGGCGGTGCTGGCCGAGCTAGCGGCGCGCGTTTTTTCGGTCGAGCGCCTCGCGCGTCTATCGCGCGAAGCACAGACCGTCCTCGCATCGTTGAGTTATTCGAACGTCGAGTTCAAGATCGGGGACGGTTCGCAGGGTTGGCAGGACGAGGCACCGTTCGACGCGATCATGGTCACAGCTGCCGCTGCACAGGTGCCGCCGGCGCTGTTGGGTCAATTGGCAGACGGAGCTTGCCTCGTGATTCCGGTCGGCGGCCCGCCCGACCAGGACCTCCTACAGATACGACGCGATGGTGAATCCTTCGAGGAGCGCTTCATCACTCGTTGCAGGTTCGTACCGCTGATCGAAGGCACACTAGAATAGAGATGGGGAGGATGCGCAGAGCGACCCGCTAGTCGACCCGCTCGATTTGAACGCGCTCGATCCAACCTTCGCTTCCACCCGCAGATACGCGCAACCAATCGCCCCGGTCCTCTTGCACCAGGAACCCGGTCCCCGCAGACGGCGTCGCCAAGACCTCGCTCTGCCCTACGGGACCTGCCCGCAGAGCGGCATCCGAGGTTGCGACGATGGCGTAGTCCGGCTTGGGGTAGAGCATGAAGACGGCCAGCAGAACGGCCATAGTGAACGAAGCCCCTCCAGCGAACGTCAGGTAGCCCTTTCGCCACCGATGCCGGGCCACGAGTAGGGCGCAACCGGCAAACCAGAACAGGGCGAACAAAACGGCCAACTCGTCCGTCGATAGCGGCAGCGGCGGCACGGCGCTTCCCACGACCGGGTCGTCCCCGATAACCAGCCGTAGATTGAAGCGTGCGTCGCTATCCCGCGGTTGGATACGCAGCGCTCGTACCCAGTAGGCGACCGCTCTGCCCCGCTCGTCCAACTCGTAGTAGCTGTTGCCGAGATTGTACAGCAGGTTTGGATCGGCCGGGCGCTCGGCCAACGCCGCCCCAAATAGCTCGGCGGCGACGATATAATCGCCCCTGCCATAGGCTCCGATGGCTTCCTGGAGCACCAGGTCCAGACCCGCGGCGCCTTGCTGTGCTGCGGCAGCGCCGGGCGTGAGAATCAGCAAGGCGAGCGCCACGGCGGCCGCCGGGCCGCTACCACTCGAACTGGTGCGCAGGCTCTTCTCGGATACGGCCTCCCTGTCGACGAGCGCGAGCAGCCGGTCGGCTTCAGACAACATCTCCCGCGATACCTCGGCGCCCGGTGGGTCCGGCGCGTACCGAAGCCGGCCGCAGCGCTCGAGCAGATCGATGACCTCCAAGGCTACCGGCGGCGGCACTCCCGCATCCTCCAGCGTGTGCTGCAACTGGACGATGCCGTGGGTCGAGAGCCCGGGCCGGTGAAGCCGTGCCTGCAGCCAACCGATCATGGCGGCTCGCAGCTGACCGAAGAATGCCGGATCTCCGGATGCGGCTAGCGGCCGAAGATGACGAAGCAGCTTCTGCCGCCGTTGCGGCCTCTGCCGCGCGACTCCAGGGGCTCGCCGGCGAAAGCGACCCCAGACCACGACGCCAAGCAGTACGAAGACAGGTACGAGTTGAAGGATCCAGAACGATCGTTTTACCGGCAAGTTCGCAGGTTGCCGACCCGTCCGAGCTTTCACGTAGCGAATCGCGGTACCGCTCGGCGTGCCAGATAACACGGCAGTCGCCGAACCGGACTCGACCGTCAACGTCACAGGCTCGGTTCGCGCCACCCTATAGGTGGCCTCGATAGGATCGAAGAAGGGTAGCCGCAGCTCCGGCACCACGTACCCGCCGGGCCGTTCGGGCACCAGCACCCAGGAGAACCGCTTGTATCCGGCGAACTCGGTTCCCCGAAGCTGCACCTCCCCATCCTCACCGCCGTCGTAGACACGGACGCCTGGGACTTCAGGGAACTCTGGGCGGGCCAGCGAGCTGAGATTCCCCGAGCCCGTGACATCGAGAACGAGCCGCACCGCCTCGCCTGCCCTCATGTCCGAGCGGTCGAACCAGATTTCGGTCTGGAAACGCCCCACAGCGCCGGCGAAGTCCAGCGGCGCCCCTTCCGGCGGCAGGGGTCGTACGACGATGTTGGCAGGCGCGCTCTCGACTTGGAACGTCTCGGGCGCATAGATGAGTCCACGTCGCACTTCGTAGATCACGGCTGCCGGCGGTATACGCAGTGTGCCGGGGCTTAGGGGGAAAAGCGCGCGTCGGTAGATCTGCACGAAATACTCGCGGTCGTTGACCACACGCCGTTCCGGTCGAACCGATCCCGGCAGCTCCGCGCTCCAGAACCCCTGTACGTCCGGCGGTCTGTACTCCGGCTGGCGCTGCAGGCGGCTTCGGACCAGCGGATCGAAAAACGCTCCGACGGTCAGAGTGACCTGCTGACCCACGAACGCTGTCTCCGGTTCCACCCACAGTCGGACCGCGACTTCTTCTTCCGCCCTGGGACCCAGACCGCTAGGAATCGACGAGGCCGCACCTTCCCGTTCCACTGCCAGGCTGAGTGCCTCCGTCTCGAACGTCTCACCGTCCACCGCGGCTCGAATCGGCGGGATCGAAAGCTCTCCAGCCTCCAGGACCCGGAGAGTGTATTCGCGCGAGAACTCGCGAATCGCCCCCAACGAAGCGGAAAAGCGGAAGGTCGAGCGGTCGGTGACCGAGAGCACCTCGAGGCCTTCCAGTCGAGGATCTTCGATTTCGGGGCTGCGAAGACCGCTGGCACGCAACGTCACCGTCAGAAGAACCGTCTCGCCGACCTGGGCTGACGACCGGTTGAGCGATGCGTTGATCTCGACTTCCTGGGCCTGACCGCCGAGGGTCGTCATCAACAGCAAAGTCAGGAGCGGCTTCATCACCAATCCGGTCCCCTCACCCGCTTCCGTTGGCTGCGCAGCTTTTCACGCTGAAGCCCGCGTTCATGTTCCTCCACCGCCCGCAGGATCTGTTCGGCCAACTCCTGCGACAGCGGCTCGTCGCCCGCGCCGTAGTCGCGCTCCGACATCTCCCCGGACTGCGGGATGTCCGCTCCCGAGCCGCCCTCGCGAGGCTGTTGCTGCTCGCCTCCGCCTTCTCCCTGCTGCTGCTCCTGCGGCTGCTGCTCTTCGTCGGGCGAAGCCTGACTCTGGCGGAACAGTTCCTCGAGTCGGAGCAGCGCCAGCTCGAGGTTCCAACGAGCGTCGTCCAGGTCCGGATCGAGGAGCAACGCACGACGGTACGCCTCGATAGCCGTTCGCAGGTCTTCGGGAGTGACTTCGCCTTCCGCGGGCCTGCGTGAAAAAGCGTTGCCGAGATTGTAGAACGCGCGGGCGCGCAGTTCCGGACTCTGCGCTTCCAAAGATTCGATCAGGTTTCGGCGAGAATCCTCCAGGTCGCCCAGCCGCAACAGCGAGGTGCCCAAGTTGTAGCGCTGCTCCGGCGTGCCACCGCTTCGGCCGATCGCCTCTCGATACCTCTCGGCGGCTCTCTCGTACTCCCCTTTGCGGTGGGCACGATTGCCTGCTTCGTCCTGCGCCGCGACTCGGAAACCCAGCGTGGCCAAGGCGATCAGCACCGCGACTCGTAGAGCCCTCATCGATGTCGCCTCCAGGCCCACGACCAATCCATGACCAAGAGCAGAAGAGCTCCCGCCACGAACCACTGGAATCTTGGCGTCCAGCGTACACCGCGCGTCACCTCGCCGCGACCTCGCTCCAATTCCGACAGCGCGATCAAGACCTGTGTGACGCCACCTTCATCGGCCCGGGTCCAGGTCCCCCCGGTCTCACGAGCCGCAGACGATAAGGGTTCCATCGTCATGCGGGTAAGAACGACCTCTCCATTCTCGTCCTGTTTGTACCCGCCGATGCGCTCACCCAACCGGTCGTGATTCGGTATCGGCTCGCCTCTATCGCTTCCGATGCCGACGGCGTAGAGCCTGACGCGGTCCGCTTCTGCAGCTTTCGCGGCAGCGAGCACTTCTTGTTCTTCGTCGTGCGACTCGCCGTCTCCCAGTATCACGATCGCCCTATCGCCGCCCTCCGATCCACTCTCCCTCAAAAGGCTGAGCGCCTCGTAGATGGCTGCCGAAGGTGACGAGCCGGGAGTACCGGCCATCGTGGGGTCGAGGGCGTCCAAGTACAGATGGAGCGCACCGTGATCGATGGTCAACGGAGATAGGACGTACGCCGCACCTGCGAACGAAACCAGCCCGATGCGCTGGCCGGCCAGTTCGTTGACCAATCGCCGAGCCTCGAGGCGTTGTCGCTCCAGACGGTTGGGGCGGACGTCCTCCGCCCACATCGACTCCGATACGTCGAGGACCAGCACCAGGTTCAACGAACGCGTCTGTTCCTCGACTTCCTGGGCGCCCCACTGTGGGCCAGCCATGGCGAGCCCGAGCAGTGCAAGGGCGGCGGCCACCAAGGCCCCGCGCCGATAGGGCGAGCCCGTGAGGTCGACCCGGGTCAACCGCTCGAGCATGCCCGAGCTGCCCAGAGCGTCCTGAGCGGCTTTGCGCCGGCGTTGCCACAGGTACACCAGGGCAACTCCCAGTACAGCCGTCCCCAGGCCGATCCACACCCAAATCGGATACTCGAGTCTCACCGACCCGCCCTCATGACGTTATCCATGTCTTTGCACATCGCGCATTACACATATAGAGGGTAGCGTCGAACCCTGAACAGCCACTCGGCAACCACCAACAACCCCGCCAACAGCACGAACGGCCGGAAGTGCTCGCTGAATTCCACGTACCTCCGAATGTTCACCGGCGTCTTTTCCAGCTCATCGATCTGGCGGTAGATTTCCTCCAGGGCGCGCGCGTTCGTGGCGCGGAAGTACTGAGCGCCCGTGATCGAGGCGATGCGGCGGAGTAGATCTTCGTCGAGGCGAACTCGCATATTCGCGTACTCCGTTCCCAGCGGGCCCGGACCTATCGGTACCGGCGCAACGCCCTCGCTTCCCACACCGACCGTGTACGTGCGAATCCCATAGGCGGCCGCCGCCCGAGCCGCGGTGACGGGATCCACCTCGCCGCGGTTGTTCTCCCCGTCCGTCAAGAGGATCACGACTTTCGAGCTGCCGGGCGTTCGCCGCAATCTGTTTGTAGCGGTCGCCAGCGCCGTACCGATCGCGGTGCCATCCTCCAGCATGTCGACTTGAAGATTCTGAATCGCCCGCTCCAGGATCTTGTAGTCGATGGTCACCGGCACCTGTGTTAGCGCTTCCCCTGCGAACGCGATCAGCGCAATACGATCGTACTGTCGATTCTTCACAA
>JBDHGH010000319.1:0-2953 GCA_039589995.1 Gemmatimonadota bacterium | reverse complement strand
AAAAGAGTGGGCCCGGCAGGACTCGAACCTGCGACCTACCGATTATGAGTCGGCTGCTCTGACCAACTGAGCTACGGGCCCGCGCCCGTTTCGACAATATCCGCACGGTTGATGAAGCGTCAACCCTCGTCGGCTTGACAGTGGACATGGCAGAACGAAGTTAGTCCGGTCACCGGGATCTTCGCTGCACGTCCCTGACGCGGCTATTTGGCCAGAGGGAACTCCATGAAAGTCCTCATCGTCGGTGCAGGCGCCGTCGGTTTCGCTCTCGCGGAACACCTGTCGGAAGAGGGCCACGACATCGTGCTTGTGGATCAGGATGTCGATCGCGCGTCCTATGCCCAGGACCAACTGGACATCATGACCCTGGCCGGTAACGGCGCCAGCCTCGCCGTCCTCGAGCAGGCGGGGATCGAGAAAGTCGATCTGATCGCCGCCGTTTCCAACGTCGACGAAGTCAACCTCATCGCCTGTATGTCGGCGGCACAATTCGGCGTGCCGGTCAAGGTCGCGCGAATATCCAACCCCGATTACTTCACCGAAGCCGGTCGCTTGGAGAGCGCAAGACAGGGCGTCGATCTGATGATCAACCCCGAGCTGGAGTGCGCTCGCGAGACGTACCAGCTCCTCCAGTCGGAAGCGGCTTCGGAACTGGCCTTTTTCGCCGGTGGCCGCGTCCAGCTGATGGGTCTTCGGGTCCAGCCCGATGCTCCGATCATCGGGCGCTCGTTGGCGGAAGTCGCTGCGGGCGTAAAGGACCGCCGCTTCCTGACGGCGGCGATCTCACGCGATGGCAAGACCATTATCCCGGGCGGCGACGACATATTCCAGGCCGACGATCTCGCCTACATCATCGGCGAGTCGAAACAGATGCCGCTGGTGCTGGAGATGGCCGGCTACCCCGAATTCCGATTGCGACGCGTGATGATCGGCGGCGGCGGTCGTACCGCCGTATACCTGTCCGAGATCCTGGAGGATCACGGCATCGATGTCACCATCATCGAGGCCGACCGGTCACGCTGCGTGAAACTGGCGGAGAAGCTCAAAAAGGCTCTAATCCTCCACGGCAACGCCACGGACATGGAGTTGCTCGAGATGGAAGGCGTCGAGGAGATCGACGGCTTCGTCGTCTTCACCGGGAGCGATGACACCAACATGCTGGCCAGCCTGCTGGCAAAGACTCACGGTGTTCCCAAGGTCGTCTCGCTCATCAACCGGATCGACTACATCCCGCTCGTCAGCCGCGTCGGCATCGACGCCGCGGTGTCGCCGCGGCTCTCGGCGGTCAACAGCATTCTGCGTTACGTGCGCCGAGGCGTGGTCGTCGGTGTAGCCACACTTAGGGGAATCGAAGCAGAGGCGATCGAGTTCAGCGTGCGAGCCGGCTCCAAACTCGCCGGCCAGGCGTTGGCCGAAATCGATTTCCCCGAACACAGTCTCGTCGGGGCCATCACCCGGGGAACCAAGGTCAAGGTTCCATCCGGCGACGCCGTCCTGGCCATTGGCGACAAGGTCACGGTCCTGGCGTTGCCCGACGCCGTGAAGGCCGTAGAGAAACTCTTCCAGTAACGGGATCGGTGTGAGCGCTCGCGCAGCACTCCATGTCATCGGTCTGATCGTCGCAGCGGTCGGCGTAGCGATGGCCGCTTCGGCGGTGATCGCACTGGTCTATTCCGGCTCGGATGCTCTGCCTCTTTTCACTGCCGCAGCCATTGCGATCGTCATCGGAGTCGCGGCAAACCGACTCACCACGCGGCCCAAGGACCTGACGATCCGAGAAAGCTATTTGATCGTCTCGTTCGCCTGGATCAGTGCCGCCGCCTTTGGCGCGCTTCCCTTCTGGTTCGCGGGTGTCGCCTCACCGCTCGACGCGTTCTTCGAGTCGATCTCGGGATTCACCACGACGGGCGCTTCGATATTCCCGGACCCGGAATCGCTGCCCCGGGGAATCCTCTTCTGGCGCAGCCTGAGTCAGTGGCTGGGCGGTATGGGGATCATCGTCCTGGTGGTGGCGGTCCTGCCGTTTCTCGGTGTCGGCGGAATGCAGCTCTTCCGGGCGGAGGTGCCCGGCCCGACGCCCGAACGCTTGCAGCCGCGCATCCGGCAGACGGCATCGATACTCTGGCGCGTCTACGTCGGCCTGACGGCGCTGCAGGCGGTCTTATACCTGTTCGGCGGAATGGATTGGTACGACGCGGTGACTCACGCGTTCGCCACACTGCCGACGGGTGGCTTCTCGACACGAACCGCATCGATCGGCGCCTATTCGTCGCCCTATATCCAGTACGTGACGGTCTTCTTCATGTACCTGGCGGGAGTGAACTTTTCGCTTCATTACCGAGCGTTGAGAGGGCGACCGCAATCGATGCTTGCCGACGAGGAGTGGCGGTTCTACACGCTGTTGTTGTTGACGGCGATAGCGACCGTGCTGGGCGCGCACCTGGTCTCGGGGACCTACGACACGCTGGAGGGTGCGTTCCGGGCTTCGGCCTTCCAAGTCGTCTCTATCGGGACGACGACGGGATTTGCAACGGCCGACTACGTGGTCTGGCCAGCGGTGACACAGGGGGTGCTGTTCTTCCTGATGTTCGTCGGTGGCATGGCAGGGTCGACGGGCGGCGGCATTAAGACGATGCGTCTGTGGGCGGCGCTCAAACAAGGCGTGGTGGAGCTGCGCAAACACCTACACCCCCGAGCCGTCGTGGTCACGCGCGTCGGAGGCAAGGTGGTTCATGAGGGCGTCATGCTGAACATCCTGGCGTTCATGCTCCTCTTCGTCGCCTCGTTCGTATTGGGATCCCTGCTTCTGAACGCTTTGGGCATTGACCTCATTACCGCGGCCGGCGCGTCGGCGGCGGCTATCGGGAACATCGGGCCAGGACTGGCAGCGGTCGGTCCGGCTGAGAACTACGCGTGGATGCCTGGGTTGGGAAAGGTGATTCTCAGCTTTTTT
>JBDHGH010000318.1:0-3068 GCA_039589995.1 Gemmatimonadota bacterium | reverse complement strand
AGAACGACCCTTGTGAGCATTCTCTATAAATCGAAATACCTGCTCCGCGGCATGACGGCGCTGGCGATCGCCGTCGTGTTACTCTTGGGATCCACCGATCGAGCCTTTGCTCAGGCTGATGAGACACCGCCTGACAGCGCCTCGGCGGAGGAGGAAGGGCCGGGGAATAGCCTGATTCCCCTTCCCGTCATCTTCTATCAGCCCGAGACCGGCCTCGGCTTCGGCGTTACGGCGATGTACTTCTTGAGGTCATCGACCTCAGCCGCCGACTCGACGACCGAAGCGCAACAACAGACCTCGTACATCGCGCCCGTGGCAATCTACACGTTGAAAAAGCAGGTCATTCTGTCGGTGAGGACCGAACTTTACCCCAACAGAGGTGACTACCGGATTATCGGCGAGGCCGGCTTCATCAAGTTTCCCACGAAATTCTGGGGAATTGGCAACAACACGCCGGACGCTCTCGAGGAGGACTTCACGCCGTTGACGCTGAACACGCTGGCGGAGGTTCAGAAGCGATTTGCCCCGGGTTGGTATGCGGGTTTCCTTGGGCAATTGGGCTATCGCGAGCTGAGGGACATCGAAGACGACGGCCTGTTGGCCAGCGGACTCGTGCCAGGTGCCGAGGACGGGTGGGTGGTAGGATTGGGCGTGCTTCTGACCCGCGATACCCGAAGCAGCACGGTTTATCCTCACAGGGGAAGCTTCCACCAGTTAAGAGCGCAATTATTCAGCGGGTATTTCGGAAGCGACTACGATTTCGGCAGGATCTCGCTCGACCTGAGGAGGTACTTCCCTGTCGTCACGAGGCACGTTTTGGCGCTCCGCGCCCTGGGCGTGTTCGCGCCCGGCGACCCACCGTTCGACCTCATGCCGCAGCTCGGCGGCGAGATGCTGCTGAGAGGCTATTTCGCAGGCCGCTACCGCGATCGCGACCTGCTGGCGTTCCAAGCGGAGTACCGCATGCCCGTGTGGTGGAGGATAGGCCTGGTCGCCTTCGGGGCGATCGGCCAGGTCCAGCACGACTTGAACGGGTTCAGGGCGGACCAGTTTCACCCCAGCCTGGGAGCGGGGCTGCGCTTCGCGTTGAGTCCCGCGGAGGAACTCAACATCCGGGCCGATTTCGGCTGGGGATTCGACGTCGATGACGGCGGGTTTTACTTGAGTTTCGGCGAGGCATTCTAGGCAGCCCGAGTGGTCCAGAGACCCTCTGGAACTGGGCACCTTCCAGTGCCGATCCCCCCTTTCCGCCGGCCCACACCCGTTGTCGGCCGCTCATAATTGACACTCGAGACGAATGGCGTAACTTTATGGGGCGTACGGCGATACCCACCCCTCCCCCCCAACGACATAGGAGCTAGGACCACTGGGCGCACTGTCGAATGGCGCAGCGCTCATCGGGCAGTTTTATGCGGAGCGGAATCGGGAATACTCTCTCCGGGTTCCCGTGATGTCGGTCGGTCGCGCCCAGGCCAACGTGCTGAGGATCCGTGACCAGCGAATTGCCGAGCATCACATCCGCATAGAGCGTGATGACTCCGGCTATTACTTGGAAGTGATGACGGACGACGCACCCACGACCCTGAACGGGGCCGCGTTGCCGGCGGGCGCTCGTCGAGTCTTGGAAGACGGAGATATCATCGGACTGGAAGATCTGGAATTCCGCTTCACCTGTGACGACCGACGCGATGCGCTCAGCCGGCTACAGGTTGTCGCCGGCGTGCACACCGGGAAGACGTTCCTGATCGATAGCAGCGAGGCCCTGATCGGCCGCGCAACAGATAACGATGTGCAGTTCCCCGATCGCTCGGTTTCCCGCCACCATTGCCTGATTCGCAGGAGCGACGAGGCTTGGTGGATCGAGGACCTGGGCAGCACCAACGGAACGCTTCTGCGGGGAGCGCCGGTCGAGGTGCCGAAGAAACTGGAACATGGTGATGAGGTGGTGGCCGGGTTTTCGAGATTCGTATTTCAGGAGGGAAATCGGCCGCCCATGAACTTCAATCTGGAGCCAGCACCGCCGTGCAATTGACCCGGATCATCTCAGCTAAGAGCGCCCTCTGCGGGGCCGCTGCCGCCGCACTGCTCGCGATATTCGCCACCGAGGCGACCGCGCAGGCAGTGAAAGCGAACTTCGTCAACGAGGGTTCGTTCGAGCTGGGCGCCAAAGGGAGACCTGACGCGCCCGAAAACCCCATAGCCATCGCACTGGGCCCCGACGGGAGTGTCCACATCGCCGATGACAGGGGCGTCATTCACGTCTACGACGCGAGTGGATCGCACAGCCGGATCTACGGTCGGCCCGACCTCAAACGTCCGGTGCAATTGGCCATCGACGGTGACGGATACGTCTTCGTGCTCGACAAGAACCGCAAACAGATCATCGTGTTCGATGGCGAGGGTCAGGGTCTGCGGACGATCAGCGGCGAGGGTGATGTGGGAGGCAAGCTGGACGATCCCGTCGATGTGGCGGTGGGTCCCAGCGGATACGTCTATATCCTCGACGCCGGACGCGGAAGCATCCAGGTCTTCAGCTACGACGGGACGTTCGTTCGCGAGATCGACTTCTCGGATGCGATTCGTGAACCCCTGTCGCTGGCTGTAGGCAACGACGGCGCCATCTACGTGGCCGACAAGCGCACCCCGACCCACATCTACGCCTTCCAGCCGTTCACCGAACTGGCCTGGGGCGGCAATCTGCCCAGGGGACTGGCCGGACAGCTGGCTATGCGTGGGGGGAACCTGTCGGAGCCGGTCGCCACGGCAGTCAACGAAAACGGATCGGTCGTCGTTCTCAACAAGAAGACCGGCCGGGTCTTCCGTCGAAACGCGTACACCAATGCCGATATCGGCCCCAACGACATGCTCTACGGCGGAATCGGAACCGGCCGTGGCTCGTTCGACGAAGCCGTGGACGTCGCGTTTGTGGGCGAAGAGGACCTGTTGATTCTCGACAGGCAGCTGAGGAAGGTGGAGCGGATCCGCCTGACCACCGAGAGCGAACTGGATCGTCGACCCGACCTTGGCTTCCCGATTCGCGTAACGAAAGTTGACCGCGGACTGCCCGA
>JBDHGH010000317.1:0-2025 GCA_039589995.1 Gemmatimonadota bacterium | reverse complement strand
AATTTCATGGACAAGTCGCCGGATTCGCTGTTCCGGCGTATCGATCCCGATCATCACTACCCGACCTTTGGCGACGACGGCACCGTCGAAGAGGCTGCGCCAACCCTGGGGAAATTCTACGTCAAGCTGAACAAGGGTGAGAACCATGCCCTCTGGGGAAACTTCAGAGTCGGCTATGTGGACAACGAGCTGGCCCTTGTCGAGCGGGGGCTCTACGGTGCCAACGTCCACTACCAGTCCCCCTCGACGACCAGCTTTGGCGAACGGCGCCTGGTCATCGACGGCTACGCTGCGGATCCGGGCACCGTTCCGAGCCGAGAGGAGTTTCGCGGTACCGGCGGATCGCTCTACTTCCTGCGCCGACAGGATCTGCTGGTCGGATCCGAACGGGTGCGGATAGAGGTGCGGGACAAGGAATCCGGGCTCGTCTCGCGGGTGGAAGACCTGAGGCAGGCGCTGGATTACGACATCGACTATCTCCAGGGCCGCATCCTCCTCTCTGAGCCCATGGCGTCTACCGTGGCCGATGATCTGCTCGTTCGCAGCGAGGGCTTGAGCGGTGACGAGGCCTGGCTCGTCGTCCAATATGAATATACCCCCGGCTTCGATGAGATCGATGCGTTGACTGCCGGAGGCGAGGGCCAGTACTGGCTCAATGATTTCGTCAAGCTGGGCCTGACCGCCAATCGCGACGAGGTGGGCGACAGCGACAGCAACCTCTATGGCGCGAACCTGACCGTGAGGAAGAGCACCGAGTCCTGGTTCAAGTTTCAGCTCGGAAGGAGCGAGGGGCCGGTTTCATCTTCGTTGCGTTCCGACGACGGCGGTTTCCGCTTCCTCGGCACCGAGGATCTGGACCTCGGAAACGCAGATGGCGGTGCCTACCGGGGGGATGTCAGCATTGGATTCGCGGATTTCTTCGAGGGCGGCAGGGGGCGCCTGAGCGTCTACGCCCTGAGTCTGGATGGCGGCTATTCGGCGCCGGGCTTGACCACGCTCACCGACACGTTGCAGTTCGGCGGCACCTTCGACATACCGGTGACGGAGAGGGTTCACCTGGTCGACAAGGCGGACAGTCGGATCCAGAAAGAGGGGCTCGAGACCACCGCCGCGGAAGTCGACATCGACTTCCAGTGGACCGATCGGTGGGGCCTGAGCACAGGAATCAGGCATGACCTTCGAGAGGACGATTCCCCGGTCGTGCCCGTGACCCAGGAAGAGGGGCAACGCACGGACGCAGTGGTGCAGGTGGCCTACGACTCGAAGGCCAAGTGGCGCGGCTACGGCTTCGGACAGGCCACGCTGTGGACGACGGAAGACAGGGAGGACAACCGGCGCCTTGGTGTCGGCGGCGCCTATCGCGTCAACGACCGACTCCTTCTCGACGGGGAAGTCTCCTATGGCGACCTCGGACCCGCTGCCAAGCTCGGGACGAGCTACCAGCAGTCCGAGGGCACCCATCATTATCTCAGCTATGCGTTGGGAGACGAGCGGACGGACAGCGGCCTGCACACGCGTAGGGGCAACCTGATCTACGGTTCGAGGGCCCGCCTGTCGGAAAGCGCCAGCGTCTACCTGGAGAATCGATACCAGCACACGGATTCGATGAACGGCCTGACCAGAGCCATGGGGATGAGCCTGGCGCCGACGGACCGATGGAACCTCGGTGCCAACTGGGAAACCGGCACGCTGATAGACAGACAGACCAATGCCGAGACCAAGCGCCATGCAGGCGGTGCGAGCGTCAGCTACGGCTTCGAGACGGTGCAGTTCTCGAGCGGCATCGAATACCGCTTCGACGAGACGGAGCAGCCAGACGGGGCGTGGTCGGATAGAACGACGTGGCTGTTCAGGAATTTCCTGAAATTCCAGATGTCGCCGGATTGGCGGCTCGTTGGCAAGTTCAACCACTCTTTCAGCGATAGCTCCCTTGGGCAGTTCTACGACGGTGGCTATACAGAGGGCGTTCTCGGCTTCGGGTACCGCCCGGTCAACTACGACCGACTCAATGCGCTGGCCAAGTAC
>JBDHGH010000316.1:0-2261 GCA_039589995.1 Gemmatimonadota bacterium | reverse complement strand
ACAGGGGCCTTATCCAGGCGCTTCACCTTCACGGTCGGCTGCACCCGGAGATCGTGCCTTTGACTTCGCACGATCGGCGGCGTTCCCTTTTCGCCCGCGTGAGCGAACTGTTCTCGTCGGCTGATGAGGCCAGGGCGCAGACCATGGGACAGGTAGCCATCTTGGTGCTCGTCAGCACCCTGACCGAGCAGCTCGTCAGCACCCTGACCGAGCAGATCATCTACCCCGACCACACGCCGGCCGTCGCCTCCGACGTGAGTACCGCCGAGCTCGCGGACGAATTGGGTAGAATGCTGGCAGCGTACGCGGCCGCGCCCCTCGGATAGCTACCGATGACGACGCTAGGCATTCCTTTCCCCAGTGCTTTGTTTCCGTCCTTCATCCTCTTCATTGCGATCAGCGGATGCGTTGATTCCGGCGGCGGAACCCCGAATTCCCAGGCCAGCGATCGTCCGATCGTCTACACCTGGTTCCACACAAGACAGAATGGATATCGGGCGGAGATGATCTTGACCGTCAAACAGGACGGGTCACGTCTTGACACGGTGTTTGTAGGTGGCGACAACACGGTCGATGGTGCGGCTGATCCTCCAGGCCTGGGAGCTCGAGTCCCTGCTTGGTCTCCAGATGGCAAGTGGATCGCCTTCGAGGGATACTGGGCCACACCGGCAGATTCGACGAACGAGCGGGAGACGCGTCGTGGAAGGGTACGCAGAGCCTCCCACAGACAGATCTTCATCATTCGACGTGACGGCTCTGGCCTAAGGCAATTGACGGACGATGCCTATATGAACTCAAGCCCAGACTGGTCTCCGGACGGTTCACAGATCGTGTACACGTCCGAACGCGAAGACGGAACGGATCTCTTCGTCGTTGACACGACCGGGTCTGAGGTACGGCGGCTGACGAATCATCCCGGTAACGACGGGGGAGCAGACTGGTCTCCGGACGGGAAGCATCTGGTGTTCACGTCTCACCGTGCTGAGGGACATGGGATCTACGTTATGGACGCCGACGGTTCAAATGTGAGTTGGCTGGCTGCAGCGATCAAACCCACATGGTCTCCAAGCGGAAACCGAATCGCATTCCATGCTAGAGCGTGCGCGATGATTGACCCAATGGCTCTCGATGACGATGATCGTTGCCGCGCTACTGGTACTTACGGAGTGAAGGGCAATCAGGCGTTGTGGCTCATCGACCCTGCCGGATCTAATCTAAAACGCGTCTGGCCGCCAGACGGTGGATTTGCCGTCGTGCGCTCGGCCGATGGACGGTATTGGAGCGGTCTGGGCGAGTATCCACTATACCCTGTCTGGTCGCCGGACGGCACGCATCTCGCATTCCACGGCCCCCGTCCTTTCTACGCCACTGATCCCGACCTCCAGACCAGGGTCGATCGGCTCGTGCTTGCCGACTCCGTATACCGGGAGGCCGCAGGCGACATGACAGAGGAGGAGTATGAGTGGCTGTATGCGAACACCTTTGAACGGGAGGTGTCAATCTTCGTCGTTGACACGACTGGATTGGACGCCCGCGAAGTGACCTTCCCCGGGGACGGCGGCGGCCACCCCGAATGGCATTGATCAACCCGTTTGAGTGCTGAGGGACCGACGCTTCCTAACAGTTCTTACTGGCGACGACTAGCCAGGGCCCCGAGTGACTCGAGGACTCGCATCACAAAGTCCGTCTTCCCCTCCACATACGCCTTGCGGTCATCACTGAATCTTTCGGCCAAGGCCTCCTTCAGGGCTCCATACTCCTCGGCAAGAGCAGCATCGGCCCGAAGCACATCACGGAACACTAAGGTCAGCCGATAGTGAGATGACGTCGGTTCTGCCAAGGAGAGGTGGTGTGTACGCAACCCTCCCGTGCTTCGACGGTAGAAAAGACGATCCGGAATCTCTTCGTCAGGCCGGTACTCGTACCCCAGCGCCTCTAGATCCGGGGCTAGGTCTAGCGCTCGCCGCAGGTCAGGCACACCGGCGAGGATGTCGAGAACAGGCTTGGCAACTAGGCCCGGAACCGATGTACTCCCAACATGCTGGATTTCTAGGGTGCGGTCTCCCAAAGTTCGGCGTAACTCTGCAGCAGCCTCCTGAAAGAGATCCGGCCACGTTCCGTTGTACGCCACGACCTTCGTGCGGCCGCTGGCTAGTCCCAGAGGGTACTCTCGATTAGTCACAGCTCATGTTCGCGCCGTATAACGGTTCTTCGTTTCAGCTGCGCCGTGAGGAACTAACGGCGTCGCAGGAACAACTACA
>JBDHGH010000315.1:0-2071 GCA_039589995.1 Gemmatimonadota bacterium | reverse complement strand
CCTGCGGTCCTCATACAAGCGCCCGAGGGAGCCCAGCGCGTACGAAGCGACGCGGTCGTCGCCGATCGCCGTTGCCACCTGATTTGCATCCTGCAAGCTGCTATAGGTCGCCGCCATTCGTTCGTTCTGCCTCGTCGTTCCATAAAGGCTCAACCGACGCAGCAAACGGCCGATCCCCACCAGACCCATCGCCTTGAGATGGGAATCATCGAGACCGCGAAACCCGTCGCCGGCGCGTCGCGCCAGCCCCTCGGCCGCTTCGATTCCGCCCAGATCGAACGTCACACGAGCCTGGTTGAGGAGTGCCGTCGCAGCGAGGGCGGGTTCCAGGGCGCGCCTGGCCTGGTCGTGAGCCAGGCCGAAGGCCTGCACCGCCTCATCGAGCCTGCCCATCGCATACTGAACGTTGCCGAGATTGTTTTGTGCCCGAGCGCTCAGTGCGAGGTCCTGGCTGGCAGTCGCGTATTTGAGGCTGGCAAGAATCTCCGCTTGCGCCTGAACCTGCGCGCCCGACATGAAATAGACGTTCCCCAGACTGCCTTGGAGTTTGGCCACGAGCCCCGAATCATTCAACGGCTTGGCTGCCGCGAGCGCCCGCGAGAGGTCTTCGATGGCGTTCCGATAGTGGCCCAGTGCCTGATAGGCTTCGGCGCGTCGGCCCAGCGTGTTGATCCAACGAACCCGCTCGCCCGCGGTCTCGAGTGCCAGGAGCGCAGCCGTCCACGCGGTCACCGCATTCTGGAAACGACCCAGGTGGAAATAGCGATCGCCTTGTTGCAGGTGCCGATACGCGGAAGACGGGGTGTCGAGACCAGCGGCCAGCTTAGGAGGTTTGGCCGAGATGGGCATGGAAAGCATCAGGGCTATCAGGGTAGAGAGACAGACGGCACCTAAGAATTTGGTGGGTGACGTCCACCGCCGGCTTTGCACCGCATGCATCGGTTGCCTGTCCTTCCCGGGATCTTCCCTAACCCGCGTCACCCTGGTCGCACGAATCTCCCCCATATCAAAGCACGCCCGCGATCAAGCGAAAATGGATCCCCTTGTCCTGCAGGGTCTTGTTCGCGGGGTCGGGAACATCGCGCAACGGTCGAGCATAGTAGATCGTGGCAAGGATGTCGGGCGAGATGTGCCATCTCAGCCCGACCCCCGCACTGAAGAGCTTGGTTTCCCCGGCGTTGCTGACTTCCTGGTCCCACGCGCGGCCGTAATCGAGAAACGGGGCGAGCTCAAGACTGCCATCATCGAGCCCGGTGCTGAGGAACGGGACGGGGAGCCTCAAGATGGGAATGCGACCTTCGAGCGAGAGCGCGTATCCCTGGTCTTTGACAAGCTGGTTCTCGCGATAGCCCCGGACGCTGTCCATGCCGCCGAGGGAGTACTTCTCGAGCGGCAGCAATCTGTTGCGAGCGAATTGGGCGTCGCCCCGAAAGACGGCCTGATTGTCATCGAACACCCTTCGCACCCACTGGATCTGGCCCAGCCATGCGAAATACTTACCGTCGGGTATGCCCGTATCGTTCTTCGTCGCGCCGTAGACATCGAGCCCCTTATTGAACGAAGACCGGATCGCCAGGACCTGCTCCCGAGACCGATCGAGCCACGTCTGCACCAGCCGCAGGACGTTGACCCTGCTCTTGCCGTCGTGGGGACCGTCGGAAAAGGAGAACGGCGTGTCCAGGAGAAACGTCTCGCTCTCGCGGCGTGCGAATTCGACCCCAAGCGTGAGGTTCTGCCCGACCGTTCTGAAGACGGGGTGGGTGATGCCGAGTTGATAGTCGCGCGATTTGCTCTCGACGTCGATGATCGAGAACGGTTCTTCCGTCACCTCCGAATCGCTTCGTTCCAGCTTGAACTCCAGCCGGGTGTCCCAACGCGTGATCGGAACCTCTGCCCGGAACAACACCTCTTCCAGACCGAGTGTCCGCTCATAGCTCAGGTGATAGGCATCGCCCCAGCCGGTCAGGTTGCGGAATTGGCCTTCGATGCCACGCTTGTTCGCGCCGACGCTCGGCGGACTCGAGTTCGAATACGAGATCCCCGCCGAATACCGCTTCGCCTCCTCGATATC
>JBDHGH010000314.1:0-2183 GCA_039589995.1 Gemmatimonadota bacterium | reverse complement strand
ATCCCTTCAGGTTGGTGGACACGGCGGGTCTTCGGGACGGCGCCGGCAAGGTCGAGAGCATCGGTATCGAGGTCGCACGCCGCTATCTCGCGACGGCGGATGTCGTTCTCTTCTGTGCCGAGGCGGGACGCCCCTTGTCCGAGGAAGAGACCGAGTTTCTGAACCGTATCGAGTCGTCCGTCATCATACCGGTTCGCACGAAGAGCGACCTATCCGCATCGACCGATGACTTGCCTGGCGAGGGTGATTCGGAAATCCGTGTCTCGGCGATCTCCGGTGAGGGGTTGGGTGAGCTGGGGGAACGGCTGATCGAGGCGGTCTTCTCTGGAGTGATGAGAAACCGCGGTGAAGAGCCGTTGGTCAGCCGCGAACGCCACGCCCGCGATCTTCGCACGGCCCGCTCCGAGATGGAGGCGTTCTGTGACGCTCGCAGTGCGGGACGGGCGCCCGAGATTGCCGCGACTCACCTGAGGGCTGCCACGCAAGTGCTTGAGGAGCTCGTCGGCGTTATCGCCACCGATGATCTTCTCGGCCGCGTTTTTTCGGATTTCTGCGTCGGCAAGTAAGGCCGCCTAGAGACCGATTGCGCACGGCCACCCGAGAACGTAATTCATACCTAGCCCTACTTCAGTGAAACAATCCGGAGGCTGTCATGCTGCGAGCTTGCGTGCTCCTGGTAACTGCAGTGTTGGTCTCGGCCTGCTCCCAGGCTGCCGACTACGACGTGATCATTCGCGGTGGCGGGATCTACGATGGGAGTGGTGACCAGGCCTTCGTCGCAGACGTGGCCATCGATGGGGATTCCATAGCTGTGGTTGG
The DNA here is from genome assembly GCA_039589995.1 of Gemmatimonadota bacterium. Taxonomy (GTDB): domain Bacteria; phylum Gemmatimonadota; class Gemmatimonadetes; order Palauibacterales; family KS3-K002; genus JBDHGH01. Next base: position 1,364 of record JBDHGH010000314.1, on the reverse strand, counting down.
CGACCTGCGCGATGCGCGTGGCCGCACCGAAATCGATGCCAGCGGTTTGGCCGTCTCACCCGGCTTCATCAACATGCTCAGTTGGGCGACCGAGTCGCTCATCGAGGACGGTCTCTCGCAGAGCGATATCAGGCAGGGTGTGACCCTCGAAATTTTCGGCGAAGGCTGGTCGATGGGACCAGTGAACGAGCGGATGGTGCAAGAGGAGCTCGAGCAGCAGGGTGACATCAAGTACGACATCGAGTGGAGTACGCTCGGTGAGTATCTCGATTACCTCGTCGATCGTGGGACTTCCACCAACGTCGCGTCGTTCATGGGCGCTACGACCGCGCGGATCTATGTGATCGGTTACGAGGACCGGCCGCCGACGCCGGAAGAACTGGAGGAGATGCGGAGGTTGGTGCGCCAGGCGATGGAAGAAGGTGCATTGGGCCTGGGAAGCTCGCTCATCTACGCTCCAGCTTTCTACGCCGAGACCGCGGAGCTGATCGAGTTGGCGAAAGTCGCTGCCGAGTACGACGGTCTGTATATCTCCCACATGCGCAATGAGAGCAACTCGTTGCTCGAGGCCCTCGAAGAGTTCTTCACTATCGCCCGCGAGGCCGACATACGCGCGGAGATCTACCACCTGAAGACTTCCGGACAAGCCAATTGGCACAAGCTGGACACGGTTTTCGAACGTGTTGAGGCCGCTCGCGACGAAGGACTGCAAGTCACCGCCGACATGTACACCTACCCGGCGAGCTCAACCGGCCTCGATGCCGCTATGCCTCCGTGGGTTCAGGAAGGGGGTTACAAAGCTTGGGCCGAACGTCTCAAGGACCCCGCGATCCGCGAGCGTGTCAAGCAAGCCATGAATACACCCAGCGACGACTGGGCCAACGGTTACCTTGCTGCGGGTTCACCCGACAAGATCTTGCTTGTCAGCTTCAAGAACGACGAACTAAAACCTCTGACCGGAAAAACCCTCGCTGAGGTTGCCGCGATGCGTGGTACGCCGCCGGAAGAAACGGCGATGGACCTAGTGATCGAAGACGGCAGCCGCGTCGGTTGCGTTTACTTCACCATGTCCGAGGAGAACGTTAGGAAGAAGGTCGCTCGATATTGGGTGAGCTTTGGATCCGATGCAGGGTCGCTGGCCACCGAGGGCGTCTTCCTGAAGTCGAATCCACACCCGCGGGCCTACGGAACGTTCGCCCGCGTGCTCGGCAAGTACGTTCGCGAAGAGCGCGTCATCTCACTGGAAGAGGCGGTGCGCAAGATGACTTCGCTGCCGGCGTGGAACTTAAAGGTCAAGCGCCGCGGGTTGCTGCAGCCTGGGTATTTCGCCGACGTAGTCATCTTCGATCCCGACGAGATCATCG
>JBDHGH010000313.1:0-2263 GCA_039589995.1 Gemmatimonadota bacterium | reverse complement strand
ATCGGCCGCCGTCGAGCAGGGCACCTGCACCGCGGTGCAGGGCATCGCCTGCAACACGCTTCCGCTGGGCCAGCGCATCCAGTGCAACCTGGCCAATCTCCAGATCAACATCTTCGACGCCGTGCTGAGGATCGCCGAGCAGGGCGCCTGCAACCTCGTTCCCAACATCAACGTCGAAGCCACCGACCCGATCCTGTTCTGCGCGAGGCAGGACATACCTCCGACGTTCGTCATCCGCGACGACGCCGGCACCGAGCCGGTGGAGGTCGGCCTGCGACTGGGCGATCTTTCGATGGCCGTCGTTGCGGACCGCAATGAGAACTCAACGCTCGACGGCGACCTCACGGCTCAGACGTCGTGCTTCGGCCCGGACTCCACGGCATCGGTGGACTGCTCACTCGCGGCCTTGTGCCTCGACCTGAACCTGCAAGCCAGCCTCGGGATCGCCAGCAACAGCGAGTGCCCCGACGACGGCGGGCTCGCCAAGCCGGGCTTCAAGATCAGCGACATTCGAATCCAGCAGTTGGGCCGGCTGTTCGGTCAGGTCTGCGGCGGCTTCCCGGCCGGTGACGACGGGACCTTCGTCAGCGAGTCGTCGACCGAGAACGTCAGCCTCGAAGCGGTGGAAGCGAATGCCGAGACCTTCGCGCCTCCGGCTTGCATGAACGGGCTCTCTTTGGGCGACTTCGTGAGCTTCGTCGATCCCGACGTCATCGCGGTGCGTACGGGTCCCAGGGCGGGTGATCCGCCGAGGCCCAGCGTCTGCGACGACGACATCACCGTGACCTGCACCAGCGATGCGGACTGCGGAGCCGGCACCTGCATCCAGACCCAGGACTACATCGGCGTGGAGGTGCAAATCGTGCCGTAAGGCGCTCAACCACTCGACTTCAAAGGGCCCGCGGCCCGGCCATCTCCACGGCCGGGTCGCGGGCCTTTTTTCGGTTCATCCGGAAAAAGCGGGAATGAGATAGTCGGACAACGGTAGCCCCGGCTCTATCCTCAGAGCTGGGAAGCAAATGAGGGTGGAGGGAGCTACCGTGTCCGATCGGCAGTGTATTGCGGTTCTGGGTGGCTGGGAAGGGTATCGGATCGGGGCGATCGATCGCTTTGAGGCCGGGATCAAGGGATCGCGGGCTCAGGTTTGGATCGAGCTGTTGCCGGCGGTGGGGCTCCCGATGCGCTGCTCGGGTTGTGGGCGGTTCCAGTCCCGGGTCCATGACACCAGCGAGCGGTGGGTTCGGGATCTTCCCGTGTTCGACGCGGAGACTCATCTGCTGGTGCACCGACGGCGAGTGGCTTGCTCGCGCTGCGGCCCGAAGCTCGAGCGATTGGAGTGGCTGTACCGATACGCCCGGATCACGCGGCGTTTGGCCGAGAGCGTGGCGACTGTGCTCGGTCCTGCCGATCAAGCACGTGGCCGACTTCTATCGGCTGAGTTGGGATCAGGTCAAGGCAATCGACAAAGCCTACCTGGAGGCGAAGCTAGGGCCGATCGACCTGGAGGGGGTCGACGTCATCATCATGGACGAGTTCGCGCTGCACAAGGGCCACCGGTACGCGACGGTGATCGCGGAGCCTTCCACGAAACGAGTCTTGTGGGTCGGCCGAGGGCGGTCTCGGGAGGAAATCCGGCCGTTCTTCGAGTTGTTGGGCGAGCAGGGTTGCCAACGTTTGAAGGCGGTGGGCATGGACATGAACACCGCCTATGAGTTGGAGGTCCGCAAGCACTGTCCGCAGGCCGCGATCGTCTACGACCTGTTCCATATCGTCGCCAAGTACGGCCGCGAGGTGATCGATCGAGTCCGGGTCGACGAGGCCAACCGACTGCGCAAGGACAGGAAGGCCCGGCAGGTCGTCAAGTCCGCCCGCTGGCTGCTGCTACGCAATCGCTCGAACCTCAAGCGGCCGGAGGACCGTGTCCTGACGAATTCGCGCCCGTGTCGACTCGATCCACGACCTGCCGGCGAACGTTCCGGAGAGGTCATGATTGAGTTCGGCCCCCACGGCCGGCTGACCATCGGACCGAAGGTCGCCACCTTACTTCGTCCTGCTTTTCCTTTTCCGCTTCCCTCGGGCTACCTCCATCGCAAGCGCTTCGAATCTTGGGCCCCAGTACTGCCGGAACTGTGATAGCCACTCGTCCACCTCGGAAAGCGGTGTCGCGTCGATCGCGTAGATTCGCTTGGCGCCACTCACCGTTACGTTTGCGAAACCATTCTCGCGAAGCACCTTCAAGTGTTGGGATACAGCTGATTGTCCG
>JBDHGH010000312.1:0-2364 GCA_039589995.1 Gemmatimonadota bacterium | reverse complement strand
CCTCGTCGTGGACCGTGTTGGCGAGATATACCGATGAGGGCTTGTCGAAGGTGATTTCGCCGTCCGGCTTGGGGTAGACGATGGCCGGACACTCGCTGGCTTTCTTCGTGCAAGCATGGTCGGCGTGATGGTGAAGCGTCCACGGCGCGCGCCCGCGCAGAACATAGGTGTCGATGCCTCCGTAGGCCATGCCGCCCCACAGACCCCAGCGGAATGCAGGTCGAATGTTGCGTACCCGGCGCAGTTCTTCCCATAACCACGTTTCGCGCAAACGACGCGGATACTCTTCCAGCTCGCGCGTGCCGGGGTCGTCACCAGTGAGGGCGGCATGGATAGTTTCCGCCGCGACCATGCCGGATTTCATCGCCGTGTGCGTACCCTTGATCTTGGGCACGTTGAGGAATCCCGCCGTATCGCCGACCAGCAGCCCGCCGGGAAAAGTGAGCTTGGGAATGGATTGAAAGCCGCCCTCGTTGAGTGCCCGCGCCCCGTAAGCGACCCGGCGGCCACCCTCGAGCAGGCGTCGGATACGCGGGTGCGTCTTGAATCGCTGCATCTCGTCGAAGGGGCTCAGATGGGGATTCTGATAGTCGAGGCCGATGACGAAGCCGACGGCGAGCTGATTGTCTTCCAGATGGTAGACGAAGGAGCCGCCGTAGGTGGAGCGGTCGAGGGGCCAGCCGACCGTGTGGATGACCTGCCCCTGCTTGTGCCTCGCAGGATCGATTTCCCACAGCTCCTTGATGCCGATGCCATAAGTCTGAGGATCGACGTCCTTGCGCAGCTCGAATCGATCCGACAGCGTCTTGGTCAACGAACCCCGGCAGCCCTCGGCAAAGACCGTCTGCCGGCCGAGGAGCTCGACCCCGGGCTCGAAGTTGGCCTTCTGATTTCCGTCGATGCCGATACCCATGTCGCCGGTGGCGATACCGCGCACGCCGCCGGAGTCGTCGTAGAGCACCTCGGCGGCGGCGAAGCCCGGAAAAATCTCGACCCCGAGATTCTCCGCCTGGCCGCCCAGCCAGCGGCACAGATTGCCGAGACTGATGATGTAGTTGCCATGGTTGTGCATCTGTGGCGGCGTCGGCAGACGCATGGCGCCGGTGCGGGTCAGGAACAGCAGGCGATCCTCGCTGACCGGTGTGTTGAGCGGCGCACCCTGCGCTTTCCAGTCCGGCAGCAGCTCGTCGAGCGTGCGCGGATCCAGCACGGCGCCGGAGAGGATGTGGGCACCGACCTCGGAACCCTTCTCGACGATGCACACGCTGAGATCGGTGCCGTATTCCTCGCAAAGCTGACGCAGACGGATGGCGGTCGCGAGGCCCGAGGGCCCTGCGCCCACGATCACGACGTCGAACTCCATGGATTCGCGTTCCAACCTTCACCTCCCCGACGTGGAAAAAGCACCAAAGAACCCACATTTTCCCCGCCCCACCAGGCGCGAGCAAGCGGAACGGGAAATCCACGGAAAACCCTGTATTTTCCCTGCGAACGCGATTGCGTCGCCCCCCGCGACGTACTACCCTTCGCGTTCTTTCGGGATGGGTCAACGGGTCTGGTAGAGCAACGGTCATGAAGATTCTGGTCGCGGTCAAAAGGGTCATCGACTACAACGTCAAGGTTCGGGTGAAGGCGGACGGCAGCGGTGTCGAGACCAGCAACGTCAAGATGTCCATGAACCCCTTCGACGAGATCGGCGTCGAAGAGGCCCTGCGCCTCAAGGAAGCAGGTACGGCCGAGGAGGTAGTGGCAGTCTCCATGGGTATCGACCGGTGCCAGGAGACCATCCGCACAGCGCTCGCCATGGGTGCCGATCGCGGCATTCTCGTGCACAACGAAGAGGAGCTCGAGCCGCTGGCCGTCGCCAAGCTGCTGAAAGCGCTGGTCGAACGCGAGTCTCCGGGGCTCGTCATCGTTGGCAAGCAGGCCATCGATGGCGATCATTCCGAGACCGGCCAGATGCTCGCGGCCATTCTGGGTTGGCCCCAGGGGACATTTGCTTCGAAGCTCGAATTCGAAGGCGATGCCCTCAATGTCACCCGCGAAGTCGACGGAGGCCTGGAGATCGTAAAGCTGAACCTGCCCGCGGTGATCACCACGGATCTGCGCTTGAACGAGCCGCGCTTCGCATCGCTTCCGAATATCATGAAGGCCAAGAAAAAGCCCATGGAAACGATGACGCCGGAAGAGCTCGGCGTCGACGTTACGCCTCACGTGACCGTCCTCGAAGGCGTCGAGCCACCCAAACGCGAAGCCGGCATCCGGGTAGAAAGCGTTCACGAGCTGGTGGACAAGCTCCGTAACGAAGCGAAGGTGATCTGAATGAGCGTACTGGTCGTAGCCGAACACGACAACGAGAGCCTC
>JBDHGH010000311.1:0-3520 GCA_039589995.1 Gemmatimonadota bacterium | reverse complement strand
TCTACGGTGCCCACGTTCTCGATACGCAGCAAGATGCTCTCGTCGATCATCCACGTGGGAGGCGTGAACGCCTGCTCATCGAAGAACTGCATCGCCTGTTGCTGACGCTCTTGGGAAACGAACTCGAACACGGCGCCATCCTGACCGTACGTCTTCGGGGTCTCGACAACGCCACCGACGATCGTCGCCACGTGACCCATGTAGCGGTTCCACTGTCCCAGTACATTTCCGTACAATTCCTCGAGTTCGTCATAGTCCTCGAGGTCCTGATGCGACCACGCGATCAGGTTGGGTACGATCCGCTTCAGGTTTGCGATACCGTACTCGCTGGCCAGCACAGCGTCATCGCCCAACGCCTCGGTTTGCGACGTCGGGTCCGTGCCGCTGGGGTTCCCGAAATGATAGATCGGGTTGTCATAGTTCTCTTTGACCCAAGCATCGAGCGTGGTGCGCTCCGCGTCCGCCGTCTCGGCATCGATGATCGGCCGATAGCCCCACCTGATCGAGTACTTGTCGTAGGGGCCGATACCGGGCATGAAGCAGACGCCCTCGTCTTCGGGCTGCGCCACGTAGTTGAAGCGGGCGTAGTCCATGATCGCCGGCGCTGTGCCCATCGTGCACGTGAAGCTGGCCGAGCGTAACGAATCTACCGGATACGCCGAGCTGGCTTTCATGTTGTGTGGCAGCCCCAGCGTGTGCCCGACTTCGTGAGCCGCGACGAAACGAATCAGTTCGCCCATCACCTCATCGTCAAATTTCACAGCCCGTGCTTCAGGATTGGCGGCAGCCGTCTGAATGAAGTACCAGTTCCGCAGCAGGTTGATCACGTTGTGGAACCAACCGATATCGCTCTCCAGGATCTCGCCGGTGCGCGGGTCATTTACGTGTGGCCCGAACGCATTCTGGATCTCCGAGGAAAACCAGCGGATCACCGAGTACCGTACGTCCTCGGGACTGAACTCCGGGTCTTCCTCAGGGGTCGGCGGATCCCTCGCGATAATCGCATTACTGAAACCGGCTTCTGCAAACGCGACGTTCCAATCCTCGACGCCTTGCTTGAGATAGGGACGCCACTTTTCGGGGGTGGCAGAATCGATGTAGTAGACGATCGGCTTGACCGGATCCACGAGCTCGCCGCGCAGGAAAGCCGCGGTTCCACGAGCTCGCCGCGCAGGAAAGCCGCGGTGTCCGACGGCTCGAGGCGCCAGCGCGTGATGTAGCGGCGCGTGACCGTCTTGTGATCGCTGCGCCCGTAGTCGACTTGCCCCACACTGAAGAATCCGACTCGCCTGTCCCAGATGCGTGGCTCCATCGGATTCTCTGGCAATAGAACCATCGAGTGGTTCATCTCCAACGAGATTGTTCCCGTCGATGAATTCGACGGCGGTTGCTGGGCGTTGTAGGTCAGTACGACTCGCACTTCGATGTTGCGCGGGTAGCTTTTCGCCCAATCGATGTAAGTTCGGCTCTTGTCAACGGTCCGAACGCGGTACTGCTCCCGGGCCTGACTGTTGAGACCCAGTACGGGGACGTCGGTCGTAAACAAGTCGGTGACCTCTATCACCGCCGCCAACGTGTCGGTCGTCGCCGAATCGGCGTCGATATTGAACGCCGCGATATCGAAAGCCATCACGATGGGCTCGAAGTTCGAGTTGACCACCGCCTCGTAGATGGGTAGCGAATCGCTGGCTACGTTTTGGTACGACACGATGCGCAGCAGCACCTTGTTGTCGTGTTTCTGCCAGCGGACCGATTGGGTGTTGTTCTTCATTCCGCCGTAGCCGATGTTGTTCGCGGTGCGCGCCCGCCGCGACACCAACAGCATCTCTTTGTCGAGCAGCCCCACGGGGATCTCGTAGTAGAACTTGTCATCGATCTTGTGGACGACGAAGAGACCCGAGTCGCTCACAGCCTTGGCCGTGATCACCTCTTTGTACGGCTTGACTCCCGGGCTTGCCTGGCCCGGCCGGCCGTTGCCCTGTGGCTTTGGCTGGGTCTGCGCTTGCCCCTTGGAACACGCGTTGATGCCGACGGCGGCAAACAGGATGAATGCCGCAGACAAGAAACGTCGCATGACTATCTCCCGTATAGAGTTAGGGTGCGGGAACGCACAGATATTATGGTGGGGCGTGACCGACAAACTACGTCTGGCCACTCGGAGGCGCCAGCCGCTACGAGCCCGTTACCTCGAGTTCCTCCAGGCGTCGGCTCGCCGACTCGACCATCGGTTGGAAGCGCGGGTCCGCGTCCTTCCACATTTCGACAAAGCGGGCGTAGTGCTCCGCCGCCCGTTCCGGCTGGTCGAGCTCGTCGTAGATCTCGGCTCGGCGCAGGTGGGCCACAGCCAGGTAGGGAAGCTCGAACGGTGACGTCTCGACCAGGCTCCCATACCAGGCCAGCGCTTCCTGGTGGCGGGCCAGCCGATGTAGCAGCTCGGCGCGCGTGAACCGCTCGTATACCTGGCAGTACAAAGGCGACGCCATCGTCTGTCCGTACCACGTCTGCATCGCGAGCTGTTCCAGCTCGACCAGTGCTTCCGCGTCCTTGCCTTGCCGCAAAAGAATCTGAGAGCGGATGCTCCGAGCCAAATCCTGCGGCATGCTACCGGCGGTGCGCGAGACTTCGGCAGTCTCGGCTTCATCAGCGAAGCGATTCGCCAGATTCGCATTTCCCAATCGCGCTTCGGTGAGACCGAGCAGATAGCTGCGAATCAGTGGGTGTACACTGTCGTGGGCAGTGAAGACGAACCTGGGATTGTTGCTCGTAGGAAGTAGAGCAGGTTCGAGGCGCTCGAGATCGGTTACCACCGCACGCAGGTCCTCATCGCTAACCCGAACGAATGGAATGTTCGATAGCAGTGCACGGTACTCGAGAGCGATTCCTTCGCTTAGCTCGGCAAGCTCGGCAAGTCGCGCCTGGGCCTCCGTCCACTTTCCCGCAGCCAAGGCAAGATGGGCAAGCCAGGCGTAGCCCAGCCGACGCGCCTCCGGCGATCGGTGCGGGTCGGTCAACAACCGGGCGACCTGCTCCGCGCCTTTCAGGTTACGGGCATACACGGTCGTCGCCCACACGGCGAGCGCGACGGCCAGGTCCTCGGCGGATTCCAGCCTTGCCAGGGTCGCCGCGATTCCGGATTCGTCGCCTCTCGAGAATGCACGTAGGGCTTCGATCTCCAACGTTCGCTCGGGCTCTGGATTCAGAAACATGAAGCGGTCGGCTAGCGAGTCGAGCTCTGCCTGACTGCCTTCGTACGCTGCAACGCGCGAAAGATGGATGAGCGCCGTGGAGTGACTCGGATCGAAAGCCAGCACTTTGTCCAGCGCCTCCCGCGAATCGACGAACGATCGGCCGTGCAAGGGATTCGCATGAAACAGAATCTCGGCGAGATCGAGCCACGCCTCCATCTCATCCGGGTTGGTTCCCAGGATGGAGCGATAATGGAGCTCGGCCTCCGCGTTCGCTCCGCGTCGTCGAACGAGAAACGCTTCGAGCAGACGGCGATCGCGTTCGGACAACCGCT
>JBDHGH010000310.1:0-2368 GCA_039589995.1 Gemmatimonadota bacterium | reverse complement strand
TGCCCTATATCTCGGGTTTGCTGATACTCAACGATCCCGATACCGGAATCCCGATTTCCGTGATGGATGCAACGTGGATCACGGCGATGCGAACCGGCGCAGCGACCGCAGTGGCGGCCAAGCGGATGGCACGCGAGGACAGTCGCAGCGTTGGGATCGTCGCCTGCGGTGTGCAGGGCCGCAGCAACCTGGAGGCGCTGACGTGTGCTTTTGAGTTGGAGAGCGTGAAGGCGTTCGATATCGCACCGGAGGCGGCCGAGCTCTACGCGGCTGAGATGAGCGAGCAATACGGACTGGATGTGGATGTGGTCGAAGACGTCAGGCAGGCGGTCAGCGACCTCGACGTGGTGGTGACCAGCGGGCCTATTTTCAAAAATCCGACGCCGACGATCGAAGCCGACTGGCTGTCGCCCGGCTCCTTCGCGGCCGCCCTCGATTTCGACTCTTACTGGCGCGGGGATGCCTTGAAAGCGGTCGACCGGTTCGCCACCGACGATATCGGCCAGCTGGACTACTACCGAACCGTAGGCTTCTTCCAAGAGACACCGCAACCTTACGCCGACTTGGGTTCGATCGTTTCGGGCCAGGCGTCGGGCCGGGAATCGGCTGACGAGCGGACCCTGTGCATGAACCTGGGCCTCGCCCTCGAGGACATGGCGACGGCGATACTCGTCTACAAACGGGCGAAAGAGCGGGGTATAGGCAGCGAATTGCCGCTCTAGAACCGCCCCGATAATCCAACTCGGTCGACCTGAGTAAGGCCTTGTAAGGCAAGACCTTGCGCAGCCGACGCCTTCCTGCGATTTTTGGTGCGGGCTAATCGATTGCCAGCTCACTGCTCCCGAGTGACGCTGATTCTGCATTCCCTACCTCCGCCTCCTGGCATCGCGGCCTCCGATTCACACTACTCTTATGTCCACACGCGTCCTTTGTGAGACAGTGGTATGACAGACGAGCAACAGCCCAAGACCGCTGCGAAAGACTCGAAGGCCAAGCCGGTTTCGCCACAGGTCATTCCCGGCGAACTGCCCGGTGCCTTGAAGCACATCCCCTCGCGGGCGTTGCTGCTGAGCATCGCGGCGTTGGTGGTGGCCGTTTGGGGTGCGTTCTCCAGTCCAGATATCCTCGACGGCTACGACGCACTCTCATGGCTTTTGATCCTGATCCCGGCCTTCCTGATGGCCTACTACCGAGGTTGGCGTGCGACGACGCGGGCGCTCGGGATCGGGACGATCGCGATCTTAGGCTTAGAGCTAGGTGCGGAGCTCCTCTTCGGTGTCGATGTCAACTGGTTCTTTCTCTTTTGGGTTGCCGTGGTCCTGGTCGCGGTGGGTCTCGGCAATGCCATTCTATCCGAGTTGCTTCAACGTGAGCGGCGCGATGCCCTCGTGCTGGCTTACACCGACGCGCAGACAGGCCTTCCCAACCGCCGGCTGCTGGAGTTCATGCTGGAAAAGGAGTTCGCGGCGGCGCAGCGGGGACGGCCGTTGAGCGTCGTTCTGTTCGAGGTCGACAGGTTCGCCGAATACAACGAGAAGCACGGGGACGTGGCGGGCGATGAAGCGCTCAAGATGATCGGGGCGACCCTGGACCATCACATGCGTCTGATGAACATCGGGGGACGCTACGTGGGGGCATCGTTCCTGGCGATTCTGTCCGGTGAGAAAGTCGATGGCGCCTGGGTGTTCGCCGAGCGGACCCGAGAAGGGATCGCCGACCTCGAGCTACCATCGGGCGACCAGCCATCGGTCAGCGTCGGCGTCGCGTCCTACGAGCTGTGGATGCGAAAGTCGCACGAACTGATCGAAGCCGCGGGCCGCGCCCTCGGGCGCGCAAACGGGCAGGGCGGCAATTGCGTGGTGTGCGAAACGCCAAGCGAGAGCGAAGATGACTTGGCGATGGGCTTGGCCAGCCTTCCGCCGGACATGAAAGAGGTTCTCGAACATGGGTGGCGGCGCCAGGCCGTCGAGGACGCCGAACGACGATTCCGGCAGCTATTCGACGGCGTACCGGTCGGCCTGTACCGAGCGACGCCGGAGGGCAAGATCCTGGATGCGAACCCGGCCCTGGTGCGGATGTTCGGTTTTCCAGACCGGCACAGCCTGCTGGCGGTCAACGCCCTAGACATGTACGTGGATCCCGAGGCCCGAGATCGATGGAAGAACCGTCTGCGAAGCGAGACGCTGGTTAGGGACTACGATGTTCGCTTGCGCCGCTACGACGGGTCGATCATCTGGTGTCGTGACACCGCGCGGGAGGTTCTGGGTCGCGATGGCGTGGTGCGCTACTACACGGGAGTCTTGGAGGACATCACCGCCCGGAAGGAAGCGGAAGAGGAACTGCGCGAGACCAGCGAGAAACTGCAGGC
>JBDHGH010000309.1:0-2481 GCA_039589995.1 Gemmatimonadota bacterium | reverse complement strand
ATGGAACTCCATCTTGTTGATGTCGTATTCGAGGCCCAGTTCTTCAAGAAGCCAGACAATTCGGCCGGCACGCGAGTTGGGTGCAAAGTGAAGCTTCAACACGGTCTCTCCTCTCCAAAGGTGGTTTTCGCCGCGGAGCGTTCCCGCAGGCGATCGACAAACACCCATACCCGGGCCCGCAGCGGCAACGCAACCTCGTGTCTGCCGATCGACTCACGCGTGTGCCGCCAGGTTGTACCGGGTTATCGTTCGCGTGGAGAATCGCGCAGCGTATGAAGGCGATCGTCCGGCACGCATACGGTGCACCCGAGAACGTCTTGGAGCTGTGCGACATCGGAAAGCCAGTGATCAAAGACGACGAGGTGCCGGTGCGCGTTCACGCAACTCCCGAGGCTAGCCAGGCGATAAGGTACGAGCAGGCTACGAGAACGACAGCTGCCAGTGACGTGGCCTTGTTGAGGATAAAGAGCGGAAAGTGCCGCCACGGCACATCGCCGGCGAGATGATAGCGGATCACCGCGTAGGCGAGTGAGGCCCCGAAGATCACCGTAAACCACTTCACGGTGGTGGGCTGCATCAATCGATGCGGCGGCAGTTCCGAGGGTTCGTCGCTCATGTTGTGACCTGTCCTGCGACGGTTCCCGGTTCTATACCTTCCAGCCCGCCCCCCGGCTCCACGCCCTACGGTGTGTACCAGATGGGCGAGGTGTAGGCGCGCTCCTGCGTCGTCATGGGCACTTCGTCCGCCATCTTCACACCAAAGCGTTTGGCATCGTAAGCGGTCCAGCGCGGCGTCGGTATCTCAATCACGCGAGCGTAATAGACGGCGCGCCGTTTCGGATCGAAATCGGGATCCTTCCACACGGCGATCAGCTCGGAATCGCCGATGGTGTTGGTCCAGGTCGCCTGCTCGACGTCGACCGTGTTGCCGACGGGCGGCAGCTTGCCGTCTTTGCCGGGCTTGCGTGTAGCGGCATCGCCCCAGGCCACGTCGTACACCTTTTCCTGTCGCTTGCCTTTGCTGTCCACCCGCCCCTTGATGATCTGGATCCGATCGAGGTTGCCCGACAGTGGATCCTTCAGGGCAGCGACGAGGAAGCTCGGCGCCGTTTTGCCGGCCGGTACCGGCGGCAGATCGCCGCCCATGGGCACGCCCTTGCGGTACCCGATATCGGCCGGTAGCCGGTGGGACTTATCTTGCATCGTGAAGTCCCAGCCACCGAAGAATCGAACCAGCATCCGGGACCCCGTGGTGGCGTAGGTCTCCTTGCGCATCATGGCGTCGTAAAGCGCCTTGCGCGTGTTCTCTGGGGCCCAGACCGCAGCCAGGCCCGAGGCGACCATGTCATAACCGTTGTATTGCTTGTCGCCCACCTTGGCCATCGGATGTTCCCAGCGCTTCGGCCCCGGTTCGGCTCCGGAGTGCTTGCCGAAGAAGTTGTCCTCCTGCGCCGTGGCCAGTGCCGTGTGCGAATCCGTGGATCCGATCAGACCGAACTTGTACGGGTTCACACCAAGTTCGCTCTCCAGTTGCAGACCAATCTGCAGAGCACTGCGTGCGTACTCGTATTGAAGCATGTCGTTCGTCTTGGGCACGCTCAGATCGAGGTTGCCCTGGTCCCAGGTCTCGTAGTCGGCGAACTCGTCGTTCTTCGACAGGAAGGGATGGGTCTCGCCGTCACCCTTGATCTGGGTCACTTCGTAAAGAGGTTCCCACTTTGCGCGTTGCTCGACGTACTTGCGATCGACCGTGCTGCCGGTCCACGCATTGGTGACCGGAAACATGACACCGTTACTGAGATTACCGTTGTGGGCGATGGCCAAGACGTCACCGCCCGTCTTGTTCTCGTATTCGGCCATCCACTTCCACAGATCGCTCTCGTCCGGGCTGCCAAGCGGCGGTAGCGTCGTGTACGGTTCCATCTGCGATGCCCTGTACCGCCCGTCGCGGTAGACGACTACCCGGTGCCGGTTGTCGCCGCCTTTGTTCGACGTCCATTCGTAACCGATGAAAGCCGTGAACTCCCCCGGGTCGTTGTACTTTTCGGCGGCATCGATGGTCAGTTCCCAGGCGGCGCGATAGGCCCCGGATCCCGGGAGAGACGCAAGCGCTTCCGGGAACCTGTTTTCTGAAAACGTCTGAATGACTTCGACGGCCACCTTCACTCCTTCCTGACCGCCCGCTTGAATCATGTCATACCAGCGCTTTCCGGTTGGGTCGGCCAGCATCGAGGGCTCGCCGGCATAGAGACGAGGAAAGAAGCCCATGTTATCGGAGTGGTCCGCGACCACGAGAAAATCCAGGGGACGGGACAGCTTCACATTGAGACCGGTGGACGACGTCAACTCTTCGCCGAGCGCAAAGCGATAGGCATCCTCGGGCATGAGGCGGGCACCAAACGCTCCCGCATCCATGGACATGCCGGTATGCAGATGTGTATCGCCCCAGTACACATTCGTTGGAAACTTCCGGCCGGCATA
>JBDHGH010000308.1:0-2609 GCA_039589995.1 Gemmatimonadota bacterium | reverse complement strand
TCCTTCTCAACATCGGCAGCTGGCGAGCGTAATGACGTGGGATACCGGGCGATCATCGCCGGTGGCGGAACAGGCGGTCACTTGTATCCGGCCCTTAACCTGGCCGACGCACTCAGGAGGACTGCGCGAGATGACATCGAGATACAGCTGGTCGGTGCGCAAAGGGGAGTCGAGGCTCGAGTACTTCCTACGACAGGTTTCGCGCATCATCTGCTACCTCTCGAACCGATCTACCGCAGTCGTCCATGGCGCAACTGGCGGCTACTCCGTTCGGCGGTCACGGCAAGCCGCGAGCTTCACCGCCTTTTCGATGCGTTCGCTCCCGACCTGGTGGTGGGTACAGGTGGGTATGCTGCAGGCCCGGTCGTGGGCTGGGCCGCCGCGAAACATCTACCCACGGCCATCCAGGAGCAGAACAGCTACCCGGGGCTCACGACGCGTTGGTTGGCGCCCTATGTGGACCAGTTACACCTGGGTTACGAGGACGCGATGAAGAACCTGTGGCCGGGACCCGATACGGAAGTTCGGATTCACGGAAATCCTATAGCCTGGCCCGATCCGCTGCCGGACCCGGACGAGGTGCGGCGCGATCTGGGACTGGCGCCGGGGCGCACCGTGCTGGTCATCGGCGGAAGCCAGGGTTCGCTGGCGTTGAACGAGGCCTTCATCACCGCCATCGAGGCGGTCAACGCCGGCGAGTTGCCACCGCTGCCGCCGGACGTGCAGATCCTCTGGTCCACGGGGCCCGCTCACCACGCGGACGTCTCGCAGCGAATCGGGCTGACCGGCGATCGGGTCGCCGTTCGCACGATGCCGTACATCTCGGAAATCGAGAGGGCTCTCTCCTTGACCACGCTGGCCGTGTCTCGGGCCGGCGCGTTGGCGGTGTCCGAACTGTGCGCCTGGGGAATCCCCTCCGTGCTGGTTCCGCTGCCGCACGCCGCCGCGGGTCACCAACTGCGCAACGCGCAGTCGCTGGAGGCGGCGGGAGCGGCCGTCGTTCTGGAGGAAGCTCACATGTCGAACCAGCCCACCCGGCTGTGGCGGACCGTGGTCGAGCTGATGGGCGAGCCCTGGGAGTTGGAGGAGATGGGGCGGGCGTCGCTAGCACGCGGCAACCCGAACGCGGCGGACGAAATCGCCACTGACCTGTGGAAGTTGTTGGAGGGCCGATGAAGCAGGGAGGCGTTGTGGCCGAGCTGGTCGATAGCGGAGCGGCGATCCACCTGATGGGGATCGGCGGCGCCGGTATGGCGGGGCTCGCGCGTCTCATGCAGGCCCGCGGTGCGACGGTCAGCGGCTGCGATCAGCAACTGAGCGACGCCACCGAAGAGCTCGAACGCCAGGGGATGAGCGTTGCCCAGGGTCACAGTCCGGACCACGTGACCGGGATCGCCGCGCTGGTTCACACCGCGGCCGTGCCCGCAGGTCATCCCGAGCTGGAAGAGGCCGGCAGGCAGGGGCTGCCGGTTGTGAAAAGGAGCCAGGCGCTGGCCGATTTGGTGAACAGCGGAACTCTCGTCGGGATCGCGGGCACCCACGGCAAGACAACGACCAGCGCCCTGACGGCTCTGGCTCTCGAGTCTGCCGGCGTGGATCCCACGGCGTTGGTGGGTGGCAGGATTCCGGCCTGGGGCGGCAACGCGCGCATCGGAGGCGGCGACACGTATGTCGTCGAGGCGGACGAGTATGATCGCTCGTTCCTCACCCTCTGGCCGAAGATCGCCGTCGTCACATCGGTCGAGGCCGAGCACCTCGATACCTACGCCACCTTCGCACAGATGGAGGAAGCTTTTCATCAATTCGTGGATCGTGTGCCCGAAGACGGCAGAGTCATCGCCTGCGCCGACGATGCCGGAGCACGGCGGATTCTCCAGCGAGTCGGCTCCAGGGGTGTCGCGTATGGCACGCGCGATCAGTGCGACGCGGAGTTGCGCGCCGAATCGATAGGCCACGGGTCCGCGGGATCTTCGTTCTCGGTCAGATGGCGCGGCGAGTCGCTGGGCGACTACCAGCTGTCTTTGCGCGGTGAACACAACGTCCGCAACGCCCTTGCAGTCATCGGGGTCATGTTGGCCTTGGACCTCGAGCCGCAATCGGCGTTGCCGGCGTTGGCAGGCTTCACTGGCGTCGAACGACGCTTCCAGGTATTGGGCGAGGTGGACGGGATCACCGTGGTGGATGATTACGCGCACCATCCCACCGAGGTGACGGCAACGCTGGAGGCCGCGCGGCAGGTGTACGGCGATCGGCGACTGGTGGTCGCGTTTCAGCCGCACCTGTACACCCGTACCCAGGCCTTCGCCACCGAGTTCGGGCACGCGCTGGCTGCCGCCGACCTGCTTTACGTGACCGAGATCTACCCGGCGCGCGAGAAGCCGCTGCCCGGTGTCACGGCGAAGCTGGTGGTCGATGCCGCGCGCGAAGAACTGGAGGCCGAATCGCTGCGATACGCCGACGATCTGGAAAGCCTGACCGAAGCTCTAAAGCATGAACTTCGCCAGGGAGACGTGCTGCTGACGTTGGGCGCCGGCGACATCACCAGCGTTGCGCATCGGATCTTCTTCAACCTCGGGCGGAGCAATGTGGATGCGTAACGTGCCGCTGGC
>JBDHGH010000307.1:0-2730 GCA_039589995.1 Gemmatimonadota bacterium | reverse complement strand
GCTCCTAGCCCACGGCACGATGGACAACAACGTACCGTTCTACAACACGCTGCTGGTCGTGAACGAGTTGATCGCGGCTAACAAGGATTTCGATCTCATTCTGTTCCCCAACCGGAGACACAGCCTGCGCGAGGCGTACATGACCCGGCGCCGCTGGGACTACTTCGTGCAGCACCTCATGGGTGCCGAGCCACCGATGGAATACCCATTGCTGGAGAACTATGCCAGCTCGAGATAGACCGACCATAGAAAGCCCCGCTCGAATGCGGGGCTTTTATCCAAGGAGCGACGATGAACGTCGATGAGTGGGGCCCAAACAGTAAGTTGGTCCACGGTGGATACCATCCCGACGCAACCGGAGCGGTAAACGTACCCATCTACCAAAGCTCCACTTTCGCCTTCCGAGACGCCGCCCACGGCGCCGCCCTCTTCGCCGGCGAGGAAGAGGGATACATCTACACGCGCATCGGAAACCCCACGATTCGCGCTCTCGAAGACAGCGTCGCCGCACTGGAGAACGGAGCCGGCGGAATCGCCACGGGCTCGGGACTCGGAGCGATCAGCTCGCTGGACATGGCCGTACTCGAATGCAGTGCACACATGGTGAGCACCGCGTCGGTGTACGGACCCAGCCGGGGGCTCATCGAGAAGCACTTCTCGAGGTTCGGCGTCGAGGCATCGTTCGTCGACACCTCCTGCCTGGAGAATCTGTCCAAGGCCATTCGACCCGACACGCGACTGGTCTACGTGGAGTCGCCCTCTAACCCGGCGATGCAGGTCACCGACATCGCCGGGGCCGCTAAGATCGCCCACGATAACGGAAGTCTCCTGGCCGTGGACAACACCTTCGCCAGTCCCTACCTCCAGAAGCCACTGGACCTGGGGGCGGACGTGGTTCTCCACTCGGTAACCAAGTTCATCAACGGCCACGCCGACGTCGTCGGCGGCATTATCGTAGCGAAAGACGATGAACTCGTTCAGCTACTCAGAGAGCTGATGGTGAACATGGGGTGCAACATGGATCCCCACCAAGCCTTCCTCGTACTCCGGGGGTTCAAGACGCTCGGAATTCGAGTCGACCGGGCGCAGGAGAGCGCCGGGGCTATCGCGCGCTGGCTGGAAGCCCACCCCAAGATAGAGAGTGTTCGCTACATCGGCCTTCCCTCTCATCCACAACACGATCTGGCTGCACGCCAGATGCGAGGTTTCGGCAGCATGATCAGCTTCGAGCTGAAGGGAGGATTGGAGGCCGGCCGGCAACTGATGAACAACGTCAAGCTCGCCATTCTAGCCGTCTCGCTTGGCGGTGTGGAGACTCTCATCGAACACCCCGCATCCATGACCCACGCCTCGATGGGGAAGGAGGCCCGGGAAGCCGCCGGCTTCCCGGACGGGCTCGTGCGCTACTCGGTGGGCATCGAGGATGTGGACGACCTCATCGCCGACCTGGAGCAGGCCTTGGAGGTCGTCTAAGAGACATCCAAGAGACTGGCAACCCTCTGGGTAACAGACGCGTCAATTAGGTAGCCCGCGCTGTTAGCCTCGACCGCTACATCCATGCGATGGAGACGCCCAATGAGGTACGAGCCGCGCGCCGTTCGCCCGACTGCTCTTCCCTTCGTGTTACTCCTTATCTTGACTGCCCCACTGTCGCTCGAGGCCCAGTCTGTGTTTGATGCCGCGAAAGAAGGTGATGCCGCTGTGGTGCGGGAGTTGCTTGCCGGCAAACCCGAGCTGGTCGCCCGAACGGACGAACGCGAGCGTACCCCCTTGCACCTGGCGGCAGCCTACGGTCACGTCGAGGTTTGCAAATTACTCGCCGACGCGGGAGCCGAGATCAACGCCGAGGACGAGGACAACGAGACTCCGCTTCACGATGCGATCCGGCGCGACCAGCTCGCCGTCGCCGAGTTTCTACTCGAGCGAGGTGCCAACACCGAACGCAAGAACGACTACGGTCGCACGCCGCTGCTCCTGGTGGCCAGGGAGACCGGGAACATCGAGATGGCGCGTCTCCTCATAGCCTTCGGCGCCGACGTGAACGCTAGGGACCGGTTCGAGGCCACACCACTCGAACTCGCCGCGTGGCGCGGCTTTCGAGGACCGGTGAACCTCTTCCTCGATGAAGGTGCCGAGTTGCCGCCTGCCGACGGGCGGGATGCTCAGTTCCTTGCCATGATGAGCGCCGACAAGGGCCTCGAGCGCCTGTTCGTGCTGCTCGCCGACTCGGGCGTCGACCTCGACATGCGCAACGACCGCGGCGGCTCGCTGTTGCACTCGGCAAGCCAGGGCGGGTCGGCGTTGATCGTGGCGCGTTTGCTCGAGATGGGCTTCGACGTGAACGAGCGGGACCGCTACAAGCGGGTACCGCTTCACTACGCGGCGGAGTTGGGGCGCGAGGAGGTTGGCCAGACCCTGATCGACCGCGGCGCGGATATCGATGCCAGGAGCCTATCCGGCGAGACCGCCTTCAATACCGCAGAGACCGTGGGTCGCGCGGCGATGGCACGCTTCCTGGCCGCTGCAGGTGCGAGCACCGAACCGCGCAGGTTCCCGGATCTCGAAGGGCCCTACATGGGGCAGATGCCTCCAGCGGCTGGTGCGGAACCGGTCTTGTTCGCGGTGGACATCGTTTCCACGCACCGCTTCCAACACGGGACCATCGCGTTCTCACCCAACGGTACTGAAGCCTATTGGTCTTCCGAGATCGCTCTTCCCGACTCGGGCTAC
>JBDHGH010000306.1:0-5007 GCA_039589995.1 Gemmatimonadota bacterium | reverse complement strand
GGACGATACGGGCGGCCCCATCACCACACCGGTGGGTGATGCACCGCTGGGGCGTATCCTGAACGTGCTGGGCGAACCGGTGGACGAGCAGGGTCCCATGGAGGTGAAGGAGCGTTGGCCGATCCACCGGAAGCCGGTTTTGCTGGAGCACCTGGCGCCTACGACCGAGATCTTCGAAACCGGAATCAAGGTCGTCGATTTGATCGCGCCCTACGTTAAGGGTGGCAAGACCGGCCTGTTCGGCGGCGCGGGCGTCGGCAAGACCGTCATCATCATGGAACTGATCCATGCCATCGCCACCCAGCACGGCGGCAAATCGGTGTTCTGCGGCGTAGGCGAGCGCACGCGCGAAGGGAACGACCTGTGGCTGGAGATGTCGGAAGCCGGCGTGATCACGCCGGGCGACCCCGACAAGAGTAGTGCGGCCCTCATCTACGGGCAGATGAACGAGCCGCCGGGAGCCCGCTTCCGCGTGGGGCTGACGGGTCTCACCGTGGCGGAGTACTTCCGCGACGTCGAGAAGGCGGTGGGCTATCAGCCGACGCTGGCCACCGACATCGGCGAACTGGAGGAGCGCATCACGTCGACGCGCGACGGCTCGATCACCTCGGTGCAGGCGATCTACGTGCCCGCGGACGACCTCACCGACCCGGGCCCTGCCACGACGTTTGCCCACCTGGACTCGACGACGGTTCTCTCTCGTCGGATCGTGGAGTTGGGCATCTACCCTGCGGTCGACCCACTCGATTCGACCAGCCGAATCCTCGACCCGCAGTACGTTGGCGACCGGCACTACGCGGTGGCAACGCGGGTGCAGGAGATCCTGCAGCGCTACAAGGACCTGCAGGACATCATCGCGATCCTGGGGATGGACGAGCTGTCGGAGGAAGACAAGGTCATCGTCAACCGCGCGAGGCGTATCGAGAAGTTCCTGTCGCAGCCGTTCATGGTCGCCGCACAGTTCACGGGCACCGAGGGTCGGTTCGTGAAACTGGAGGACACGATCGAGTCGTTCGAGCGCGTCGTAAACGGCGAGTTCGATGAGTTGCCCGAGCAGGCCTTTTACATGGTTGGAGACATCAACGAGGCTGTCGACCAAGCCAAGAAGATGGGTCACTAGGAGTCGGTATGTCGGTTCCAGGCAGCGGGAAAACGTTCAACATGTCAGTAATTTCTCCCGAACAGAAGCTGTTCGAGGGGCCGGCGGTGTTTGCCGTGGTCCCCGGTCACGACGGAGAGATCGGCATCCTTCACGACCACGCCCCGCTGATGGCGTTGCTGGGCGAAGGAGCGCTACGCGTGGAGACGGGATCGGGCACTCTACGGTTTCACGTGAAGGGCGGCTTCGTTCAGGTGGTGGATAACGAGGTATCCGTGCTAAGTGAGGAGGCGACGGAAGCCTGATTGGGAGTACGTGAGTAAACGAGTAATAGAGCAATCGAGACTGCGAGTTGAGAGTTAACTTCCAACTCGCAGTCTCTTTTTACACCAAGAACCTAGCGGGGCTTCTCCAAGGAGTAGGTGCGGATCTTTCTGTAGAGCGTTTTTGGCGAGATTCCGAGGGTCTCGGCTGTGCGTCCCTGGTGCCAGTTCTCTCGGCGCAGGACGGCTTCGATGTGCGCGCACTCGAGTTCCTCGAGGGAAACGCTCTGGCCGACCAGGCCGGACGTGTCAGCGCCGTCTCCGCGACGTTCGGATATGAAGTCGCGGGGCAAGTCTTGAGGGCGAATCTCTTCTCCGGCGCGGAGGATCGCCAGCCTTTCCATCACGTTCCGAAGTTCGCGCACATTCCCCGGCCAGCTGTACTCGTTGAGCGTCTTGAGCGTTTCGTCGGTGAGCTCGGGCGGATTGGCCGTCACCTGCTGTCTGAGAAAGTGCTCGGCGAGTACAGGGATGTCTTCGCGCCTTTCTCGCAGGGGCGGGATGTGTACGGTCAGCGTGTTGATTCTGTAGTAGAGGTCCTCGCGGAAGTTCCCGTCGGCTACCTCGTCGTCGATGTTTCGGTTGGTTGCGGCGACCAAACGCAAGTCCGTGCTGACCTTCTGCGTGCCGCCGACACGGAAGAACTCGCCGGACTCCAGCGCCCTCAAAAGCTTCGATTGAAGACGTGGGGCCAGTTCGGCGATCTCGTCCATGAACATCGTGCCGCCATCGGCCAGCTCGAAAAGGCCAAGCTTGCGGGTCATGGCACCGGTGAAGGCACCGCGCTCGTGACCGAACAGCTCCGACTCCAGCAGATTCTCCTGGATGGCCGCGCAGTTGATGTCGGTTAGCGGGGTCGGTTAGCGGGCCGTCGCAGCGCGTCGAGAGGCGGTGGATGGCGCGGGCGACCAGCTCCTTGCCCGTTCCGCTTTCGCCGGAGATCAGGACGGCGCTCTCGGAGCCGGCGACCTTTCGCGCCAACTCCAACACCTCCGCCATGACCGGGCTGGCCGTGATGATCTCGGGGAACTCCTCACGCCGCTCGAGGCGCGTCGCCAGACGGATGTTCTCCTGCGAGAGTTGTCGCTTCTCGAAGGCCCGGCGCACGACGATGTCGAGTTCCTGCACTTTGCAGGGCTTCGTTAGGTAGTCGTAGGCCCCCAGCTTCATTGCCGCGATCGCGGTGTCCACCGTGCCGTTGCCCGTGACGATCACGACCTCGGGCGGCGCGTCGAGTTCCATCGCTTTCCGGAGCACGCCGATCCCATCAATTTCGGGCATGACGAGGTCCACGAGGGCGACGTCGAATTCCTCGGCTTTGAGGGCATCGACAGCGGCACGCCCGTCAGCCGCCACCGCCACGTTGAAACCGCGCTTGCGAAGCTGCGTCTCGAGGATACGCGAGAGATTTCGTTCATCCTCGGCAAGCAGGACTCGTATCTGTGTCTCAGCCACGATCGTTCACTCCGATTCGCTAGCGTTGGATGCTTCTACCTCCAGCTCCTCTGGCCGATAGGCCGGAAGCACCACCCTAAAATTGCTGCCGACGCCGATAGCCGATTCGACCTCGATGCGGCCACTGTGTTCCTGAATGATCCCATAGCAGATGGACAAGCCCAGGCCGGTACCCTTGCCCGGAGATTTCGACGTGTAGAAGGGCTCGAATATTTTGGGCAGGTCGGACTTTGGAATGCCGGCGCCGGTATCGATGAACGATATCCCCAGCTCGTCGGTATCGTCGAGAATCTCCGTGCGGACGCGCAGCTGGCCGTCGTCCTCCATGGCGTCCAGCGCGTTGAGGGCCAGCGCGACGAACACCTGAACCAGGCGCTCGGAATTGGCCCACACCAGCGGTAGGTCGTACACGTACTCGCGTTGTACGCTGATCTTCTTGAATCGGTCGTGGTGCTGGAGCAGCTTGAGGGTCTCTTCGACCGTCTCCTGAATGTCTGCCGGCCCCTTTTCGCTCGGCGGAGGCCGACTGAAGGATAGAAGGTCGCGAGCGATGCGTTTGCAGCGCTCTACTTCGGTCTCCATCATCGAGAGCAGCTCTGCCTCCTCGGACTGGTCGTCTACACTCTCCCGGACCGCGTCCACCCCGGCCGTAATCGTCGCCAGCGGGTTGTTGATCTCGTGCATGACCCCGGCGGCCATCTGTCCCAGCGCCGCGAGTTTTTCGGCGTGCGAGATACGGTCGGCGATACGCTTCTGTTCGGTGATGTCTTCCCCCACCGTGATGACGTGCGTGACCTCGTCTGTCTCCGAGACGTGCATCGGGACCTTTGTCAGGCGGTAGTGACGACGTTCGCCGGAGGCCGTCGACTCGACTTCGTAGCGGCGTATCTCATTGGTCTCGAAGACCTCTTCCAGCTCAGAGCGGATTCGGTCTTTCGGCTGCCGGTACAACACATCGAACACCGACTTTCCGATGGCGTCGGCGCGAGCGATACCCTGTGTGCCCGTCTCTCGCTTGCGGTTCCAGGCCACGATTCGGAAGTCCTTGTCCACGACGTAGAGACCCACAGGCAGCGCGTCCACGATGTGGCCCATCAATTCCTGGGCCGATCGCAGGTCTCTCAGTTGCGCCTCGTTCTCTGCGCGACGTTGCCGCATACTCGACAGAGTGAGGACGACGCGCAGAAGCTCGCCGATGGACCCGACATCCGGCGCCACGTCGCCCGTCGACTCTACCACCCAGATCGCCCGGTCGACCTCGCCCAGGACCATCGGAGCGACCACCCGCGACCGGCTGGATTGGGCGAGCCTCGGCTGCTCGTCGAGTCCGTCCTGATGCAGGGCACCCGTCAAGGTGTCCGCCCACTCCGTGACCTGCTCCCTCATGGCCTCGGTGTCCAGCCCCTCGGCCGGAAACGTGGCCAGCAGATTGACCGTTTCGGCACCGGCCATCCAAAGCGCTGAATTGACATCGAGATCCCCGCCGATGGCAGCCAATATGTCGGGCAAATCACATTCGGCGCCCAAGACAGCCGATTCGGCTATCTGCCGGAATAGACCGGTGGTACCTGCGTTGCTGCTGACAGTCGATCGACGTTGCATGTAACCGGTCCTGAGGGAGGGGTAACGAGGGGGGTGACAGTAAGTTACGCGGGCGAGGTGGGTCTGACAAGGGTTTTCGGTCAAAAAGTCCATCAGAGCCAGGTCACGTTGACCGAATCGGACCCGGGGTTACCTGTCTCCGCGGGATCGATCGAACCATGTAAGTCACATAATTACAAATACTTACACACTTTAGCCGCGATGGGCACGGCGCTTGCCCTTAGGAACAGCGCCGCCGGGTTGAAGGTGCGGTGATGAGAGGTGCCCGGCTTTAAAAAAACTGGAATTGTGTGTGTGCAGTAAACGAGAGTGAGAGACGGTGCCGGTGGTCGTTCGGTTGCAGGTCGGTCCGCTTATCTGACTATGACTTGGCAAGGACATAGGGGGGAGGTCAGCGGGCGCTGTGATTGAATGACCCCGGCTCGAAATAGAGAGCCCCGGGGAAGGCTTGTGTGACTGAGCTTGTTTTGCGTCTGACTTGGCGGGAGTCGGCGCCGGCCTGGCACACAGCCTCCCGGGGTTTTTTTT
>JBDHGH010000305.1:0-2763 GCA_039589995.1 Gemmatimonadota bacterium | reverse complement strand
GAGGCGGTGATCGAGGCTGTCTTCATGGCTTCCGAACGAGCCGACTACGCAGCCCTCGATACGCTCTACGCCGGTGAGGACTTGACGATCATCGAGGGCGCCGGCATCGACCGGGGGTGGACGGAGTACCGGGACCACCACCTGATTCCCGAGCTCGAGGCGTTCAAGAGCTTTGAATACAGGCCCTACGAGATCGAAGCCCACGTCGCCGGCTCGCACGCCTGGGCGATCTTTCGCTACGACCTGAAGATAGAGTTGGAGGATCGCTCGGTAGATAACGTGGGGCGAGGAACGGTGATCCTGGAGAAGCGCGGCGAGCGTTGGGTCTTGAGGCACATGCAGACGGCCAGTCGGCCCCGGCGATAGGTCGCCAGGTCCAAGGCAGTCTTTATCCGATCAGAGTCGCCTTATAGCCGGCCGCGGTCACGACGCCGATGATGGCGTCCAGCGTCACGTCGTCGGTGAGCTCGACCGCGACGGTCTTCTCCTCCAGGGAAACGTCGGCGCTCTTCACCACCTCGAGGCTCTCGAGGGCGGTCCTCACCGTATCGGCACAACCGCCGCAACTCATGTCCGGCACACTGAGTATGACGTGCTTCATCTAACCTCTGTCTTCCGCACCCACCGCCGCACCACCACACCACTCACCACCGCACCATCTACTCAATCCGCTCCAACCGATCCAACTCCTTCTCGTACTCATCCACCGTCAACCGCCCCTCGATGAACCTCTCCTGCAGCTCCTCTAGCGGCGATTTGCGCTTCTCCTTCAGGCGTGCCGGCTCGCGATCCGAGTCGCGGTCGTTCTCGTAGACAGCGTCGGTAACCAGCCGCTCACTCCGTCTGCGACCGAGACCTATGACCCGCGCTTCCAGGTTCGACAGCCGGAGGTCGTCGACGTTCTTCATCTGCTCGACCTCGTTGTGCCGTTTCCTGTGGCGCAGGCCCCAGCCGCACATGCGCCCGCAGCCCATGAAGATGACGAAGAATAACGCGATGAATCCCCAGCTGAACTCCATGATCCGACCTCCAGGCGCTAGAGCTCGTCAGCCGTCGCTGCGCCCGGCTTGATTTCCTCGATCTCGCGAGCCGCCCGCTCCAGGATCTCCTGCATGCGGGCCAGCTCGTCGGGGGTCTCCGACCAGCGGAGGCCCCGCTCAAATGTAACCTGGGCAAGCTTTCGAAACGAGCGGGTCAGATCCGACATCTCCGAGTTGAAGAATCGGTCCGTGAAGCTGCTCACCCGGTCCAGGATGTCGTCCACCACGTCCCCGTTCTCCTTCAAGAACTCCTGTCCCGCCTCGGTTATGCTGTAGACCTTCTTGCCTTCCTTCTCCTCGCAGACCACGTAGCCCTGGTCTTCCAGCATCTGCAGGGTAGGGTAGACCGAGCCCGGGCTGGCCGAATAGCAGCCCCCCGACTCCTCCTCCAGCGCCCGCATCACCTCGTAGCCGTGCATCGGCTTCTCGGATAATAGGCGCAGAATCACGTATTTCAGGTCGCCACGGTCGAACATGCGGAAGCGCATGCCGCGGCCGCTCGACCCGAAGTTGAACCCTTTGGGGCCGAAGCAAGCGGCGAACACGTCGAATCCCCGCTCTCGGTTCCTTCTGCTCATGATAACTCCTCGACTGCTGGGCCGGCCGTTGAATCCGGGCCGGGCGGAAACGGCGTATAGAAGACATATCGGGCGACATATCGGACCGATATATCGTGTAGATATATCTAACGATATATCGGATTCAGCGCAATCCCCAAACCCACGCCCGAGAGTTTCGACTCGAGGTGAAGAGAGTCGAGATCGATCTGGCGCAGGTGCTACCCGACGTGCGGCGGGAGAACAACGTGTGGTCAAGCACGCCGTAGCCGGGGCGAAACCGCGTCTGCCTTGGCTCCTGCCTGCAGCGAACGGGCGCTTGGGGCCAACGCGCCGAGGTCGGACCGGGACGGGAACTGCGGTTTCGGTGGGTGAATACAACGCGGGTCCCCGTACAGGGGTGGCATCGATGAGGCACGTCGCATCATGCGCTCACCTGCTCAGCCAGGCAACAGCAACCGATAACAGTTAGCGGCAGCAGGCCCTAGTCCTAGCGCTCGTTGATGCTACCTCCATATTCAGGTGGAACCACGTTGAGGTTTGACGACTTCACCTATCTTCCTCTGACGCCCGTAGACATACAGATTGCCATCAAGCCGGGAAGCGATCCGAACTCGGTCAACCCGAAGAGCAACGGCGTGGTCCCGGTCGCGATCCTGGGCGGCGACCTGTTCGACGTCACCGACATCGACGTCACCACCCTGACCTTCGGTCCGGCCGGCGCCAGCCCGAGGCACGACCTGACCGATCCGGATGTGTACGCCGATCACCTCCAGGACGTGAACGGCGACGGCTTCACGGACCTGGTGTCGCACTACCGACAGAAAGAGACGGGACTTCAGCCGGGTGACACTGAAGCGTGCGTCACAGGTGCAACCACAAGCGGCACTCCGATTGAGGGCTGCGACGCTGTCAGGGTCCTAGACAAGTAGACAACTTGGAGGCAGAGACTACGACAGGGGCGGTTCCTTTCGGGGACCGCCCTTTCTCTCACACGCACAATGCATATCGGATATCCGCACAGTGCATGAGGAACCGAGAGCGGCATCTGGCCGGGCGAGCTGGCGACTGCACGAAGTCGGCCCTGCTTCGCCCGGCCAGCGCCAAGGTAACCGAAGGTGCGGCAAACGTTTGTTAGACCGCTACGCGCACCCAAACGCTCACAG
>JBDHGH010000304.1:0-2786 GCA_039589995.1 Gemmatimonadota bacterium | reverse complement strand
TCCAGGCTCCAGACCGCTCCTGAATGAAAATAGGGCGCGGTCAGCGCGATGTTGCGCAGCGATGGAGACTTGAAGACGTACTCGTCCGCCGCGGTATTCGTCACGGAAAATCGACCTTTGTCTTCAGGCGGAAGGACATCGGCGTCCGGTTTCTCCACCACGCCGAACGGGAAATACCCGTTGCCACCGGCGTTCACTCCGCCGTGACAGGCCGCGCAGCCCTTGTCCAAGTACAATTCCAGTCCCTTCTTCTCCATGGCACCGAGAGCGTTGCTCTTTCCCTTCAAGTACTGATCGAAACGGGACTCGGGTGTGAGGAGCGTGGCCTCGAAAGCTTCGATGGCCCGGGCCATGTTCTCAAACGTCACCGGGTCGTCGTCGTCCGGGAAGACAGTCTCGAACCTGTCGACGTATTCGGGTATGCTCTTCAGCGTCGCGACCGCACGCTCGGGCGTGTTGTTCATCTCGACGGCGGCCTGCACCGGGCCCATGGCCTGCTCCATCAAGTCCTTCGCTCGACCGTCCCAGAACTGAGCGATGTTGAATACGGAGTTCAGCACCGTCGGGGAGTTCCTCGGGCCCTTCTGCCAGCCATGGCCAACCGACGTCTCCAGCAGGTCGACCCCGCCCAGCGAGAGATTGTGGCAGGTGTTGCAGCTGATCAGCCAACTGGACGAAAGCCGCGGCTCGAAAAACAGCATCTTGCCCAACTCGATGGACTCGGGCGTCATGGGTGTGTTCTCGAGGGCGGGCGGGGTATCGGGCAGCGGCTTGAACAGCGCCTGCGCGCGCTTCAACAGCTCGTCCTCGTTACTCCTCGCGGCAGTGATGATCATCACCAGCGGGAACGCAAGAAGCAATTTCTTCATTACGGGCCTCCTATCGAATCAACTGTGGGGGCTACAGTGAAATCATTCCTCGCTCGCGGAACCGGTCAACTCCTCGTGCCAACGACCGTGGTGCTTCTTCGCCGCCTCTTCCGACATCTTGCCGGTGATCCAGGCCCAGCTCATGGGATATTCCTCTGGATGGAAGATGACGAAGAAGAAGTGCCAGACGATGATCGCCAACGTCGCGAGCCAGGCTTCGTAGTAGTGAATGGTCTGAGAGGCCGGGACGATCCAGCTGGGAAAGAGCCTCACCGATTCCGCCGGGAACCAAAGGATCAAACCGGTCATGATCATGACTAGCGTGCCCCAGACCAGCGCCCAGTACTCCGCCTTCTGCATGTAGTCGTAGCGTCCGAACTCTACCCTCTCTTTCCGGCGCCACATGTAGAAGGCCACAGAAGAAAAGATATCCTTGAAATCCTGCCAACTGGGCCACATCGCCTTGAAATCACGCATACCGCGCTTTGTCAGGAATAGATACCACATGTGGTAGACCGCCGTGATCATCATCACCACGGCGAACACACGGTGCAGATCTCCACGCGTCCCTTCGGTCAGGCCCAATTCGGCTAGCAACCGTACCCACCAGGCATCCGGAAACCGTAACGCGAAACCGGTAATAACCAGGGCGACGAAAGCGATCGTCGTGAGCAGGTGTTGGAAAATCTGCGTCTTGTCTAAGCGCTTTACGAATTTGCTTTTCTTCTCTTCCCTGTAACGCTCGACCATGAAGTAGTTCATGATCAGCACGTTGTGGAGCAGCATGGCGCCAATGATCAGAGCGATCGCCCACAAGTAGATGCGGCGTAAGATGCGGTTGATCGGGTTGGCCGTGATCGACGCGCTCTCGTGCGTGTAGCTGGCGGCGAATCTGGAGTCGGCGTTGGGATGGCACTGGCGGCATGTCGCAACCACGTTCGAGAGATGAATGGCCGATGTCGAGTCCGACGCCGGCAACACCAGGTGGGCACCATGACAGCTCACGCACGTTGCAGACTCGAGATCATCCCAGCGCGCCGCCCAGCCGTGGTAGCTGTCGACATACGACCCGACGACTCCGCCTTGCATATTGTACTTCGCGATGATGATCGGATCGTCGTGGCATTCCCCACAGGTCTCGGTGGCCAGCTGGGCGGCGTAGGTCTTCGCTTCCGGATCGTGCGTCCTCAGAATCAGATGCTCGCCGTGACAGTCGTTGCACGTCGGGCTGTCGTGAATTCCCGCCTGCAGCGCCCGGCCGTGGATCGAACCGTCGTACTCGAGCTGGACGTCCGGGTGACATTGTCCGCACGTCGACGAGACATTCGCGGGATATATCCGCGAAGCCGGATCGACCGGGCCCTTGAGATCGTGGATCCCATGGCAGTCGGAGCACGACGCCGCCGCGGCTATGCCCCGGCCGTTGGCGGCTCCGTGGACCGAGGCCGCATAAGCGCTATAGGTCACGGGAAGCTTGACGATCTGGTCGGTCAGCAGACCCGCCGCGCCGTGGCATTCGGCACACGTCGTCGGCACGCGGACCCGATGAGTCCTCGATCGCGGATCGCTGGCCGCCAGGATCTCGTGGCTGCCGTGGCAGCTGGCACACGTTGGAGCTCGAGGGTTGCCCCGGTTCCACGCGTAGCCGTGCAGACTCTCGGCATACGTTTGCTGAACCGCACTGTGGCAGGCGCCGCAGTCGGGCGACGCCACTTCGGTGGCGTGAGGGAACTGTGCGCCGACCAGATCCTGGTGACACATGATACAGGACAATTCGAGGGCTCCGTGAACCGAACCGGTGAACTCCTCTTCACCGACGACAAAACGCTCGGGATCCTCGAGCCCCTGGAACATGGAGGTCGAGGCATGACACATCAGGCAGGTCGCGTTGTCCTGAGCCGCTAGTGGTGTCGGCCT
>JBDHGH010000303.1:0-4072 GCA_039589995.1 Gemmatimonadota bacterium | reverse complement strand
GCATACGCTTGTTCTTCGAGCTCGACATATCCTGGGATGAGATCCCCGAGTTCCGGGCGATCGGGTAGAGGAACGGCAACGGGATGTACAGATATTTCCACAAGTTGAGACCGGGGAAAAACTGGTCGCTGACTCCGAAGTAACCGCCGTGCTGACCGTACGTTTCGAGGGGGTGGTGCCCTAGGATCAACACGTGACGATCTTCGGTCTCGCCGTTCTCACGCAGCACGCGGGCCAGGGCACTCAACGCCTCAGCGGTGGACTGGTTCTCGCAGTCTTCGCCCGGTTGGTCGCTCCGCAGCCAGAGGTCGGTCTCCAGCATCACCAGCAACACCGACTCGCCGACGCTCAGGGTGTTCGGACCCGGGCAGACGGCAGACGGCATTAGCGCGACATCGGCCGCACCGTCTTCCGCCACAGCGGTGAGGTACTCGCCCTGGCGTCGGATCTGTTCGGCACCGCGCTGGTCTCCGTAGCCCCAGTCGTGATTGCCGGGCACGAACGCGCCTTTGGCCGAAGTGCCGCGAACGATGTCGATCTGGGCTTCGAGGTAACCCACGTCCCGCTCGTGACTGGGGTGGCCCTGGGGATGCAGGCCGTGTTCGTAGATGTTGTCGCCGAGGAACGCGACGACGACTGGAGCCTTCATCGATACCTCGGCCACCTCGCGGCGTAAATGGACGATGTTGGGAGTTTCAGGCGTAGCTGAGCCGGCGTCACCGATCAGGTAGACGACGGCGTCGAGGTCGCCCGGGCTCGTGGGGGAAACGGGGGTTTCAGGAAAGTCACGTGCCCCGCAGGCGGTGAGGGCCGTGGACCCCATCAGCACGAGAGTCGCAGCACACAACGCCGCGTTGGAAGCCCTACATCGTCCGCCCGAGCCCATTCTCGAATACCTCAGTTCCGCCGTGCCCCTCGTCGCTAGAAGGCTAAGACCACGCCGCCCGAGATTTCGGCCTGATGCATCGTGGTGCTGCTCGGGAGTTGGAGGCAGTCGCCGCCGACTTCGGGGCAAAAGAACTGGTCGTTCGAGTTGAAGAACGTGCCCATGTAGCGGCCTAGGAGTACGACTCCGACGTTTTTGCTGAAGAAGTACTCGCCGCCGAGTGAGAAACCGAAGCTGGGCTTCGTCTCGGTCCCGTTGTCTGACGCCATCAGGCTCGTCGCGCCTCCGGTCACGGAAAGGAAACCCCGGGGCTTGGGCTCGTCTTGGCGAGGTGTCTCGAAGCGCAGGCCGATTTGATACCAGGTCACCTTCAGATCGAAGAGCTCGAAGGGCATGTTTGGAATGTCGGCCTTCATCTGGGTGGGTTGGTAGGCGAAAGAACCCTCGATTGCCACGGCGGGCGTGACAAAGAAGTCCGCGATGAGGCCAAAGGCGAAAGAGTTCTCGACCTTGAGCGTGTTCACCAGCGAGTTGTTTGGATCGTTGACGTTCGTGAACTTGCCGCCGAACCGGTACCCGACGTACGGCGCGACCTCGAATTTCTGTGCCGACCCATTGATCGGGAGTCCCATCAGGAGAATAGCGGCACCAATCAACGCCTTTCGATCCATACTCAAACTCCTAGATAACGCAGTTTTCACGGCGCTGGCTTTCAGGCTTTCCTCCGCATTAGTAGGAGATCAACCGCACTTATTCTCCCGGTGTATGCCAGACCGGTAGCTGGGGGGCTTGTAGGAATCTCCATTTGCTGCAGGGAGAAACGTGATGTTATGGGGATTGGGGGACTCGGGCAAGCTGGGGTCCAATGCGGATAGGATGGAAAACAGGGCGATGGGACGAGCCCATCGCCCTGGTCTTTTGCTTCTACGCGTCGTCGCTTCAGGCCCGTTCGACTACGACACCACCGTTGGTCGTGTGGACGCGGATCTTCTTGCCGCCGTCGCCCAGCACGGCCTCGATTCTGCGATCGATACGTCCCTGGACGGTGATAGGGAATTCGATGCGGAAACCGCCGTTCACCGTTCCCGATTCCAGCTCGGCGTTGTAGCCATCGGGGATAGCGAGTTTCACGCCGCCATTCGTAGTCCGTACGTCGAGGCCGCTCCCGTCCCAACCGTTGCCGGTCAGCTCGATCTTAACACCGCCGTTTGTCGTCGAGCCGTTAACGTCTCCCGCCAGCGCGTCGAGAACAACTCCGCCGTTCGTCGTCCGGAAATCTATTTCACCAGAGACCTCGGAGATCGAGATGCCGCCGTTCACGCTCTCGAGGTTCAGGTTAGAGTTGTGAGGGACGTAGACGCGGTAGCTGACCCACCATCCTTCTTTCTTCCCGGTCTTGGGGCCCTCGGCGTGGATCCTACCGCCCAGGTCCAGCTCGACTTCTTGGGCTATGGCTCGGGCGTCCGACTCGGAGCGGGCGCGGGCCACGACCTTGGCGCGGACCAGGATTTCGTTCCTGTCCCAGCCCTCGACCCGAACGCCGCCGTTGGGGCTGGCGTCGACGTCGATGACGCTGCGGTTGGCTTCGAGTGTCGCCTCGCGCACTTCGCAAACCCGCTCGCCGTCGTCATCGTGGGAACCGTCGTCGCACCAGTCGTCGTCCTGGACGACTTTGGCCTGCGGCATCGCTGTCGCAGTGACGGGCAGCGCGACTGCAGCGCAGGTGAACGCGGCCAGCGCGGCTGGCAGAATGAAGAGCCTCGAGTTTTGTCAACCGAGTTGGACAGCCCGAGGGGCCAAAAGGTTGGCCTGCGGCCGACGCCCGGAAACGGCCGCCGGGGCTACCGATCGCGCTGCTTTGCGCCTATGTTCCGAGGCGCAAGCGCGGCGCTGCAAGTCTTTCCTGGAGACCCCGATTGGAAGAAATAGCAGGCATACTGGCCATCATCTTCGTCATAGGCGTGCCCAGTCTGGCGCTGGCCACCCACGTGGTGGTGCGCCCCCTCTTTCGCGAATATGCGAAGATGAAGGGCCTGAAAGCCGACAAGTCTGAGGTCGAGGCGCGCATGGCGCAGTTGGAGGATGTAGTGCACGATCTCGGCTGGTGGAAGCCGAGCGATTCCGCCGCGAGCTGGAGACCGGCCAACGGCGTTCCCTCCCTGATGCGGATTACTAGCCTCTTTCCCACAGCTACGGAGATCGCATTCGCTCTGGGGGCCGGCGACGATGTCGTGGGTATATCCCACGAGTGCGACTATCCGCCGGAAATCTCAGAGCGCAAAGTCGTGACCAAGGCGCGCTTCGACCCCAGCGAGATGACCAGCGCCGAGATCTACCACGAGAAGGTCGAGACCAACCGCAAGTTCGGCAGCCTATTCCGCCTGGACGAGACCGCGATGTGGGGGTGTCAGGCCGATGTGGTCATTACCCAGGGCCCCGGCGACTTTTCGTTGGTTTCGCTTCCCGGCGTGCGGGCCATCGCCGAGGGGCTCAATCCGCGACCCGAGCTGATGATTCTATATCCACGGCATCTCGACGATGTCCTCGACGATCACAACCGTGTGGGTTTCGCGATTCAGCGCATGAGCGAAGCACGCGAGCTGGTCGAGGGGATGCGGGAACGCATCGAGGCCGTCGAAGCTGCGGCACAGGGCGCGCGCCGCCGATTCGTCTCGTTCGTCCAGTGGCTGGATCCCTCTTTCTCGGGCGGGTATTGGATCCCTCAGATGATCGAGGTGGCCGGTGGCGTCGATCCCCTGAATACGTCGGGCTTGTCGCCGACCCGGTTCCACTGGGCCGAATTGAGGCACCACAACCCCGAGGTTCTGGTCATCGCGTGCGAGGACATGGATGTCGAAAGGCTGCGCTCCGAGATGCACGTCTTCAGCGAGCGGCCGGGATGGTGGGAGCTGAGCGCCAAGCGTGGGGATCGGGTCTTCCTCGGGGATGGGGCTTACTTCACCCGGGCCGGGCCGCGTCTGATCGACGGGCTGGAGGCGCTGGCCTGGGCGATCAATCCGGATCGCTTCCCTGAACCTCGGCCCGAGGTGCTACAACGGTTCGGGGATTGACGCGGGGGCTTGGACGGCTAGTTTTGCCAGTCCTTCAACCATAGGCCGGTAGCTCAACTGGCAGAGCAACGGACTCTTAATCCGTAGGTTGAGGGTTCGATCCCCTCCCGGCCTA
>JBDHGH010000302.1:0-4917 GCA_039589995.1 Gemmatimonadota bacterium | reverse complement strand
AACTCGCAGTCTCGATTGCTCTATTACTCGTTTACTCTGACCTCCCAATCAACTCTACTCCCGCCGCAAAGCTGTGGTCGGATCCAGGCGCGCTGCCCGCACCGCAGGAATCAGCGTCGCCAGGAAAGCCACGCCGACGAGAATCAGCGTCACCCCAAGAACGGTCGTCGGATTCGACACGTTCACTCCGATAAGCAGATTCCCCAGCGGTTGCGTGGCTGCAAACCCCGATACCAGGCCGATCAGGGCACCCACGCCCACCAGCATCATCCCCTCGCCGGTGACCAGGCGCACCACATCCACCGGTCGAGCGCCCAACGCGACACGGATCCCGACTTCCCGCGTTCGCTGGGCCGCAGCATAAGACACGACTCCATAGAGACCGATCGTCGCCAACAGGACGGCCAGCCCGCCGAAAACGCCCAGCAGCATCCCGCCCATCCTCGGCCCAAAGAGCATGATGCCCAGATGCTGCTCCATCGTCTTCAATTCCATAATCGGCAGGCTCTCGTCCAGCGATAGAGCTTCGCGCCGCAGAACCGGTAGCAGGCTTTCCGGAGCGTTGCCCGTTCGCACGATGAGCGACATGATGCTTCGGTAGTTTTGGCCGTACGGTAGGTAGAGATAGGGACGCGGCTCTTCGCCTAGCGTCCGGACTTTCGTATCCCGCGCGATAGCGACGATCTCGCGCGGATCACTCTCGGGATCGCCCAATCGGAAGCGTTTGCCAACAGCATCCTCGCCCGGCCAGAACCGACGCGCCGCGGCTTCGTTGACGATCGCAACCAGCGGCGTTGATTCGTCGTCCCTCTTCAAGAAATCTCGTCCGCGCAGCAGCGGGATGCC
The DNA here is from genome assembly GCA_039589995.1 of Gemmatimonadota bacterium. Lineage (GTDB taxonomy): Bacteria > Gemmatimonadota > Gemmatimonadetes > Palauibacterales > KS3-K002 > JBDHGH01. The sequence goes on along the minus strand of JBDHGH010000302.1, from coordinate 4,071 downwards.
CATCGTCTCGAAGTAGCCCGGACTGATCGCAGTGACGTCGATGCTTGGCGCCTCGTCCGGCAAAACGTCGGCGCCCTCAACGTAAAGCGAGTTCGTATTGACCGCCACACCCAGAGGCATGTGACTGGCCAGAGCGGCAGATTCCACGCCGGCAAACGTCGGCGCCCGCTCCAACAGGTCCGAGTAGAAGTTCTCGACTCGGGTCCGCTCGTAGCCGGCCAGCTCCGGCGCGACCGTCATGATGGCCGCTCGCTCTCGCTCGAAGCCGGGGTCTACGGCCTGCGCTCCCATCAAGCTGCGTAAGAACAAGCCGGCACCGATGAGAAGAACGAGCGAGACAGCGACCTGAACGATCACGAGAGAGTTCCGGAGGCCGAACAATCGATACCGCCGGGACGAGCTGTCCAGGTCGTCCTTCAGAGCCGGGAGGAGCTCTGGCTTGGTCCCTTGCAGGGCCGGGGCGAGTCCGAACACGACGCCGGCCAGAACAGAAATGAGGAAAGTGAAGGCCAGTACCCGACCATCCAACCCGAGATCGAGAGACAGCTTGAACATGACCGGCGGCTGGAAGCTGACCAGAAGCTTCGCCGTCCACCAGGCGAGGACCAGGCCGAGCGTTCCGCCTATCAGCGCCAGTAGCAGACTCTCGGTCAGCAGCTGGCGGACGAGGCGCCCTCGTCGGGCACCGACGGCCAGCCGGATCGCGATTTCCTTGCGTCGGGCCAGCGCGCGGGCGAGGAGCAGATTGGCCAGGTTCGTACACACGATCAGAAGCAGCAACCCGACGACGACCATGAGTAGAGTCGCAACAGGTACGAGCGCGCGATCGACGATCGGAATCAGTCTGACATCGGTCGTCGGCACGAGAGGAAACCGCCGATCCTCGTTCGTCTCCGGATAGGTTCCCGCAAGCTGCTCGGCCAGCACGTCCAGTCCAGCCTGCGCCTGGTCCGGCGTCACGCCCGGTTGCAGTCGCCCTTTGACGAACAGCCAGCGTGAATCGCGGTCATCGAGAAGATCCCGGCCAGCGGCGAACGACACGTCGGCCGCTAGAGGAATCCAAAGCTCGGAGGAAAAGCCGACAAAGAGCCCTTTGAACTTCGGCGATGCTACACCGATGATCTCGAACGGGCGACCCTTCACTCGCAGGGTCTGTCCCACCACGTCAGGCGAGGAAGCGAATCGGCGCTTCCAAAGTCCGTGACTGATCACGACCACCGGGGGGGCTCCGCGCGCGTCGTCCTCTCCGGAAACGAAGAGAAGTAATTACCCGCCACCGACTCACCCAGAACCACCTCTGACTCCACCCCGGTGCTCACGCTGAAGAAATCCGCGGTATAGCTGGTCACCCCCAAGAACAGGTCACCTCGATCTCGTATATCGAGGTAGTCGGGGTATGCCTGCGTGAGGGGCTCCTCGTCACCTTCTTGAGAATAGATCTCGACCAACCGCTCGGGCGCCTCGACCGGAAGCGGGCGAAGCAAAACCGAGTTGACAACGCTGAAGATCGCGGTGTTCGCGCCGATCCCCAACGCCATGGTGAGCAAAGCGATGAGAGTGAACCCCGGCCGCTGCAACAGCCGGCGCGTGGCATAGCGGAGGTCGGCAACAAGAGCGTCCATTTAGATCAATTTCCTCATCGGCTGAGGTCGGGAACGAAACGGCACACGACCCAATACGCAGGAAGGGGGCGCGGGGTGTCAGGGAGGAGTTGTGGGAGTGGTTGAGTAAACGAGTAATAGAGAAAAAGAGACTGCGAGATATGAGTTGGGATCTAGCACGGAGACCAACTTCAAAACTCGCAGTCTCGATTGCTCAATTACTCGTTTACTCACCTACTCCCAGACACTCTAGACCCAAGCCACCTCTCCCTGAAGGCCCGCATTTCATCCGTCAGGACCAGACCGGCGTCTTCACGGAGCACAACCTCGAGCCAGCGGTTCTCCATCAGCGTCAACATCGCGCTAACGTGCTCTCCCCGCTGCTCGAACTCGATCTCGATGACATCGCCGGGCCGGCGAGCCTGTGTGACGGCATCGATGTCGTGCTGGCTTCTTACGGGACGGCCGTCGAGACTGAGAATCACATCGCGCCTGTCGACCCCTGCCTCGTAGAGCGGGGTCTGGACCTGCGTAGCGGATAGCACCTCGGCGCCGTGTTCGCCGAACGATAGCTCGGCCCAGCCGACAGTGGCCTGCCCCGGGTGTTTCTGCCTGAGCAAAAGACCGGCCTCGGCCAATAGCCGCTCGAAGTCCGGTGCATCGTGTTCGAGGACGTAGCGGTTGAAGAACCCGTGGGCGAAGCGAGGATCACCCGTCAAATCTCCGAGAATTCTGGCGAGGTCTTCGATCGTGTAAGGATTCTCGGTGACACCGTGCTCGGTCCAAACCGCCCGCATGTAATCGTCCAGCTCGAAGTCGTAGTGCGAGCGGAGCGTCAGGTCGAGGGCCAGCGCCAGTCCCGCGCCCCACGTGTAGTAAGAGATGAAAGTGTTCAGTTGGTTCGTCGGGTCATTGAACTGGGCACGATCGACAAAGGTTGCCAGCTGACTCATGTTGGCGGCGCTGTGGTAGTCGCGACCGGGCCCGAGGACGATGGTGCTGACACCGTCCGAAATCCGCGCCGCGTACTCGCGGTCGTTCAGGTAGCCGGCACGTCTCAGTATCAAGCCGCCGTAGTAGCTGGTGAAGCCCTCGGCGAACCAGAGCTCGCCGGAGAGGTTGGCCGCCTCGAAGTCGAAGGGTTCCAAGCTGCGCGGACGTATCCGTTCTACGTTCCAGGCGTGGAAGAACTCGTGTGCGATAACCCCCGTGCTTCCCGGACCGACCTCGGACAGCGGCATAGGAATGGAAACGATCGTCGAGTTTCGGTGCTCCATCCCATCGCCGTAGACATGAGGGAGGTAGTCGCCGATGAAGGTGTAGGTCCCGTAATCGAACTCGGGGAATGCGCCGAAGACCGCGGCAGCTTCGTCGACGATAGGGCGCACCAGGTCCGCGTAACGGTCGACGTCCGCATCGCCCGCATCGTGGTGGACGGCCACCCTGATCGTGTACTCGCGATCGCCCGACGTGACAGGCCACTCACGAAGCGAGAACGCGCTCAGCTCGGTGGGGCTATCCATGAAGTAATCCAAGTCGGGCGCCGTGAAGGTCAGGGGGTCGTCGGTCGGCGCCAGCTGCGTCGTCACTCGCCAATTCGATTCCGGAGGCGGGTTGAAGGTGACGACAACAGGACGGTCGTGCAGCCCCCGAGCCCAGGCGAACGTGGCCGGGATGTTCAGGTGCGCATGGGTCCGATCGACGCCGGAGTATGTGCCATCCGCGCGGTCGGCGTAGAGTGTGTAGCTGAAGACAACGGTGCCATCGTGCCGGGAGACGTCCCATTGGTGGGGATTGGCACGAACGACATCCAGTTGGCCTCCCATTCCATCGTGGGCGCTCACGCTATAGACGTTCTTGGCGAACTCGTGCAGCGAGTAACGACCCGGCGAGGTGCGGCTCATTCGGACCTGGAGCGGACCCTCCGGCAGGTCGGAGAAGGTGACCCGGACCTCCGCCTCGTGGTGTACAGCGTTGGGAAATGAAATCTCGTATGCGATCGGGGTCTGCCCGGACAGGACAGCAAGGGCTGCGGCACAAATCAGATGGATCATATCGCTCCGGGCGCTAAGGGAATCAGCGATTCGGCATCGAGTCGCTGGGAAACACTTGACGGGAAGCAAAGACTTCGCAAAGATGGGTGTAATGTAGGCATGCGCAACACGCACCAACGAATGGAACACCCAACTATCCAGCGGTGTTTATTCAGGTGTAGCAGCCACTTTGCCGTAAGCGGAAATACAGATAGGCCGAGCAACGTCTTCCGGGGCGGACGGTGTGGCCAGTCGCCTCACCGCCTAAGAGGAGGAAGCATGAGAGGCAAGCGTACCAACTATGCACGGATCCTCGGCATAGGCCTGGGCATCTCACTGGCCGTCCACATCGCTGTGATTGGTTTGGGCCGCTGGAGTTCGGCGGGCGACACGCCGACGGACGGCACCCTGAACGTTGTAACGCTGCCGGCACCCGA
>JBDHGH010000301.1:0-5461 GCA_039589995.1 Gemmatimonadota bacterium | reverse complement strand
TCCCCACAGGAAATAAGTTTGGTCTTTGGAGCGGTCCGCCGCTCGCAGTAACCGGTTGCGCCCGTTCGAGCGATCAGTTCTGGCGTAGTGGCCCGTAGCGATTCGATCGCATCCAAGCATGCGTGCTCGTCTTAGAAGATCGCGAAACTTGGTGTGCGAGTTGCAGCGCACACATGGGTTGGGCGTGCGACCGCTGGCGTACTCGCTGACGAAATCGTCGATGACGTCGCGCGTGAATTCGTCCTCCAGGTCGAACACGTAGTGGGGGATTTCCAGGCGATGAGCCACGGCTCGGGCGTCGGCGATTCCTTCAAGGCCACAACACGTCTTCGACGAACCCGGAAACTCTCCGTAACAGAAAGTCTTGATGGTCGCACCGATGACGTCATAGCCGCGTTGCTTGAGCAAGGCGGCTGCCAGCGACGAGTCGACACCGCCGCTCATCGCCGCAAGGACGCGAATTGTGTCGTTCGTTTCGGTCACTTCGTCAGAGACTCGTCTAGGGCCGGTTCGAGTATTCGCGTACCCGGTGGACTAGCTTCGGGAAAGTGTCAACCACGTACGCGATGTCGTCGGCGTGGGTTTCCCAGCCCATGCTGATGCGGATCGTGTTTGCCGCGTAGTCGCCCTCACGCCCCATCGCCTGCATGACGTACGATGCTTCGACGCTGCCCGTGGTGCACGCCGAACCCGATGATACGCAGATGCCCTCGAGATCGAGTGACGTCAGCAGCCCCTCGATGTCCACGTCTGGAACCGAGACGCTCAGCACGTTGGGCAGCCGCTCGGGCGCGTCCGATCCATTGATGACGATTTCCGGAAGCGCCGCCAGCAGGCCCGCGGCCAAATGGTCCCGCAGCGACGACAGCCGCGCAGCCTCGTCCGTGAGCCCATCGGCGGCGGACTCTGCCGCGGCCGCGAACCCGGCAAGGCCGGCCACGTTCTCCGTCCCCGCCCTCAGGCCACTCTCTTGGCCCCCACCGTAGACCACGGGCTCCAGATCCATCGCCCGCCCAGTGAATAGTGCTCCCACGCCTTTGGGTCCGCCGAGCTTGTGAGCTGCCAGCGCGATCATATCCACGCCAGCGTCCAGCGGCTCCACGGCGACCTTGCCGAACGCCTGCACCGCGTCCGAGAAGAGGACGGCGCCGTGTGCTCGGCACAGCTCCCCTATCTCGCTCATCGGCTGAATCACCCCGGTCTCGTTGTTCGCCCACATGACCGACACCAGCGCGCTGCCTTCCACACCCGAGACGAGCTCCTGCAACGCTGCCACATCCACTACGCCGTGCCCGTCGACGGGAACGACCCGAACATCGTAGCCCTCGGCCTGCAGCGCCTTAGTCGCCGCGATGACGGCCTTGTGCTCAATACTCGAACGGATGATGCACCCGCCCGGGTTCCGCCTCGCAAAGCCAACAATGGCCAGATTGTCGGCCTCGCTTCCCGACCCCGTGAACACCAGGTGCCCCTCGCTCGCTCCCAGCGTGGCCAGCAGCCCACGTCGCGCGTCCTCCACTGCCAACCGAGCGTCGCGCCCCAGCGCGTGCACGCTCGAAGGATTGCCGTACACTTCGTTAAGGAAGGGCGCCATCGCTCGACGAACCTGCGGCCGTAGCGGCGTGGTGGCCGAGTAGTCCAGGTAGATACGCTTCTGGGTCATGCGATGAAACTATGACCCGGTAGGGTATTGGGAAGTGTGAGTAATTGAGTAATTGAGCAATCGAGTACTTGAGTTGGCAGTGCGATGAGGGGAGTGCAAACACCGGCCCAATCCGTCCTCGCTGACGACGCGCCCGCGCCCGCGTCCCGCGCCCGCGACTCCAACATAGTTCTTTCGAGGTTAATTGAATCGACCTACAGCCCTGGATTCCTTCTAAAAACTACTCACCGGCAACGCAACAACATCGCTCACCATCATCGTCTCTCGCGACAAGAACGGCTCGCCGTAGGCGGCGCGAATCAACGACCCATAATGAGCGTCCTGGATTCTTACCAGGTCATACAGCGGCACTTCGGCCGGGAACAACTCACCCAGAGACTTGACCCCGTCGAACTGAGAGGCGTAGCACCTTATCGCTTCCAGCTTCCGCTCGAAGCTATCGCTCGTATCGACGACGAAAGTGGGTTTCACCGAATGCTCTCGATAGGCGAGAGCGTAGAGGACCTTTTCCGGTCGGTGGGGCGCGCCCGAGGCCGGGTAGTTCTTCAATCCAGCCAAATAGCAGGCGTCGTAGCTCAACTCTGCAGCGACCCGGTGATCGGGATGGCGTCCCTCGTAGTAGGGAAGCATGACGGTTCGTGGACGGAGATCTCGGATCGCCTCGATGAGCTTCCGCCGGCTGTCTTCGTCGTTGCTGATCCGGGCGTCGGGCAGGCCCAACGAAGCTCGTGTCGCCAGGCCCAGGATAGCAGCGGCCGAATCCGACTCGGCCTTCCGCTGTTCTCGCGATCCGTACGAGCCCAACTCGCCGGCGGTCAGATCCAATATCCCGGTATTGTACCCTTGATCAGCCGCCAGGGTGAGCGTGCCGCCGCAAAGAAGCTCCGCGTCGTCCGGGTGAGGGGCGATAGCCAGAAGATCCAACGCGGCCAACGAGGTCACCGTACCCTATTCGTAGCGCAGAGCCGCCACCGGATCGAGACGGGCCGCTCGCACTGCGGGGAACAGGCCGAAGACGATCCCGGTGAACGCACCGGCGTGAACGTGTTCAGCACCCACGCGACGATGGCCCCGACGGCCAGCCCGAAGGCACCGCCCACGGTGGTGAGCGTTGCCGCCTCTACCAGGAACTGCCACATGATGTCACGCTTCGTGGCGCCCAGAGCTTTGCGGATGCCGATCTCGCGAGTACGCTCGGTTACGGAGACGACCATCACCGCGATGACCCCTTCGCCGGGCCCGAGACCGCGCAGCGCTCGTAGTCGACCGGTGACTTGATCGATCGCTCGGGTCATGTTCACCACGGGCTTCGCCACGACCGTGATCCAGACCAGCTCGTCGAACGAGACCCAACGCACGTTCTTGAGCAAGTATTTTTGAGCAGTGCTGAAGGGCACGAACACCCGGGCGTCGCCCAGCGAGGCGAACAGGTTCGGCGGTGATTTGTATACACCAACGACCGTGAAGGCCTGGTCCCCGATCCGCATCTTTCGTCCCACGGCGTCCAGTGGTGCGAAAAGAGCATGCGCTGCGGAGCTGTCGATGACGGCAACCGGTCGCCCGGCCTCTTCCTCGGTCTTTGTATAGAAACGTCCGGAAACTATGTCGCCGGCATCGGTCTGCATGTAGTCCGACGGCACCGCCAAGATGCTCGCGTCGGTCTCGTTGCCGCCGGCGCTCAGCTTGCTGGACAGCCAGGACAGGTCGGCGGAAGCGTAGGAATTGGCTATGGTTGAAAGGGCCTCCAACGAGCGAGCGAACCTCGGGGCTATCGGCGGTCTGCGTCGCCAGGTGGGGTCGTCCTCTTCGAGGCCTGTACTCATCTCCACGCCGTAGGCCCGGGTCACGTAGAAGGTGTTGGCGCCCGATGCCTCCACCAGCACGTCAAAGCTGCTGTTCACTCCCTGGATGACCGCCGCCATCGCAACGACCACCAGGACACCGATGCCGACGCCTAGGATCGTCAGTCCCGTTCGCACCTTGCTCTGCCGCAGCGATTGCAGCGCGATGGTGACCCCTTCCTGTAGTGCCTTGGTGCCCTTCATGATGACTTCTCCAGGTTACTCGTACCTCAGGGCCACGATTGGGTCGAGTCGCGAAGCCCGTACCGCCGGATAGACTCCAAAGACCAGGCCGACGAACAGCCCCAGGCTGACGCCCAGTACGATCGACCACATCGGCACCGTAGCCGGCAGCGGCGTAGCCAGGTCGACCAGCCATGCCAGGCCCCAGCCCAAGAACATGCCCATGATGGCGCCCACGGCGGACAGCGTGGCGGATTCCGCCAGAAACTGTCGTACGATGTCGACCCGCCGAGCGCCCAGCGCCTTGCGCACGCCGATCTCTCGCGTCCGCTCCAGCACCGACATCAGCATGATGTTCATTATCACGATGCCGCCTACGACCAACGCGACGGCAACGAGACCGGGCCCTGCGGCGAGCAGGACGTTCTTGATTACGTTCCAGGCGGCCAGCACTTCGCTAGCGGTTTCGATATCGAAGTCGTTCTCCTCGCCCGGTCGCAGCTGGTGCCGCGCCCTCAGAATCTCCTCCGCCGTCGTTTCGCCGACGACCATCGCCTCGCTGGTCTGGAACTTTATCTGAATGTTCTCGATCCTGTTGCGGCGATAGGAGAAGTCGGCTTGATACGCACCAAACGGTATGACCACCGCCGCGTCGCGAATCACGCCGATGAACCCACCCTGGCGCTCGAGGACGCCGACGATACGATAGCGGAACGGGCCCAAGCGAATGTCATTGCCCGCCGCGGATCCGTCCGGGAACAGCTTCTCTGCGATGGCGTCGCCGATGACGGCCACCCGGATGCCGCGCGCATTGTCGATCCGCGTTAGTCCCCGGCCTTCCACGATATCCCAGCCCTGCAAGGCGAGGTATTGGTCGGTCACGCCGATCAGCCGAACGTTCTTGCGCTTGTTCAGGCCCGCGCGAACCTCCGGTAGATAGCGGTCGTTGTTGTAGGCCAGGTACAAGATATCTGGCACGTTCTCATTGAGAATTTCCGCATCGGCGATGGTGATGTCGGGATTCCGCGCTTGGCGTCGGCGCGTGCGCGCGTCCTCGCGATCGCCGCGGCGCGAGTATACGCGCTCGATGGTGATTGTATTGATGCCGAAGATCGCACCCGCGAAGTCGTCTTCGACGTACCGGTTCATGCCTTCGACCACGGCTATGACCGAGATGAGGAATGTGACGCCGACGATCACGCCCAGCAGCGTGAAGAACGACTTGAGCTTCTGAGCCCACACCTGTCGTAAAGCCAGAACGACGGCGTCGAACACGTTCAAATCGCTTTCGACCTTTCCGTCTCGCAACGTGATTAGCCGTTCCGAGAATGCGGCGATGTCTCGCTCGTGCGTGACGATCAGGATCGTCTCGCCCCGTTCATGCAGGCCCACGAGAATGTCCATGATCTCACCGGACGTCTTCGAATCGAGGTTGCCCGTCGGCTCGTCCGCCAATATCAACGATGGTTGGTTGACCAGTGCCCTGGCGATGGCGACGCGCTGCCGCTCACCACCCGACAACTCGTTGGGGTGGTGCGTCATGCGATCGGCCAGCCCGACGGCATCCAGGGCCTCTCTTGCGCGCTGATGACGGTCCCGGGCCGACATGCCCGAGTAGATCAGCGGCAGTTCGACATTGTGCAGGGCCGTGGTTCGGGATAGCAGGTTGAACGTCTGGAAGACGAAGCCGATCTCTCGGTTTCGAATTCGCGCCAACTCGTTGTCCTCCAGCTGCGAGACCTCCTGTCCACTGAGCCAGTACTGTCCCGAGGTG
>JBDHGH010000300.1:0-2888 GCA_039589995.1 Gemmatimonadota bacterium | reverse complement strand
ATCGCCGTCTGGATGATGCCTTTTCGCATCACGAGTCCCACCAACTTCCCACTCTGTGCTCCCAGCGCCATCCGGATACCCATCTCCCTGGTTCGCTGCGTTACCGCGAACGACATCACTCCGTACAACCCGATCGCGCCCAGGAACAACGCCGTGAAACCGAAGATCGTGAACAGCCTGCCGAACACCGGATAGAACCAGGTCATTCGTAGCATCACGCCGGTCATCGGCAGTACGCGGAACAGCGGCAGGTGCGGATCGATCGACGCGATCGCTCTGCGAACGTCCCGCGTGATTGCCATCGGCGGACCTTGCGTGCGGATCGCCATCGCGACGTAACTACCCACCCGGCTCTGCGGCAGCGGCGTATAGAAGCCGGCTGGATTGCCAGCCGTTCCGAACATGTTCATCGACAGGTCGGGCACGACCCCGACCACGGTCAACCACACGGCGCCATCGTCCAACGTGCGAATGCGCCGGCCTATGGCATCGCCCGCCAGGTGGACCCGAGCAAACGTCTCGTTTACCACGGCGACCGGTAGCGCCTCGCTGTGGTCGGCTACGGTGAACACTCTTCCCTGCAGTACGCCGGCCCCGAACGCGTCGAAGTATTCGGGCGTCACCCAGCCAACGTGCACGCGCGGCAACTCTTCTCCTGTCTCGTAGGTCCGGCCTTCGATGCTGACTTCAGTCGAGCCGTAGCCCGGACCTGGCAGGCCGTTGGAAAGCGTCGTGGCCAACCCACCCGGGATGGCCTCCAGTTCGGCGAGAAGCTGCTGGTGGAACTCGAGGCGACTCGCCACACCCGGGTATTCCTGCTCCGGCAGCCTGAGTCGCGCGGTAAAGACGTTCTCGGTGGCAAACGGAAGATCGACCATGTGCAGCTGTGTGACGCTCTTGATCATGAGGCCGGCCAGAATCAACAGGACACACGATACTGCGACTTCGGCTGTGACCAGAACGGCGGTGAACCTTCCCATCTTGAGGCTCGACGATCCGCGATTCCCCGCCTTCATGGCTTCCCCGGGGTTGGCTGCCGAGGCCTGGAATGCCGGGAAAAGGGCGGCGGCGACGCTGGAGAGAACGGTGGCGCCGACCACAAACAGCAGCATGCGGACGTCATGCTCGAAATGGATCCAGAACGGGAGGTCGTCTCCGTCGCCGGCTGTGGTCAGTACGAACGACATCTTTGCGACGAACCACTCCAGGCCCACGTACCCCAGGATCAGCCCCATGCCACCGCCGATGACTGCCAGGACCAGCACCTCGGTCAACAGCTGCGTGACCAATCGGCCCCGACTCGCCCCGAGCGCGCTTCTCACCGCAACTTCCCGTGCTCGCACCGACGACCGGGCCAGCAGCAAGTTGGCGACGTTCGCGCATCCGATCAGCAACACGCCGAGCGTGGCGCCGAGCATGGTGTAGAACAGCGCATAGTGAACCGCCGGGATGAGCCGTCCCCGCAGCGTCGTCACGGCTACGCCGGTTCCCTCGTTGCTCGCCGGGTACTCCTGAGCCAGCCGGGCGGCGATGGTCGCCATCTGCGCCTCCGCCTGCTCGGCCGACACGTCGTCCCGTAGCCTGCCGAGCACCGAGAAGAAGGGTCTGTCCCCTCGCCTTACCGCGCTGGGATTCATCAAGGCCGGCAGCCAGAACTGTTCGGCGAACGGGAACTGAAAGCCCTCGGGCATCACGCCGATGACGGTCCGCGGGACCGCATCGACGAACACCGTCCGGCCCAGGATGTCCGTCGCACCGTCGAACCGGTTCATCCAGAGATCGTGGCCGAGCACGATCACCTGCTCGGCGCCCGGCAGTCCGTCTCCCTCATTGAATGTGCGGCCGAGGATCGGTTGCACTCTCAGGGTTTCGAACACTCCAGCGGTGAAAAAGCCACTCTGGTGGCGCTCCGGCTGACCCTCCCCTGTTGACAGGTTCTTCGCCTCGGTCCAGTAGGCGGCCAGCCGCTCGAAGGCCGACTGCTGCGTCCGCCAGTCGAGGAAATCGTGGATCGGAACCGTGAATTCCCCGTACTGGATGCTCCTCGCCGGGTCCGTTCGATCCAGCGCCAGGATGCGCTCGGCATCTTCGAACGGCAGTTCCTTGTGAACAAAGCCGTTCGTGATATTGAAGACCGTGGATGTGTACCCGATACCGAGGCCGAACGTCAGGATCACGATGAGCGACAGACCCGGATGCTTGTGCAGCATCCGTAGCCCGAACCGGAGGTCTTGCAGCAGCGAATCGATTCTCATGTGACCGTCCTTCAGAGATCACCCGCGTTCTCGGCAACCCTTCAGGCGTCTTTGTACGTGTCCACGGCGTCCGGAAAGTCGTCCCTCCCTAGGGCATCACCCTCGGCAAGCGCGGTCGTCTACAGCTGCGGTGGGGTCATCGGTGGGCGACCGGCGAACATTGATTGACCCAACCTATGAAGGCGAAGGTGGGGAAGTAGCATCCACGCACGCCTCGACTTCATTCCCCTTTCCTCCTAGCCGAGAGACGGCGTGGAGCCGCTCCGCCTCGGCGACGCTGGGTAGTCAGTGGGGCGATGTAGCTTACGTAATCTGCACCTGGCGGTTTCGGGAGCGGTAACCGTTTTGCGCGCGGCGTCTTCCGCATGCTCCGGACGCTGACACAGGATGACTCGGCACTAACCGCGGGTTGCCGCTCGCGTTGCCGTTTCACCGGCAGAGTCCGGCATTCGACCCGGCAAAACGTCGAACCGACGCTCGGGAGCGCTTCGAAAGCGGGAATATTGTCGTTTTTCGACCTCCCCCTGGCCCGAATGGGGGCAAGGGGCCCCGGTTTCAAAAGACCAACGAACTCCTGTGTGATCCACCGCATATCCCGCCCTCCCCGCTGGCCCTACCGTTGCAGTGATGTGC
>JBDHGH010000299.1:0-4224 GCA_039589995.1 Gemmatimonadota bacterium | reverse complement strand
ACGAAAGCTTCCCGTTTGAGGACTACTTCTTCGCGGTCTCTTTCGTAGGCGACCGGAGTCTTTTTTTGTTCTCTCCTGACATGAGTGTGGGTCAACGCGATAGCCTCTTAGCGACGGGCGCAAGGTGAAGGCCGGAGCAGCACAGCATGATCATCGCCAGTACGGCCTGGGCCGAGTGGAAGCCGAAGGCCCGGCGTGTCGCGAGGCGAGCCTTGGTGTTGAACCCCTCGACCAGTCCGTTGGTCAGCCGGCAGCGAACGTAGGCCACGATGTCGTCGAGGTGCTTTCGAATCGTGCGAGCGACGCGGACGAAGGGCAAGAGCCGAGACCGGCTCGCCCACGCCAGCCAGTCGAGCAGCATGCGACGCACGACGTTGGGCTGGAGGCGGTCCATGATTGCCGCGAAGCTCTCCTTGAGCAGGTAGGCCCGGTAGAGTCCCTTGTTGTGGACCTGGAGCGCAGCGAGCTTGTCCTGCTCCGAGGTCGTCAGGTTCCAAGGATTCTTCAGCAGTGCCCAGCGGGATCTCTTGAGCGCCTTGGCTGCCGGTCCGTCGGTCTGTCGCAGGCAGCGCCACTGTTGCCTGCGTACCTGGTCGACCGCCTGGCTGAGAAGCTGCTGAACGTGGAACCGGTCGAAGACGAGCTGGGCATTGGGGACAGCCGACTTGACCGCCTTGATGAACGCCGCGCTCATGTCCATCGTCACGACCTTGATCGCCTTGCACCGCTCGGGACCGAGCTGTTCGAAGAAGGCGAGCAGGGACTCGGCACTCTTGCCTTCGCCGCCCCAGACGACCCGCTGGTTGCGGTGGTCGACGACGCATCATCTGCTCGATGGAGCTCTTGTCGACTCGCTGGGCCAGGTAGGTCACCTGGTCCTCGAAGTCCATCGTGAACTGCGACCGGGGCTCGTCGCTCCAGGGCATCTGCTCGACGACGACACCGCAGCAGGGGCAAGGCACTCGACGGGGCCGGTACTCCAGCTGAACGCAGAACGCCCCGAAGTCGAGGTGCCTCCAACGCCTCAGTTCCTGGTGGTCGTAGACGGTCCAAACTCGGCGGTGGCAGCGCGAGCACCGAGCAACGCGCCAAGAGGGTCGGACCTCGACAACCAGCTTGCCATCCTCGGCCCTGGCGTTGTGAACGACGAGGTGCTTTATCCCAAGCAGCTTCCTGAGTACGCTGGTCATGCGCACGGCGCGTCTCCTGGTCATGCAGGCTTAGTCACCAACATGATAGGCGATTCGCCGTGCGCGCTTTGCGCTCAGCAGTACTCCTCGAATTCGACCAACGTCAGGTACATTGGAGGCGTTTCACGCCGTCGGGGCTTCCTGGGGACGGCGGCAAAAGGTCACCGATCCGGAGCACCGAGCCGAGTTGCTCCGGCAGAAACGCGGTGCCATCGAGGGCACAGGGCGCGGCCGGCTCCAGCAAACCGTACCTGCCATCGAGCAACTCTTCGAGCGCTGGGTCGAGGCCGGCCGGAACATCGGCAGCATGACCGCTCAGACGCTCAAGCTGCTCGACCTGTACGGCACCGCCCTGCTGGCCGAGGCGGTGGACCACGCCATCGAACGCGGCACCTCGGACCCCGGGGCGCTGGCCCAAATCTGCGAGCAGCACTGCTGTCGAAACCGCATGCCGGTACCTATCGACATCGAGCTTGGTGACCACGTGCCCGACCGCGATGTCATCCCTCACGACCTGGAGCGCTACGATGGCAAGAAAGACCGATGACGTGATCGACGATCTGCGTGCCCTCGGCTTCCGCAGCTCCCCAGAAGGGTTGCGAGCGCTGCTGGACCAGGCGACCAAACTCCGCCTCTCTCCGGTGCAGACCTGCGAGAAACTCGTTGCCCTGGAGCACGCCGAGCGCCGCGTACGCAACCTCACCTCGCGGACCCGAGCCGCCACCCTGGGAACCTTCAAGTCGCTGGACCGCTTCGACTGGGCGCACCCCAAGAAGATCGACCGCAGTCTCTACGAGCACCTGCTCACCATGGACTTCATCCCCCAGGCCCACAACGTGCTGTTTCGTGGCCCGAGCGGAATCGGCAAGACGATGCTTGCCCAGAACCTGGGCCTCACCGCGCTGCAGAACGGACACACCGTGCGCTTCACGACCCTCGCTGCCGCCCTGGCTGACCTGCTCAAGCAGGAGTCCCTCCCGGCGCTGGAGCGTCGCATCAAGCGCTACACGTCGCCTGCTTTACTCGTCCTGGATGAGATCGGGTATGTCCCGTGTGACAGCCGATCAGCTGACCTGCTGTACAACATCATCAGCCGGAGGCACGAAAACCGCTCGACGGTGATCAGCACCAACTTGGCCTTCAAACTCTGGGGTACCGTGTTTCCCGGCGCGGCATGCGTCGCCGCCCTCGTCGACCGCTTCGTCCAGCACTGTCACGTGCTCGACATCGACGGCGAGTCCTGGCGGGAGAAGGAGTCGCGCGATTTCTCGCCGCCCCGCAAGCCCAGGAAGAACGCGCCTACCAAGAAGACCCCGCGCCGCCGCTGACCTCCGCTGCCCCGCTCCACCGTCAATTTTCCCCGGATTCTGACTGCCGTCTACAGTGGGTCTGGATCACGAGCAGTGCCCGAGCGGTGCGATGCAGTTGGCTCGATAGCGGCGCGAGAAGAACGACCAGAAGCTGTCAAAGCGGTCGCTCTGATGGATGCTGCGAAGGTGCAGTGCCGCGGTTAGACCACGCTGCGACCAACGTTGTCCGCTGCGCTTCGCGCGCGTGCTGATGACCGACTTGCAGGCACCTTCGGTGATGCCGCTACCGATGGCCGTGCTCTGGCTTCGGTACGTCGCGTAGTGGGTACGGGCTTCATTGCGCCTGAAGTATTTGATGTGGGTCGCGAGCTCGCTCCAGGTCGATGAGTCGCGCGATTTCGCGTTGCGTTGAATCGATCGGATGACTCGCCCGAGACCCATGTCGCTTTCGAGCAAATGCGTGTGCCATCGCTTGCGTTGTAGCTCTCTCGAGCGGCCTTCCAGACCAAGCAGATCAAGACACTTGGACAGCCGCTCGTCGAGGTGGTACCAGTCCAGGACCTCCGTCCACGTACTCGCCAGTGGCTCGCCTTCGAGCGCCTCCCGCATTACTCGCCACAGTTCCGGCGCCCCATCTTGCACGACCGCGACGTCGACTGGCCGCTGCCCGAGCGCATGGTGCAGATCCGCCATCATGCGCTGCGTGATCGCTTTCGGATCTGCATCCGCAGGAGAGCGGTACTTGCGCGTAACCAGTGGGCCATCGCTTCCCATCAGCGAGACCGTGCCAACGTAGTCCATGCGCCACTCGACAGGGCCGTTTGGAGGCCGAAAAGTCCGCTTTGGGCGGCTTTCGCGTAGGCCGCGCTCGCTGTACTGCGGGCCACAACGGCGCTCCCCGTGACGCATCGGCACCGCCGTGCGGTCGAGTCCAACGACGATGGAGCACGTCCTCCGGTCGACGATCTCGTTGGCGCGTACTGACGGCTCGATCTCTTCGTTGGCCGCCATCGCGTACGCGCCGAGGTCGCGTGCCGCCCGATCAAGCGTCGATCGCGACGGTGGATGCAGCCCACTTGCCCGCATGAACTCCTCGCACTGGCGCGATGGCATGAATGCATACCCTATCGCCACGCTTTCGGCCAACGCGGGTGTCATTCTTTCCATCAGTCCAGCCGATAGCTCCAGCGGCACGTACGTCGCCCCATTGCGGTGACATTCACGGTACGTGTGCCGCTGAACTGCGAGCGGTCCGACCAGGCTGTGATACGTCACCGTTCCTGGTGCATGTCGTCGATACACAGACGCCGTACCTTGTCGCCAACCGTGCCAGTCGTTGTTGTGGTCGATGATCAGCCGATCTTCGAAGCTGTCAGCGATCGTCTGAAGCTTCTTCTCAAGCTTGCGTCGCACTATCTCGTGCGCGATCTTGAGCAGCGACTTTTCGTAGTTTGCGAAGCTCTCATCGCCGTCGAGTTGCTCTTGCAGCAGCTTCTCCAGCGCCTCTTCGCATTCCCTGATCAGCGCTTCCCGCTCAGCCGGACTTTGACTCTCCAGCAGCTCAGCAAGCGCACCTTCTTCCTCTTTTTGTTTGCTCATGGCGCAGATGAGATCAAAACAAGCCCCGCTGCGCCAGCGGTATTAGCTTTTCAGTGACCGAGCGCGAGCCAGACCCGACCGACGGGGTCTGGATCACGAGCAGTGCCCGAGCGGTGCGATGCAGT
>JBDHGH010000298.1:0-2962 GCA_039589995.1 Gemmatimonadota bacterium | reverse complement strand
GGCATGGATTGCCATTGGAGCGGATTTGCCGGGCGGCTCGCCGCCTGCATGGCAGCGCTACTGATCGTCGGGCCGGGAAGTCTTGCGTCTCAGGACGCGGCTTCAACCGCGGCGGCCATGGACGGGTGGGCCGACGATCCACCCTCGCTGACAGCCCTCGTCGAGCACGCGCAAAACGAGAGCGAGCTGCGCAACGTGTTGGACCGCTACCGTCTGGACCTGGCCGCTCTGAATCGCCGCTACCCCATCGACTACTCGCCGGCGCGCCGGGCGCGACTGGACAAGTTCTATGGCGGATGGCAGGCGCGGTTGAGCGAGCTCGACTTCGATGCGCTGAGCCAGGAAGGCAGGATCGACTATATCCTGTTGCGCAACTGGATCCGCTTCGACCGGGAGATGCTGCGACTGGACGAGGAGCGCTGGGCCGAGATCGCGCCGCTGGTCCCGTTCGCGGGCCGGCTGCGTCAGCTCCGCGAGGAGCAGTTCGACCGCGTGCGGGCGGACCCGCGACAGACGGCCGAGACCATGAACGCCGTGGCGGCCGAGATCGAAGCGCTCACCCGGGGCCTGGCGGAAGCGAAAACGAGTGGGGACATGCCAAGCTCGGGAGGCGACTACACGCCGGCGACCGCGGCACGCGCGGCGGCCTACGTGCGGCAGCTCCAGAGAGAAGTGGACGGCTTGAACACGTTCTACTCGGGCTACGACCCGCTTTACACCTGGTGGGTGGCGGAGCCAAACGAGCGGTTGAACGACGCGTTGGAGTCCTATGCCGCCGCGATCGACGAGGACCTGGTCGGGATACGGCCCGGCGAGCTTGCGCCGATCGTCGGCGACCCGGTGCTGGCGGACGGACTACGGGCCTACCTCGCCTTGGAGATGATCCCCTACACGCCGGACGAACTCATCGAGATCGGTTGGTCCGAGTTCGAGCGGACCGAAAGCGAGTTCAGGGCCGTGTCGGGTGCGATGGGTTTCGGCGACGACTGGCAGGCGGCGCTGGAGCATGTGAAGACGCTGGCACCGCCGCCCGGCGAGAAGCCGTGGGTGATCTTCGAGATCGCCGAGTACTCGGAGAACTTCATCGAGGAGATGGACGCGATCACGATGCCACCGCTGGCCCGGGAGATCTGGCGGCTGGCCATGCAGACGCCGGAGGCACAGCTGCGCAATCCGTTCTTCAGCGGCGGCGAGACGACTCGCGTCTCCTACCCGACATCCGGGATGTCGCACGAGGACAAGTTGATGAGCATGCGTGGGAATACGCCATCGTTCAACTTTGCTACGGTGCACCACGAGCTGATCCCCGGCCACCATCTGCAAGGCTTCATGAGCAGTCGCTTCAATTCACACCGTCCCCGCACTCCCTTCTGGGGCGAGGGGTGGGCGCTGTATTGGGAGCTGCTGCTGTGGGACAACGACTTCCCGCGCAGCGACGAGGACCGAATCGGCATGCTGTTCTGGCGACTGCACCGGGCGGCCCGCATCGTCTTCTCGCTGAACTTCCAGCTGGGCAACTGGACGCCCCAACAGGCCATCGACTTCCTGGTAGAGCGGGTGGGCCACGAGCCGGCCAACGCCGAGGCCGAGGTGCGGCGAACCGCGTTCTATTCGCCGCTCTACCAGATCGCCTACCTGATCGGGGGATTACAGTTCTACTCGCTCTACCGCGAGCAGGTGGAGTCCGGTCGCATGACGGCGCGCGAGTTTCACGATGCCGTGCTGCTGGGCGGGCGGATGCCCGTCGAGTTGGTGCGCTCTAGAATCGCCGGGCTACCACTCACTCGCGACTATGAGGCGCAGTGGCGCTTCTACGAGTAGCTGCGGACGCGCGAAGGGGGTTGACGCCCAGGGCAGCGCGAAGATGAACGATCCAGACGCAACGACGGCGGGGTGGTTCTGGTAGTCCGCCACCGGTCCCTCACTTCCTGCCGCGGCGTGATGACGCTGTGTTGAGGCCGTTCATGAATACTCCAGTTAGCGCGGAGTTGCTCGCCCGTTCGAATGGCTGGAGGTATAATGTGGAAAGCATGGTTAGCACGAGCATCACCTGGCAGGATGTCCTCCTCATGCCGGAGGATGGCAACCGATACGAGGCGATCGGTGGGGCGTTGTACGTGACGCCCCCGCCGCGATTCCGGCACCAGGCAATCGCCCGCAACCTCGTAGCCGCGCTCCTGCCTATCCTTCAAGAATCCGGTCTCGGCGAGTTGTTGTTCGCGCCGGTTGGAGTCGAGTTCCCCAATACGCAGGAAGGCGTGCAACCGGATATCCTCTTCATCTCCAACGAACGCTTGGACATCATCGGGGAGGACTGGCTTCGAGGCGCACCCGACCTCGTTATCGAGATATTGTCGCCGGGAACAGCGACCAGAGACCGGAATCTCAAACGCAAACTGTATGACCGTCACGGCGTCGCCGAGTACTGGATCGTCGACCCGGAGAGCGAGACAGTGGAAGTGTGGCGGTTCGCGGAAGGTGCGGCGGAGCGACTCGTCGTCGATGAGCGATTAGAGGTCCGCGTCCACGGTACCGTCGCCGGGCAGATCTATCTTCCAGAAATCTTCGCCAAACGCGTCTAGCTCAGCCTCCCACAAGAACCCAACCACCGGCGCTGCAGGGTGGTCGTCGAAGCGAGGCTGGTTTTAGCGACCCCGCGGTCACGGCGCAGCCGTGAGCGCGGGGGAGGCCGGAGCGGAGACGACCACCCTGCAAGCCCCTCCCCCGAAGCTGAGACGTTCACGTTCAGCGATTCGGGAAGTACCCGTTGGGCAATCCCAAAGCCTCGATGATTCGCAGGAAGCGAGGATCCTGCCGAAGCGGATCCCAGTTGGGATCGATCCCAAGAGTCACCAGCGTCGGGTCGTCGGCCTCGAAGGCGCGCTCCAGGTGATCGAGGGCGCGCTCGTGCTCGCCGTACGCCAACCAAAGCTGGGCCAGCGCGCGGTGACGGTACCACTCC
>JBDHGH010000297.1:0-7395 GCA_039589995.1 Gemmatimonadota bacterium | reverse complement strand
CTCCGAGATATCTGTTCCGCATCTCAGAATAGACCCCAAGTCGAATCCGTTGCGCGACCACCCGCGCTTCCAGGCACTGCTGGCTAGGTACGAATAGCACTGCCTTAACAGTCTGCTAAGACGTGTGCTGACTTCCGCCGAGAACCTCTCATCTTGGCACAGTGAGCATGAGGGGTTCCTGCATGCGTCCGGTCCACCGAAGGCCGACCTACGGCCTCATACTGGAATGCTCTGCCGGTCTGTATGCCAGGCACTGAAAGAGAATCGTTGCATCCTGGCGCTCATGATAATAGACTGAGCAATCATAGCTTTCCTCAGGGCCCCCGTGCGTTGAGCCTCACCTCTCTAGACCGTGTTCGACATGGTAACAGCAGTCCTACAAGCTGCTCACGGTACTGGTTTCGGTCATACGCAGTCGCTGCTGTCCTTCGCTGTGTCACTTTCTCCAACAGACAAAGAACTTGGAAGGTATGTGAATTGTCGCTCACTGTGAAAGAGAGAGAGCTGGTCGCCGTCGGCGTGTCGCTCGCTGCAGGCTGCAAACCTTGCGCCGACTATCACTTGAAGAAGGTGCGTGGAGCCGGCGCCTCCGATGAAGAGATAGAACAGGCGATGATGAACGCCATCGCTGTGCGCGACAAAGCCAAGAAGATCATGCGAGGACACGGCTTCAGACTACTGGGCTTCAATAGAGTCGCGCGTACTGAAGATGACGACGATGAACTGGGCGAACCGACTCGGATGAGGGAACTGGTGTCTGTGGGTGCGGCCTATGCCGTCAGCTGTACCTCAAGCCTGGAAGAGCACGTGGCGACCGCGCGTAGCGTCGGCGTCGCTGATGACGAAATCGTGACGGTAGTGGGTTTGGCTCGATTCATCAGGGGGAAGGCAGACTCTCTTTGCTGTAAGCTCATCTAGCGACCTCGAAAGATAGAGAAAAACAGGGGGAGATCATGGCATCGGTGAGGTTGATCTCAGAGCAAGAAGCAGAGGGGAAGGTCAGGGAAGGGTCAAAGAACGTACAAAGTGGTTCCGCAAACCCGCATGGTTGTTGGGCTCTCGGACGTGCGTCGCATACATCCGATGCGTGAGTTGGTGGCGCTAATAGATTCACCCGTAATGGACGGGCAAGAACATCCCGACTCGGACTTCTTTGAGTGGTCGTGGGAGTTCCAGTTCGTAAACTACGACAGTCCAATCAAGTCGGACTTGGAAGAGATTGTTGATGATCGAGGTGGTAAGCTCACCGAACCCGCTCAGAGAGACCCCTTAACGGTGTTTCCTGCATCACCATTATCTTGCGTACGCGTTATGCAGCGCTATTCGCAGCGACCCCTCTCGACAAATGCTGGCCCAAATCGGACAATCTGTTGTATCTTGGGTTCAGCCCAACGATCCAACGACCCAAAATCCGATTTCCTTATGCAGCGTAGCCCGCTCATCGACCTAGAAGGCTTCGCAGTTGAAGATTAGTTAGGTAGAAACAGGACCGATTTGGCCCGGCGGACGGCATGTGGGTTGTCTGGACGGTCTCAGCAGTCTTGGCTGGCCTCGGCGTGTATTGCGTCCTCCTGCTCCGCGAAGATTGGGATTCCGCCCAGCGTGGCTGGAAGCTGCTGGCCAGCTCAGGGGTGCCGCTGGCCCTTTTAGGGTTCGGCTTCATTCTGCGATTCTGGGAACCGGAGTCGGGGCCGTTTCGCGCCAACGAGCTGTACCCGCTGGGCCCGTACCTAAATGCCTGGGCTGTCTCCTTTGGCTTCATGTGGGTGGCGTTCGGCCTAGCTTTCTTTGCCATGGCGCTTCGCGCCTCGCCCACGGGCAGGACATGGTTTTTGCTGCTGGTGACCTGGGCGATCGCGTGGATCCCTCACGGCATTATTGGAATCGGCTTTGCGATGGCGGGCGAAAACTCCGAGAGCCTTGAGTTGTACCGGGATTGGGCATCCCGCTGGCCCGGGCTATTCGCGCTAGGCGCCAGCGCGCTCGTCTTGGTTGGTCACTTCGTCCTGAGCCTCCTGGGTTTTGCGAACACGGGCCGGTCACTCCTTCGTCAACGGGCGAAGGGCGTTTCTACCTAACACCATTAAGAAGTGCCCCGTCAAGAGAAGAGACTCATCCGATGGCGGCGAACTCTGTTCGTCGCGTTGGAGCGGACTACAAGCGTCGACTCAGCCAGCTCTGGGGCATTGGCCTGCTCGCCGAGCTGACCGTCGGCGATGAGCGCCCTCGAGATTTTGTCTTGGCCGTCCCGGTGTCTCTGCACCCTTATCGTGGGTGGCGTCTCGTCGTCGCTCCCGGATTCGAGATCAAGCCTCCGGGAGCTGCCGAGGGCGAGGGAGGGGCGGATTGGGAGCTTCGTACGAATTCGAGGTCGGTCGCTACACGATCGCCCCAGAGTTCGATCTCGATATTGTGAAGTTCGAGGAGATCGTGCTGGTGTATGGAGTCGCGTTCGGCATCGGGTTCTAGCTCGAGAGCTGGCCCGCCGCTCGCGACAGAAGAATGCCCTCATCCGTACCCAGCATGGCGGTGAATGCCGACTTGGAAATGAAGGAGAAGATATAATGAACCCACGCTGGCTTTGGTTGACCTCGGTACTTCTAATCCTGTTCTCGGGATGCAGGGCAGGGAGTGAAAGCCGCCCCAACATCCTGCTGATCGTGGCCGACGACCTTGGCTACAGCGATATCGGTCCCTTCGGTGGCGAAATCAGCACGCCCGTGCTCGACCGACTCGCCAACGAGGGTCTGCGATTTTCGGGTTTCCATGTGCTTCCCACGTGCTCTCCCACTCGTGCCGCACTCTTGTCCGGCAATGACAACCACGTCGCCGGGATGGGAGTGATGGGCGAGTTCATCTACCCCGAGATCGCGGACCTTCCGGGCTACGTCGGTCACCTGGCCGACCAGGTGGCTACGATCCCGGAGATTCTGAGCGGGGCTGGGTATCACACGTACATGGCCGGCAAGTGGCACCTAGGTGAGGCGGACGATCAGAGCCCCCACGCGCGCGGCTTCGAGCGAACATTCACGATGATGCAGGGCGGCGGCAGTCACTGGCCGGACATGCGACCGCTGTCTCCACCACAGGAGATGATCTACCGGAGAAACGGCGAACGCGTCGCGACTTTGCCGGACGACTTCTATTCGTCGAAGGACTATACGGATGCGCTGATCGACTTCATCGACAGCAACAAGCACGACGGTCAGCCGTTCTTTGCCTACCTGTCGTATACGGCTCCGCACGACCCGCTACACGCGCCGGCGGAATACATCGCGAAGTACAGCGGCAAATACGATGATGGCTGGGACGCGCTGGCTCTGCGCAGACTCGCGAGTCTCAAGGAGCTCGGCCTGCTGCCCGCCCATGTCGACGAGCTTCCCGCCAACTTCATGACGCGGGAGTGGGACGCGCTGGACGGTGATGAGAAGCTCATCCATGCCCGCGACATGGAAGTCTACGCGGCCATGGTGGACTACATGGACATGTCGATCGGGCGGCTGTTCGACTATCTGCGGGATAACGGGTTGTACGATAACACGCTCATCGTTTTCTTTTCCGACAACGGCGCCAACGGAGCTCGACCCACCGCGTACCCCGGCAACGCCGACGGAAGTTACCTTACCGCGTTCAATAACGAAGTGGACAACCGCGGCCTGCCGAATTCCTTCGTCGACATGGGGCCAGATTGGGCACAGGCAAGTATGGCGCCCTTCAGGTTCTTCAAGAGCTTCACGTCTCAGGGTGGAATCAAGTCCCCGCTGATTATCAAAACGCCGGGCACGATGACGACGGTGGGAAGATGGAACCACGCATTCCTGCATGTGACGGACATCATGCCGACGTTCCTGGAGGTGGCCGCGGCCACCTATCCGCAGACGCTCGATGGGAAGCCGATCAAACAGCCGATCGGCCGATCCATATCGCCGGTTCTGAATGGTGCCCGTGAGAAGATCCGTGAGAACGAGGGTGTGGGCTACGAGTTGTTCGAGATGAAAGCCTACATCCGGGATGAATGGAAGCTGCTACGCCTGCCCGAGCCCTTCGGCACCGGGACGTGGCAGCTGTATAACCTGGCGCAGGATCCGGGCGAGATCCGTGACGTGTCGAACGAGCACCCCGAGGTGAAGACGTCATTGGTTGAGGCGTGGCAGCGATACGCCGAAGAGAACGACGTTTTTGACCACAAAGGACGGTTCGATGCCGCGTATCGGCAGGCTTATGGCAACAGATGACGACGCTGAGGACGGACGAAGAGCATGAATTCGCGAGGCTTCACTGCCGGGTAACGGATCTCGGCGAGGCGATCACCTGGGAGGTGACGAAGGCAGTTGAAATCGGGTAGCCGTTGGGCGAAGCGGCCGGTAGACTCTCGCAGTATGAGATTGGCCACAACAACGGTCGTTCCTTGTGTCTTGCTGGGAGCGGCGGTCGTTCCTTGTGTCTTGCTGGGAGCGGTGCTCACGTGTCCGGCCCATGCCCAGGAAACAAGCACCCAGCTTTGGGCGAACCTTATATTGGCGCTTCCACAGAAGAGCGACCTATGGTATTTGGAAATCGACATCGAGCCCAAGCTGCAGCTGCGCGGCGACCAGAAGTGGGCGAACACGGACGTCACCGCGCTGGTGGAGTACTATCCTTCCCACTGGCTGGACGTGACCGGCGAGCTCGTCGGCGGCTTCACAGTGCAGAACGACGAGGTGCGGACTTTGGAGTTGACACCAAAGCTCGGCCTCAGGCTCCACTTGGCCTCCAACATTCGCGAGCTTCAGCGGGTCGGAGAGTTCGCCAAGCGTATCGGCCTGGCCATCCTCTTTCGCATCGAGGATCGGAACTTCTGGTATTTCGGCACCGGAGCCATGGAGAGCCAGTCCAACGAATGGCGGTTTCGGATCCGGCCCGAAGTGCGGATCGGCATCAATCGGGCCGACCGTTCGCGAGCAGGAACCTGGTATCTTTTCACCGACGTGGAGATCTTCGTGCCGCTGGGCGACAAGACGCCTGAGACTTTCGCCACAAAATGGCGAGCTCGAATCGGCCCTGGCTACACCCTCAACAAGAAATGGCGTTTCGAGCTGTTATATATCCGGGATAATGCCCGAAACACTCTCGAAGAGGACTTCACAGTCGACGTGCACATTATCGATTTTCGATTCCGACACTACTTCTAGAAGGCCACAGCGATACGGATGGTAATCGAGCGTGCTTGCGCCTTGGGGGGGCGAGGACCAGAATTTACTCACGAATCGGGAAAGAGTTGTAATATGCAAGCTCGCTTTGCTCCCTGCGGAGAAGGCAGCGCTGACCGCAAGCCAGTGAACCCACCCACCATCCTGTAACTTGTAGGAGACTCCTGTGGACCTCAAAGGCGCAGTCGCGATTGTCACCGGTGGCAGTGAGGGTATCGGTAGAGGCATTGCGGAGGCTCTGAAGACCGAGGGAGGACTCGTGACGATCACCGGCCGGCGCGAAGCCCTCCTGCGAGCTGCCGCCGATGAGATGGGAGTGGACTGGATCGCGGGGGACGTCGGGATCGAGGCCGATGCGGTGCGCACCGTCGCCGAGGTGATCGCGAAGCACGGCCGCCTCGACATCCTGGTCAACAACGCTGGCTACGGAGTCTTCAAGCCGCTCGTCGAGATGGAGATGGCGGAGTTGGAGGGTGTGTACCGCACGAACGTCTTTGGCGCGTTCCTCATGGCGAGAGAGGCGGCGCGGCAGTTCGTGAAGCAGGGCAGCGGGGAGCTGATCAACATCTCCTCGACGTCGGGACTCAAGGGCGGTCGCGGGAGCACGGCGTACAGCTCGTCAAAGTTCGCTTTGCGTGGCATGACCGAGTGCTGGCGTGACGAGCTTCGGCGCTCGAACGTCCGCGTCACGCTGGTGAATCCCAGCGAAGTGCTGACCGAATTCGCGGCGAAGGGCAGCCGTCAGCAGGAAGTCACCGCCAAGAAGCTGCGGGCCCAGGAGATCGCCGACGCCATTATCGGGGCCTTGAAGATCGACAAACGTGGCTTCATCCCCGAGTTCTCGGTCTTCGCGACAAACCCTTTCTGAGGCAGCCATGCGGGACATCAACCGTCCCCGGGGCCCCTGGTCAGTTGACGTGAAGGACACCTGCAATGACCCCAGAAGAGCAGTCGGAGCAGTTTGAGCGCTGCGTCGAAGCATTCGCGGGTTCTGTCGCGGCGCTCGATGAGCGTCTCTTTCTCAAGAAGGTCACCACCTGGACGGTGCGGGACATGGTGGCTCACCTGGTTGGCTGGAACCGATACATAGTAAGGGGCGCCAGGCAAATCCTGCGCGGCGAGCTGCCGTTCTACGACGTGGATCCCGGACCAGACTACTCAAACGTGAACGCTGCGCTCGTTCGGGAATACGCCGATACGGATCGATCGGCGCTGCTGGAGAGCCTGGCCGCATCGACACAGGAATTGACGGCCTTCCTGCGGGCGGTTGACCCCGACAAATGGGATCGCGACTTCGGGGTTCGACACCACGGGGAGACGCTCACGGTCAAGAGTACTGTCGACGATTTGATAGCGGACTATCATCACCACCGTGAGCAGCTGGAGGACTTCCGCACGAGCAGCGCCTAACAATGCGTCTGCAAGCGCTGGGTCCTAATGGGCCTGCTATCCCGCGAGCACCTCGCGGATGGCGCGGTGGGCCTCGCTGAACGAGGCCTCGGTCATGGCCTTGTTCGCGGCGTCGCAGTTAGCGATGGCGATGCGGCCGAAGGGCTGGCGGGCGCGCAGCCACGGGCGCTCCTGCACCGGCCACTCGCTGGTCCACGCCACCTCGTCCGTGGTGGGGTCGTAGCCAAAGATGTAGCCGTGGGGCCAGCGGTTGACGGTGATCGCCTCGATGTCCCGGGCTGGATCGAATCCGCCGCTGCCCAACATGCGCCCCAGCTGATCGCGGGTCTCTCGTTCGAACACCTCGAACGGCGTGATCTGCAGCTCGAGCATTCCCTTCTTCCACTGCTCTGGAGCCGGCAACCCCGGAGCCAGCGGCGTCCGGTACAGCTGCAACACCATCGGCTCGTCCGGCGTGCGCGGGCAGCGATAGTCGCCCATGCTGATCGGATCGCACAGACCCAGGCTGTCGTGATAGCTCCCAGGGCAGAACGCCTCGCCGAGCCCCAATCGCTGGAAGGCCTTCCAGTTCCGGATCAACACGCTGGTGTACACCCTGGGCGCCTTCAGCGCGTACGACAGCGCCGTGCGCTGCGCCTCGGGAAGCTCCGGACATATGTACGGAACCATCGCGTTGTAGCAGGCCAGCACGCAGGAACGGCCCCGCACCCGCCGCGCCCGGCCCGAGCGTACGTACGTAACCTCCACCTCTCTCGAGCTCTCGTTGTCCCCGACGTGTCGCACGCGCACCGCCGTG
>JBDHGH010000296.1:0-2976 GCA_039589995.1 Gemmatimonadota bacterium | reverse complement strand
CGGATAGTATTGGGCCGAGCCACTTCGGGCGATTGTCGTTTGGTCCCACTAGGTCGTCGTCCTCCAGCCGCCACTTCAGTCCCTTGGCCTCCGCCATCCCCCGCCATTTCATGTCCGCCATCGCTTCGAGCTGCGATCGGGGCAGTTTGCGACGGTCCTCTTGCTCCTCGATGATGACTACTGTTGCTACGTCCCCCGGCACCGGGGGAATCGGAGGGTCCGGTTTGTCGTCGTCCCTGCCGATCGTCAACGCATGGAACACCAGCTCGAATGCGCCGGCCTTGTTAACGTCGAGGATGATCTCGAACGTGCCGGCATCTCGGCCCTTGACGAAAAGGACCGGCCGGTGGTCCAACGTCTGAAAGACCGACACCTGCGGCTGGCCTTCCTCCGGTCGCACGTAGACCTTGCAACATTTCGCCAGCTCGTTGCTGGTGATGCCTTCGATGTTGAAGAGGTCCGCCTCCTTGGGGTCGAGTTGGTTTGGCCCCACGATCGACACGCCTTCGCCGACGGCTACGCTGACCGCCAGCGTGGCAGCCAGGGCCGCCGGGGCGAGTAGACGGTGGCACAGTATCAACCACTTTCGCATGACGCCTCCTCCTTTGGCGGGTGCGACCGGTCCGGTCTGTCAGGCCAAGATCAGCGGTGCAAACTTGACGAGGCACTCCGAGAGCGCCTCGAAAAACGACGCCCAGTCGCGACCTTCACCGGGGGGCGTGAAGTGAGCTTTCCAGTCGTCGTTGCGGCTCGCCGCCGCTTGCACGGCCAGCACCGCCTCGTCGTCGCGCTCGGCCAGGGCCTCGGCAAACTCTCGCTTGTCCATGCCCGCCAGCTTCGCCGCCCGCCGAAAGACCTTCCGTCCGGCGCGCCTCTTGCCACGATCGACCCGGCCGTACTCGGCCGCCAACCGCTGCTCTTTCTTGCTCAGTTTCTTGGCCATTACAGAGTCCTCACGGGGATCTAGGGATTTGGGGAATCGCGCAGAGAACGAGACCGTCCAGGTCGGCGCCTGGCTGAAGTTGCCCGCACCCCTCAGATTAGCGGGTTTCAGTTCATCCTCTCCCGCTCGACCGTCAGCTCTTATTCTCGCGATCCGGCGTGGGGGTGTCAAGGGGAAGTCGCGCCAGCAACGCGCCCGTGAATGATCGCGGGCCGCATCCAGGCCCTTTGCGGGCGTCTCCATGGCTCCGCCGGTCGGCCACCCGCAGTATCACGGTAGAGCATCGCCGCGGGCGTGAGGCTCAACTTTCTAACGGCTGCCAGGCGATTCTCTGCATTGGTCGTCGCGATTCGTCCGCAGCCGTCGCCACAGACCCTTTTCGTATTTCCTGCGCATTGCATCACTGAATTCCTCAGTTAGACGCAACCGTTCCGCTGGGATCTCGGTTACAATCCGCTCGCCCTCCACAGACAGCAGTCCGACGCCGGCGGCGCGGAACTTGTCCAGGGTGGCCGGTCGCATCCGCCGGCAGGCCTCCCACAGCATCGCTACATAGCTCTCGTCGGCCGCGTAGCGATTTGCCGCGGCCTGGCGAATCACCTCGGCGATGCGCGTCAACTTCAATTCGACCGCAATCAGCGTTGCCGGGGGGATGGCCTTGCCCTCGCGGGCCCCAAACCGCGCACCAACCACATCGCAGAGGCAGTTGAAGCTGCGGAGTGCCTCGCGGACCACAACCTGGCAGCCCCGCATCCGCAACCACCGCTCAACGATCGGCAACATCACTCGCTCGCTTCTGCGCGCACACGGCTGGGGATGCGGGGGCACCTGCGTTGTCTCATCAAACCTCTTGGTCCGAATAATCACCACCGCTCTCTCCTCGTTCTCCAAAAACGCCCGCGGGCCGGCGCCCGACTACTAATCGACGAAGACCTCGCCGCCGTAGCACAAGATGTCTCCGCCCGACTGCGACTCGACGAAAACCTCGCCGCCCATGCAGACGACCGTCTCGCCGGCTCTAACGCTATCGATTTGCTCACCGCCGGCGCACAATCTCCACCCGACGTGACGGAATGCGTCGACGGGAATATCGGCACCGACAGCAACAACGCGAAACGAACTGACACATATCTTATCTCCGTCGATTACGACTCGCTCGCCTCGCCACTCGCACAACTCCATCGTCCTGCGGGACAACACCCCGAACCCGTTCGCGGTCGTGTCGATGCCGAAGAATCCGCCGCAGTCATCGCAGGTCGGCGTGCCCGTCCAGTCGGCTGCGTCGTTCCACTCGCCGACCCGCTTACGACGATAGCCGCCGTAAGTGACACCGTCGTCCGATGTGCGAAGCATCCACTTGTGTGTGTCTAACCACTCTTTTGATATTTTCATCTGTGTTATTCTCCAAAAACGCCCGCGGGCCGACGGCGACGGTCGAGCATCAGCCGCGCGGCCCGGGGCTAGGTGGTGAGTTTGCATGTCGTCATTCATCACTCACCTCCGGCGACTCGTAGTTCGTCCACACGCACTCGACCTTCGGTTCTTTCGTTTTCTTGCCCGATGCGTTGTTGACGATCGGGAACTCGCGGCGGTGCCATCCGTGGCAAAGGGCCGCTGCATCGTACATCGCTGATCGGTAGCCGCTCAGTAGAAATCGCCCGCTTATCGATTCCAGCGTGTCGAGCAACACTAGGTGTTGTTTTTGGGTCATTTCGTGCCGATACGCATCCTTCGCCGTCCGCGTTTTGTGCAAGTACGGCGGGTCGCAGTAGAACACCCGCTTGGGGTGATCGAACTGGCGGATAAACTTAACGCCGTCCATGCAGCAAAACTCCATGCGGCGGACACGCTCGAACGCTTCGGGTAGCCCGTCCACGGCTGACAACCACGCCGACACGTTTTCGTTCATTCCGCGGCGGATGCGGATAGTCGGTGTCGCAAAGTCCTTGCCGAGGGCCTGGCGAGATTGGCGATATTGCGTGAAAAACTGCACGGCCCTTTCGACTCTAGAAGTAGCGATTGCAGTCGTTGAT
>JBDHGH010000295.1:0-3007 GCA_039589995.1 Gemmatimonadota bacterium | reverse complement strand
GTGTGCGGTTCCCCATTCACAATCAGCGCCTGTCCGATCACCGACGGATCGCCCCCGAATCGCTGCTGCCACGACCCGTAGCTCAGAACGATCGATCGCGTTCCTTCCGCCGCCGGGTCACTCTCCAGCCCGAACGATCTTCCTATCACCGGCTCGACGCCGAGCATATGGAAAAAGCCGGGTGATACACTGGCGGTTCTCACACGCTCCGGACCGCTCGGGCCGGTCATATGCACGTTGAACGATCTGTAGCCCGCAAGCTGACCCATCGACTGGCTCAGCTCCCTCATATCGAGGTAGTTGGCCGGCGAGAAGGCGGAGTAGAACTCGCCATCATCTTGCTCGTCATAAAGCACGACGAGGCGCTCGGCATCGAAGAAGGGCAGCGGCCGCAGAATGACGGCGTTCACCACACTGAAGATCGCGGTGTTGGCTCCGACACCCAGTGCCAGACAAAACAATGCGGCGATGGCGAAGACCGGGGCCTTCACCAGCGTACGAACCGCAAATCGAATATCGCGAATGAACTCATTCATACTGATAGGTCGCCGAGTTGGTCGTTCCAACGATTCCGGGTTTCACGAAGTCTTATCAGTCGACAACCCAGACACAGGCACGTGACGTGCCACACGGTCTGTTGGCCTAACATGTTGACCGAAAAGAACTTGCATCACCTAGCCGAACCGCTGTTCAATCCAGGCCGTTCGGTGTTGGGATTCACATCACCGGAAGCGAACACCCACGGCTTCGTCCGGCTGCGAGTGTCCGGTTTTGGGATTCAAGATCCCAAAGGCAAACAGCTTCCGACCGAAATCAGTTGCGGCGATTACTTATAAGTGTCTACCATATAATAACTTACGTTCCAGCCGAAATTGGCATGCTTCTTCCCTTTACGTGCGCGTGGATCAGAGCGAATATCAGGCATACCCATAGGAGTCATTGGTGGACATCGCACGCGAACCGAAGGGCAAGAAGAAGCGCTGGCTTTATGTCGGCGGGGGCATTGTCACGGTGATCGTAATCACCGTGGCCTTGAGCCGACTTGGCCCGGCGGCGCCCGGCGTGGACCGATCCACGGTCTGGAGCGATTCGGTGAGTCGCGGCGAGATGGTTCGTAGCGTTCGCGGGCCCGGTACGCTGGTCTCCGAGCAGATTCGCTGGGTGACGGCACTTACGGCTGGGCGTGTCGAGCGTATCCAGAAGGAGCCCGGCGCGGAAGTCGACAGCGCCACCGTCTTGCTGATCCTGAACAACCCCGACGTCGAGATCCAGGCGCTGGAGGCCCAGCGGCAACACACCGCGGAAGAGGCACGGCTGACCGATCTGCGCACGCGGCTGGAGAACCAGCGACTGGCGCAGGAGGCGTTGGTGGCAACGGTGTACGCGCAACATCAAGAGGCGCAGCGCACCGTCGCGAACAACGAGGAGCTGTTCGAGAAGGGCCTGACCTCCGAATTCGCGTTGGAGAATTCCCGTGATAGAGCTGAAGAGCTGGCGATCCGCGTCGACCTCGAGCGCCGACGGCTGGACGTGATGAACGAAGCGGTGGAGTCGCAGATCGGGGCCCAGAAGGCGCAGGTAGAACGCCTCCGCTCGATCGCCGAATTCCGTCAGGGCCTGGTCGAGTCGATGGAGGTCGTGGCCGGTGTCTCGGGTGTGCTGGCAGACCTGCCCTTGGAGAACGGCCAGTGGGTCATCTCGGGCGAGATCCTGGCGCGGGTCGTCCAGCCAGGCCGGCTCAAAGCCGAGCTGAGGATTCCCGAGACGCAGGCCCGCGACGTGGCGATCGGCCAGGTGGCCCTCATCGACACACGAAACGACACGATCCCCGGACGCGTAGTGCGAATCGACCCCGCGGTACAGGGAGGGGCCGTAATGGTCGATGTGCGGTTGGAGGGGCCGCTGCCCAAGGAGGCACGCCCAGACCTGAGCATCGACGGTACGATCGAGATCGAGCGGTTGAACGATGTTCTCTATGTCGGTCGACCGGCCTACGGTCAGGCGAACAGCCTGGTCGGCCTATTCAAAGTCGTGGAAAACGGCAACGCAGCGGTGCGTGTGACGGTCCGACTGGGTCGCAGTTCGGTGAACACCATCGAGATCGTCGAGGGCCTGGAGGTCGGCGACGAAGTGATACTGAGCGACATGTCAGCGTATGATGCGTACGACCGCGTGCGCTTAAGGTGATGAATCCGATTCGGCAAGCACCCAACAAGAAGCGAGAGAGACCATGACAGAAGGTAACGGCGCCGCCCTAATCCAACTCAATAGCGTGAAGAAGGTCTTCTTCACGGAAGAGCTCGAGACCCACGCGCTGAGTGACATCCACATGAAGGTCGATAAGGGAGACTACCTGGCGATCGCGGGGCCGTCCGGTTGCGGCAAGACGACGCTGCTCTCGATCATGGGGCTTCTCGACACACCCACCGACGGCGATTACCTGTTGGATGGCGAGCACGTGGCCGATCTGACGGCATCGCAGCGGGCGCGGATCCGCAATCAGCACATCGGCTTCATTTTCCAGGCCTTCAACTTGATCGGCGATCTGACCGTCTACGAGAACGTCGAGTTGCCACTCACCTATCGCGGCATGCCCGGTAGCGAGCGGAAACGACGAGTCGAAGAGGCGCTGGAAAAAGTCGGCATGGCGCACCGGATCAAGCATTATCCCTCACAGCTCTCGGGCGGCCAGCAGCAGCGCGTGGCCGTGGCGCGAGCGATTGCCGGCGAACCGTTGATCCTGCTGGCGGACGAGCCGACGGGTAACCTCGACTCGAAGAACGGCGGCCAGGTCATGGAGTTGTTGCAGGACCTGCACCGCGAAGGCGCGACGATCTGCATGGTCACTCACGATCCACGTTACGCGCATCACGCTGACCGCACGCTGAACCTGTTCGACGGCCAGGTGGTGAGCGAAGAGAACGGTGAGAAGCTCAAAGAGCTCGAGGAAGCCGGGTTCTAGGCTATAGTCCGATGATCAAACTACAGGGAGTTGAAAAGTCCTACC
>JBDHGH010000294.1:0-3069 GCA_039589995.1 Gemmatimonadota bacterium | reverse complement strand
TGGCTAAGGCTGGTCACGGAGGTCACGGCCCGCGAGGTGCGGGTGCGCCTGGTTCCGGTGAACGTCGGGTGGGTGACGTTCTGAGCGGGTGAGATCGAGCGCGCCGAAGATAGTCGTCGAGCACCGCACCGAGCGCTCGGTTCACGTGCTCGAGAGTCTCGTCCAGGTAGGCGCTAATGATGTCCAAGCTCGTTTTCTCGATCTGGTGCCGGCTACTCGGTCTCATCGAGGTCGAGGTCAACATGGCGCTGACGTCCACCCCTGTCGATGAGTACTTGTTTGAGGCGCCCCTCCGACTCGGTCAGGTCCAGTTCGGCTTTCCGGATGAGCTCCATCCCTTCATCGAATAGGCCCAATGCCTCCTCGAGCTCCAACTCATCACGCTCCAGGCGCTTGACGAGGTCCTCCAGGCGGTCGATCGCCTGTCCCAGACTGAGTTTCTTATTCAACGTGATCTCGCTCGGCCGGAGTAGTGTCCGAAGTCTCTTCCTGGACCACGGATTCCGTTCGACCCTTAACTCGCCCGTCCAGAAGGCGCAAGGTGAACGCTTCACCGGGACTGAAACCCGCTATGCCTCTCAGGATCCGACCGTCTTCGTCGAGGGCTAGAGCATAACCGCGCCGCAATACGGCCACCGGACCCAGCGCTTGAAGGCGTTGTCGAAGAGATTGGACCTTCAGCCGCCGCTTCTCGATACCCGAGGCGACGGCCTCGACGATCCGTTCCTCCAATCGTTCGATCCGCCGCCTACCGCGGGCGACGCCATTGCGGAGAGCGTTTGCCATCCGGTCGGCTGCACTCGACAGCTCCCCGCGCAGCCGCTCCGCGTCGGGAACGGCGAGCTCCGCCGCCGCCGAAGGCGTGGCGGCGCGCGAATCAGAGACCAGATCGGCTATCGTAACATCTGCCTCATGGCCAACTGCTGATATGACGGGAATGGGCGATTCAGCGATGGCACGTGCCACACTTTCTTGGTTGAACGACCACAGGTCCTCGGCCGAGCCGCCGCCGCGACCAACGATCAGAACGTCAGCGCGGCCCGCTTTGCAAGCCCCGGCGATAGCTCTGGTGATGCTGGCCGGCGCCTCTTCGCCCTGAACTCGGGCGGGGTAAACCAGAATGTCGACCCAGCGCGCCCGGCGACGGATCACCGACACGATGTCGCGGATCGCCGCTCCTTCTGTGGAGGTCACAACTCCGACACACGAAGGGAACGGTGGCAGAGGCTGTTTGCGAGCCGGGTCGAGCAACCCCTCCGTCTCGAGCTTCTTTCGAATGCGCTCGAAGGCGACGCGCCACAGACCCTCGCCGCGCGCGGACAGCTCCCGCACCACAAACTGGAAACGTCCCGCCCGCTCGTAGACCGAGGGATAGCCGAATGCGCGCACCTCCATGCCTTCGGGCGGCTCAGCCGGCAGCGCGCGGGCCTCCTGGCGCCACATTACGCAGCTGAGCTGTGATCTTTTGTCCTTGAGCGTGAAGAAACAGTGGCCGGCAGGATATCGCTTGAAGCCCGACACCTCACCGGCCACCCAGAGTGGTGGGACAGAACCCTCGAGCAGTTCCCTCGCCAGGGCGTTGACCTGACTGACACTCCAGACCTGTGGAACCCGATCGCGGCCTAGCGCACGGGAGTTTGCCGCTTCAAAGAACAGGTCGTGGCTCACGAA
The DNA here is from genome assembly GCA_039589995.1 of Gemmatimonadota bacterium. Taxonomy (GTDB): domain Bacteria; phylum Gemmatimonadota; class Gemmatimonadetes; order Palauibacterales; family KS3-K002; genus JBDHGH01. Next base: position 1,398 of record JBDHGH010000294.1, on the reverse strand, counting down.
ACTCCCGAGATTGTCCGCGCCGCCTGTATGCAGTTGGTCAGCAGCATGGCGATCGTCATCGGACCGACTCCACCGGGAACCGGGGTGATGGCACTGGCGATCTCAGCAACTTCATCGTACGCCACGTCTCCGACCAGGCGATAGCCCTTCTCGGTGCTGGCATCATCAACGCGGTTGACGCCCACATCGATCACGACGGCACCCGGCTTGACCGCGTCGGCTTTGACGAACTCTGGAACGCCGATAGCGGCGACCACGATGTCCGCCCTGCGAAGTACGTCTGTAAGGTCTGGTGTACGACTGTGCGCCAACGTAACCGTAGCGTTCCCGCCCTTCATCTTCTGCCCCAACAGCACGGCGAGCGGCTTCCCGACGATGTTCGAGCGGCCGACGATCGCCACCGTCTTTCCTGAAGGATCGTTTCCGGTCCTCATCAAAAGCTCGATCACGCCCGCCGGCGTCGCGGGGCGAAAGGCCTTGGGGTCACCGATCACCATCCGACCGACCGTGGTGGGATGAAAGCCGTCGACGTCTTTGTCCGGCGAGATGCGATAGATTATGTCGTGTTCGTTGATCTGATCTGGTATCGGCAACTGAACGAGAATCCCGTGCACGGACTCGTCGGCGTTGAGTCGATCGATCACCGCCTCGAGTTCCTCTTGGGTCGTCTCAGCCGGCATCTTGATGACCTCAGACTTGATTCCGGTCTCGTCGCACGCCTTCGCTTTCATCCGCACATAGACACCGCTAGCCGGGTCTTCGCCGACCAACACCACAGTGAGGCCCGGCGTGATTCCCTGCGCTTTCAGCTTTAGGACCTCGTCCTTCACTTCCTGCCGTATCTCTGCGGCTATGCGTTTACCATCGATTACCTCGGCCACCGTCGTCACTCCTCTTCGTGGGCTATGTCGATTCGTTCAATGCTAATCGCACGACCAGAAGCAGTATCGATATCCACGATCACGCCCTGGAGACGGAGATTACCTTCGGCAAGCTCGAGACGCACGCGCCGCCCAAGCATCTGCCTCTGTATGGCCGTCTCAGCCTTGTACCCGATCACGCCGCCGTGTGACCCCGTCATCCCTAGATCGGTGACGTAGGCTGTACCACCCGGTAGCACCTGCGCATCGGCGGTCGGTACGTGAGTATGCGTGCCCACGACGGCGCTGACCAGACCGTCGACATAGCGCGCAAATGCGATCTTTTCTGCCGTGGCTTCCGCGTGAAAGTCTATGACTATGATGTTCGTCTCGGCACGCATTTCGTCCACCAACGACCGTCCGACACGATACGGGTCATCTATGTCGGCCATGAAGGCGCGGCCCTGGAGGTTGAGAACGCCAACCTTCGTTCCTGCCGTCTCGAGAATATGGGAACCGTGGCCTGGATTGCTCGGCG
>JBDHGH010000293.1:0-3133 GCA_039589995.1 Gemmatimonadota bacterium | reverse complement strand
CTGTCTGGCCGAGGAGTTGGGGTGGCTGACCAATGAAGAGGTTCTCGCCCTGAATCAGCGCGCCATCGATGAGGCCGCCTCCAAGGGGTTCTGCGTTCTGGACATGAAACCTGTCCACGTCATCGTCCAGGTTGCCGATCGTGATCGGCTGGCAGCGCGTGACGGCCAGGTTGAGTACGGGATGGTCGACTTCGAGCTGCTCGAGAGGACACCCGACTACGAACGCGAGATTCTCAAAGACCGCCACCGTTGGTACCAACGTCGACGGCGGGAAATGAAACTGGCCGTCGACACCGCCGGTACGACCGTCAAACCACTTCCCGACCATCTTCAATCGGCGCGAGTCTTCGGAGTCGACTACCTCTTCGGCCACTGCGAAAGCACCGCCGGAGTGCTGTGGGTAGTCGGTCGCGACCCAGATCTCTTCGATTACTACCTGCCCGAGCGATGGCGCACCACGCCCCAGATCCGGCTCTTCGAAAACCACGAGACCTACCTCACGACCAGCAAGGATGCAGTTCGTCTGGTATGGAAGGTCTCGCGCGTCGGCGAGTACCCCGAGGTCGCGGCCCTCGGTCACGAAGGATTCCAGCTGCTGGCGCACGGTTTCAACAGCCCGTTCGAGGAGATTGCGCTCGCCTATTGGCTGCGTCGCAACGGGGTGCGGACAATCCTACCGCGCGCCATTTATCGCACCGGCCACCGTTCACAGCTCAAGGAGTCGCTCTTCGACCCCAGCCGCTATCAGAGCCACAAAGATCTCCGGTCTCCGGACGACCAACCGATTCTCGAGACGGGGCGGAATTACGTCACTCTCTGGGACCAGTGGGACGGGCCGGTTCATCTCGATGACGAGACCGAGGCCACTGTCTACCGATCGCTCAACGCCGCCCAGGCGGTGGAGCGAGAGCTATTGGCCGATAACGAATCCAGCGATCTCGCTGTCGGGGTCGGTGGCCGATTGGAGGGGCTGGGAATAGAGGTGGCGAGGCTGCAACCCGAGCACCTCCTGCTTTCGATCGGCCCGGACCACAAGCTGGTGCGAAACGACGAGGGCGCGCTCGAGTTCCGGCTCTGCAACCTGCAGTTTCTGGGCTGGAAGGCTTTGCCCGAGGAGGTGGGGTTCGGCTAGCCGTTTAGGATCTCTTCGAGCTCCTTGCGCGGCGTTTCCCGGTTGGTGGCCAGCGACACGTAAGTCCTCGCCAGAACGTCCTTCGACATCCCGAAGATCGCGTTGACCATCCCCAGGGCATGGGCGAGCTCGTCCGGTTCGACCGACGAGAGGATGCGCTTCCATAGCGCCTCCTCGATCACGTTGATGGCGGTCTGGACCTCGAACAAATCATAGCCGGCCCCGTGACGCTCGCGCGCAATGAACTCCGCGTGCTCGACCATCGGTTGCGCGCGACGGCTACTGAAACACTCCAGCGCCCGGTCTATGAACTTCGCCACACGCTCGCGAGTGACCGATTCACCATCGGCGATGTAATGCTGGAGACGGGCGTGGCGAAGCTCCGTTACCGCCTCGTCGACGAGATCGTCCTCCCAGCTTCGAAACAACTCGCTCAGCTCCACAAGCGCCTCCGGAGCACGGCTCTCGACCTGCGGGAGCGGAGCCGACGGGTCGATGTCGTTGCCGCCCGACTTCCGCACGGCCGTTGTTGAATTCTAGCAGCGCGGACAGGGTATCGCGCCATGCGTCCTGGACGGCACGTCGTAGGACCCGGGGGTGTCCTACTGGATTCTCCTACCGCGTCATCCCCTGATAGACGAGCCCGATAAAAACGTCGGTCTTGATGAAGCCGTTACCCCAATCCTCGTTCAGGAGTTCGAGGGGATCGGCGGCCTTGATCTCTTCGAGGCTCTTCCCCCGGCGGACCATCGGCGCGATCGCGGCGTGGGCGGTCTGCAGCATGTCGCGGTAGGCGACGAGGCCCGCGCGGTTTCCCAGTGGACCGTGGCCGGGAATAATAGCTGTTTCGTCGTCCACGATTTCCAGTGCCCTGTTGCAGCCGGCAATGACGCCCGAGAGAGAGCCCCCCGAGTAAACATCGATGAACGGGAACGTGCCGTTGAAAAACACGTCACCCATGTGCAGAACGTTGGCCTTCTCGAAGTGGACCATCGCGTCGCCGTCGGTGTGGGCGTGCTCGACGTGCAAAGCGCGGATGATATCTCCGTTGAGATGGAAGGTGACGCTGTCCGAAAACGTCACCACCGGGAGCGATCCCTTTGGTGAAGGCTCCACCTTGCGATCCCAAAGCTCGAAGAACTGGCCGACGGTCATCTGCCGGCGGGCGTTGTCGTGGGCCACGATCAGGGTGCCGGTTTTGCCCAGTTTCTCGTTGCCGCCGGTGTGGTCGTCGTGCCAGCGGGTGTTGAGCCCGAAGCGAAGCGGACCTTCATCGATCGCGCGCACCGCGGCCACGATCTTTTCGGTCAAGGGCGCATACTGATCGTCGATCAGAAACACACCATCCGGGCCGGTCGAGACCCCTATGTTGCCACCGGCGCCCTGCAACATGGCGATCCCCGCGGTCACCTTGGTGGTGGTGATCTCCACCTCTGAAAAGTCCTGCTGGGCCACTGCCGGGGCGACGATGAAGAAGGTTGCGACGCAGAGAGCATACAAACGAGTTTTCATGCGAATCTCCTTGAAACGATCTCCATTTAAAACTCTTTTCCTCCTCCACTTCTTCCATCCACTCCTCTGCCGTGGACCATGAGATCATCTTCCTGCGCCGCCGGCCGTCAGATGGCTGACGGGTCGGCGACCAGCGGGAGGACCCATGCGTCACAATTTGCACCGAACCGCCATAACCACAATCAGCATGCTCCTGCTCGTCGCACAAACCGCGTCGGCGACCGAGGAGGCCATCCACCCCTCAGAGCTGACTCTCGAGAGCATCTTCGAAGAAAAAGAGTTCCGGGTCGAGCGCTATGGACCCGCGCGTTGGTTAGAGGACGGCTCGGGCTATACCACTCTCGAGGCTTCTGAAGAGGTCGAAGAGGCCAAGGACATCGTGCGCTACGACCCCGCGACCGGGAATCGCTCGGTGTTCGTCCCGGCAACCTCCCTGGTCCCTACCGAGGGAGAGGAACCTCTGGTGATCAAGGATTACCTGTGGTCTGA
>JBDHGH010000292.1:0-3156 GCA_039589995.1 Gemmatimonadota bacterium | reverse complement strand
CGGCCCCACTCCGCTCGCTGCGCGCGCTCCTCGATGCGTTCGAAGTGTGCCGTCAACAATGAGCCCGCCATGCTGGGTCGGGGCGTCAGCAACACAGTTTTCTCCCAGGCCGTCGCCGGGTGGATACCGATCTTGCGGCCGGGCAGGCCATCGCTGCTCCCACTGCCGGGCTTCAGATCTGTGTCGATGTAGACATCGATGTTGAAAGTGTAGAAGCCATTGCGGGCTATGCGTGACATCGGGACCTGGCCGACCTCGGTCACCTCGCCGTCGGGTGAGCGAATCGGGTTCCGGAAACGAGCAGCGAACCAGGTGCCATCGCCGACGTTCTCGGCGCTGAAAGAGAGGATGTCCAGGTCGCCGGGCTGGAGATCGCCCCGATTCGGGTAGAGGAGTTCCCCGGCGCCGACATCGTCGCCATCCGGATCGCTGATCTCGAACTGAGCGGCAGCCATCACTTCCGCAGAGGCGATGAGCAGCAAAAGGGTGGTCAGTCTTTTCATGTCCTCGATGATTCCCTGAATATAAGAGGGGCGGCGAACTGCTGCCCGCCGCCCTGGCCTTAGCGAGAATCGATCGTCAGCTAGAAGCTGACTTTCATGAAGGCCTTCAGGCGATACTGCTCCAGGTCCGCCGTTGCCACATCGATATTGCCCAATGGCGTCGCGACCGTGCCGACCAGCGATGTGTCGAGGCGCACGATCTCGCCGTTAACGAAGTCGAGGAACTCGGGCTTATATTCGCCCCGCAGCCAGTCGAGGGAGCCGCCGAACTCGACGCCGGAGAGGAAGTAGCTCAGCTCCAGTCCGATACGGTTCTTGGTGTGCTCACCCGTCAGATATTCGGCATAGCCGAAGTCGTTGCTGCCCTCGAAGCCCAGCCCGATCGGGGCTACGTCGATGGTTCCGTCGATCAGATCCACCTCGTCGCGTTGATAAACCAGGCGCACGTAGAGGTCCGAGGTGAGCTGGTAACCGCCCGATATCAGGTAGGTGTAGTAGTCCGCTTTACGGTCATCACACTCCAAACAGCCGTCGAGGCCCACGTTGGGTACCCAGTCCGGGTTCAGAGCGAATCCGGCCGCCTCCGGGAAGCCGTCGTAGGCGTCGGTCAGCAAAGCAGAATTCGTGACACGTTGGTCTTCGTCGCTGATGTACTTGAAGCGTGCCATCAGGTCCACGCCGGCGCCGACGTCCAGGGTGTAGTTAGCTGTCAGCGCGAAGATCTGGGTCTCCTTCTCCTGGTAAGGCGCGTAGGGCGAGCGCCAGTCGCCTCCCAGACCCCAGGAGCGGATGCCTTCCATCCGCGGGTAGATGCAGCCCACATCCTTGTCGGTGCCGCCACAGGCCTGCCAGTTGGTGTCGTAGTCGATGAAGCTGTACTCAGCCGAGAACTCCCAGTCGTTCCAGATATAACTTGGCGCGACGGTGAATCCCTTCCAGCCGATGACGGATTCTGCTACCGGCTCGTCGAAGTCGGTGAAGTCGTTATCCGCCATCATGGAGACGACCTGGTGAGTCACTCCGTTCCAGCCACCGTAGCCGAGACCTGCTGTCGAATTACCGTTCGCCCGGTTACCGAAGTTGTAGTCCGGACGGCCCCAGCCCCAGGTACCTTCATGGCCCGAGGTCAGCAGCACGTCCTGCTCGCGCCTCGCCGAAGTCACCGACACGAAGTCGGAGTCGATGAAGAAGGCCTGCACCTCCACTGACAAGTCCTCGAGCAGGAATTCGTTGAAGCCGATATCGAACTTCCAGGAGACAGCATCCACGCCGGCCCGTGGCGTCGGGCTGAACCGACACCCATCGTTCAGACCGTCGCCGCACTCCGTGTCGTCAACGTTGAAGTTGGTGTAGTACGCAGCCGCGCCGAGATCCACCGTATCGAATCCGTTGTACTGCCCTTTCAGTGCGATAATGGTGTTGTCGTAGCGAGTCTGGACCTCCTGACCGTCGCGGAGATCCGTATCGGCGAAATCGATATCCTTATCGCGGATGTACTCGAAGATGCCGGTCAGGTTCAGATTATCGGTTGCCGCCCAGCGCGTTTGCAGGATCCAGGCCGCATCGTTCGCTTCCAACTTGTTCTGCGCATCGTTCGGATCGAAGGTCGTGAGGAACCGCGGCCCCTGGAACAACCGAGCGAGCGACACGCGGGCGAAGTCCCAGCGCACCCGCCGATCGAAAGCCGAGCCCTGGAACAGGAGACCTGAGGAGTTGTCGCGGTCGATGTAGCGGAATTTACCCACGGTCCAGGGATCGAACATGCCCCAGTCGTTGGAACCGATGGTCGCCGAATCGATCCAGTCGTAGCCGGGGGTGACGCGCACCCAGACGCCTCTGAGCTTCATATACTGTGCGGAACGCTCGTCCTCCTCCTGAGGGCCGAAGCCGCCGAAATTGGTCCAGAAGTTCTGGTTGAAGCGCGCCTTGATGCGGCCGCCGATCTCCACCTGGCTGGATACCTGGGACTTGAACATCAGCTCGAACTCGATGCCCTGCCCCTGATCGCCTCCCGCTTCTCCCGGCGTGGTCTCGGCATTATTGTAGAGTGCGCTTTCGAAACGGCGGTCGCCGTCCAGAAACTTCGCGTAGACGCTGCCAAACCATTCGATCTCGCCGATTTCCTGCGCACTGAGCGGCGTGGCCACCAACATGCAGGTCGCCATCGTCGCCGCCAGCAGCGGTGTTCTTAATGTTTTCATTATTCCTTCTCCCTGGGAGCCCGATCAGCGTCGGACCATAGTGAGTGTGGCAAACACGTCCTCTTCACCGTCGTCACTGCATGTGAATTTGAGCATGTCATGTTGTGCCGCGATCTCGTCCGCAGAACCGTCCGCATCGCCGGCGAGCAAATCCATGACATGAGGATCGCACATCCCGTCGTTACCGCCCCCGAAACGGTGCTGGCCCTCGTATTCGTTGACCCGGCGAGTCAGCAAATCCGTTTTCGCCGGGAATCCCTCGTTGGATTGCACCACCACCTGGTAGCCCCACGTCGTCGGATCGCCGGCTCCGATATCCTCGGCCTTGACCTTGGCGGCGATAGACTTGCCGCGTCCGGTGGTGCGGCGCGGAATGACGATGTCGCCGCTCATGGCCGCGGCCTTGGAATTGACCTCGGCCTGAACCCGTGACGCCGGCTGCGGCGAGAGCA
>JBDHGH010000291.1:0-3160 GCA_039589995.1 Gemmatimonadota bacterium | reverse complement strand
CCTGCTTCGGGAGCAGGAGGTCGGCGGTTCAAATCCGCCCGCCCCGATATTTGACAGTTTAATGCGCGCCAGTAGCTCAGCTGGATAGAGCGTTGGCCTCCGGAGCCAAAGGTCACAGGTTCGAATCCTGTCTGGCGCATTCTTCGTGAATCTGAGCCCTGTGGACAGTTACTTGTCTGCAGGGCTCACTTGTCTCGGCTTCGGTCGGCGATTGCTGGGGATCTCCGCTTGCATCGGATTTGTTGATGTATTACATTGTCATACATGGCTGCCGTAACCATCCGACTCGATTCAAAGCTACAGAAACAGCTTGATCGAATTTGTCGACGCCTAGGTCGCACCAGAAGCGAGGTCGTCCGCGACGCGCTTCGGCGTCAACTTGCCCTGCTACGGTTTGAAGAGAGCCGTCGACACCTCATGCCCTATGCTGAGGAGCGCGGCTATCTCACCGATGAGGATGTGTTCCGCGACGTGTCGTGAAGGTTTTTCTCGACACGAACGTCCTCATCAGCGCCTTCACCACGCGGGGTCTCAGTGCCGACCTCTTACGCCTGATACTCGCTGAGCATGAGCTGATGACCGGTGAGGTAAACCTGGTCGAGTTCCGTCGGGTGTTGCAGGTGCTATTTGGTGTGCCGGACGATGAGATTCGGTTCGCGGAGGCACTGTTGCACGAGCAAACGGTGGTCCCTGAACCCGAGGAACTACCGGAGTTCCCGATACGCGATCCCGATGATCTGTGGGTGCTCGCCTCCGCACTATTGGGCCACGCGGATCTACTAGTGACCGGCGACAAGGACTTGCTCACCGTGGCCGCCGAGGCTCCGGTGCGGATTCTCAGCCCACGGGCTTGCTGGGAAGAGCTTCGCCAGAGGGCCTGATTGCACCCCCGCCCGACCAACCTGCGCCGCTACGTACGGCGAGATCGGATGCTCTCCGCGGTCAACTTGGAGCGGGGGTATTGAGGCCATATACGGTCGCCACTGAGTTCTGACTGGCCGTCCCGGTTGTCCAGCCGTATTCTAAGACGTCATTTCCCGGAGCCAACCCGGTGCCGGAGCTCCCCTACCGCCTCAAAAGAGCGCAGAACATGAATTTCACAGAGCCCAGGACATTGGTCCGCAGAAAAGTCACGCCGTGTCTCCGTCTGGCCAGTATCGCAACCGTCCTGGCACTTCAAGGCGTCGACGTCTCCGCGCAAGTCCCCGCCGAGGCCGAAGCACGCCTCCGGGCGATCTACGAGCGAGGGGAACTCAATCCCCGGTCCTTTCAAGCCACCTGGCTCCGGGACGGCTCGGGCTACACCATGTTGGAGCCGGCGGCCGGAACGAATGCACGAGAGCTGGTACGCTATGATGCCGCCAGCGGCGAGCGCACCGTGCTGGCGTCAGCGTCGCAACTCGTACCCCCGGGCGCGACCGAGCCCCTGGCCATCGAAAACTATGCCCTGATGCCGGAAGGCGACCGACTCCTACTGCAGGTCAGTGGCGAAAACAGTGTAAACGACTACTGGATCCTGGAGCGGAGTTCCGGAACGCTTCGCGGAGTGGTTACCGGCGTTACTGGCGGTGGCATAGGCAACAACAACATCTCGCCCGACGGACGCCGCTTCCTGTACGCCGACGAGGGAGATTTGCACGTCTACGATCTGGGCTCCGACCAGGCGACCCAGCTCACGACGGACGGGACCGTTGGCTCGGTTTCGAACCGTGGTGCGGTGTGGAGTCCCGATGGAGCCCGAATCGCTTACGTGCAGTCGGACGTGTCCGACGTGCGGCTGCGGTCGATGCTCGTTCCAGGCGATCCATCGTATCCGGGAGTCCGAGAAGTCCGCTTTGCCAGGGTAGGCGAGACGATTGCGACGCTGCGTGTCGGCGTCGTCGATCCCCAGGGGGGCGAAACGCGGTGGCTCGCGCTTCCTGCGCCGGCGGAGGGCTTCTATCTCGGGCCGGTCGAATGGGCCACGAACTCGCACGAACTCTTCGTGGAATGGCGCAGCCGCGGCCGGGATGCGCGCCAGTTCCTCATCGCCGACGTCCGCACCGGTGCAATCACGCGCATCTACGAGGAATCCGACCCCGCCTGGGTCATTGCCAGCTACCGGCTGAACAGCGGCTGGGAGTGGATCCGGGACGGCCGGGCGTTCGTCTTGCTGAGCGAACAGGACGGCTGGCGCCACGCGTATGTCGTCTCACGCGACGGCACAGAACAGACGCTCCTGACGCCCGGCGCGTTCGACATCATCGAACGTGGCATGGTGGACGAAGCGGGAGGCCGATTCTACTATCTGGCGTCCCCCGACAATGCGACCCAGCGCTATCTCTATCAGGTGCGGTTGGATGGCACCGGAGCGCCCGAGCGGATCACCCCTGCGGACCAACCCGGCACGCACAATTACGTGTTCTCGCCCGACGCGAAATGGGCGTTCCATACCTACTCGACGTTCGACCGTCCTCCGGTCACCGAACTCGTCCAGCTGCCGGAACACCGGGTCGTGCGCGTCCTCGAGGACAATGCCGCCGTGCGCACCAATGCAGCGTCGTTGATCTCCGGGCCCACCGAGTTTCTGCAGCTCGACATCGGCGACGGTGTGGTGCTGGACGCGTGGATGATCAAACCCCGGGACTTCGATCCGTCCCGGCAATATCCCGTCTTCGTATATCAGTACACGGAGCCCCACGCACAGGACGTGCTGGACCGGTGGGGCAGCGGCCACGCCCACTTCCATCGCGTGATCGCCGACCTCGGGTACCTCGTGGTGTGCATGGACACCCGTGGCACGCCCGCACCCAAAGGCGCTGCGTGGCGGCGGGCGGTGTTCGGCAGCCTCGGCCCGCTCTCCACCGAGGAGCAAGCGGCCGGTCTCCAGGAGCTGGCCCGTACCCGGCCGTACGTCGATGTGTCCCGAGTCGGCATCTGGGGCTGGAGCGGTGGTGGCTCGAACACGCTCAACGCCATGTTCCGGAAGCCGGATGTCTATCACCTGGGGATTGCCGTGGCGCCCAAGCCGCAACCGCATCTCTACAACGCGTGGTTCCAAGAGATCTACATGCGGACACGTGAGGAAAACCCCGAGGGATACCGCCGCTCCGCGCCAATCAACTTCGCCGAAGGGCTGAAAGGGGATCTCCTGATCATCCACGGCACGGGTGAGACCAAC
>JBDHGH010000290.1:0-3204 GCA_039589995.1 Gemmatimonadota bacterium | reverse complement strand
GATCCATGACGCCACCTCGGACTGCGGGACATCCGTCCAGTCTACCTGGTTTCGCACGGCGCCGTCGGGTGCCACGACTCGAACGATCACGTCGATGCCGACCTGCGCCACCTCGACGAGGACGTACTCACCGCTCGCCGCGGAGATCGTCCAGTGATGAGTCGCGCCCGGCTCGACGGTTCGCGTGAGCGTGTCTCCCACTGACAGCGCACCTTGGACGGCAACACCGGGGTTGGCCCCGGACGAGTCTTGAGCTGAGAGTTGAACGGAGGGCGTTATGAGGATGCACGCGGCCAACAAGGCCGTCGTCAAGCGATTCCTCGCGTGGTTGGAACTTGGGGATGTTCGCACATCTGAAATGTAACACCCCTGACGAGATTTCGCGCCTTCACCGACTATTGTCAGGAACTAGAAGCAGGATGACCTTACGCCCCAACCACTTAGTCGATCTGAAGCGAACAAGCTGCCAGGATAGGAGTTAGGGAACGGCGGGCCGCCGAGCGGAGCTGGTTTTAGCGACCCGGTGCTCAACTTTGTTGAGCGCCGGGGAGGCCGGAGCGAGCGGCCCGCCGTTCCCTAACGACTCTCGTTGCCCTGTATGCCGCCTAACGGGCTGGGAAGTCTTGAGCCAGGACGGCGAGGCAGACCTTGATTCCCTCGATGAAGTTGCCGAGTCGAAGATTCTCGTTCGGGCTGTGCTGGTTGTTGTCCGGGTTCACCGTGGGCACGCCGACCGCCGGCACGTCCAGCGTCGTCACAAACGGCGAGATGGGAATCGACCCGCCGCTCGTTCTGATCTTGATCGGCTCTTCTCCGTAGAGGTGTTCGAAGGCGCTCGATAGCCAGCGCCCGGGCTCGGAATCGAAGTCCGTGCGGAAGGCGCCGTACGATATCGCTGAGGTGAACGTCGCGATCCTGGGATGATCGCGGCGCTCCTCGTCGGTGGGCTCCCTGTCGATCACGTAGTACCCAAGGCCTTCGATGTGCTCTCGAATCAGTCGAAGTAGACGCTCCGGGTCCGATTCCATCACCAATCGAACATCGACCTCTGCCGTGGCAGTCGCCGGGATGATCGTGCGTCGCTGAGCGCCGACCCAGCCCGACGACATGCCCCGGATGTTGAGCGACGGGTACTGCACGGCTTCCTGGAGCGTTACCCCCACCTGGTCGATGGTCCCGATGCCCAAAGCCGCCCGGATCGCTTCTTCATCGTCGGGCACGCGGTCGAGCATCCGTTTCGTCTTCGCATCGATCTCGACGCCGTCGTAGAAGCCGGGAATCGTCACACGTCCGTTCTCGTCCTTCATCGAGGCGAGGATTTGAGTGAGGCGCAGAGCCGGGTTCGGTGAGTAGTTCCCGTAATGGCCGCTGTGGATCGGGACGCGGGGGCCGTAGGTCGTCAGCGTGATCGTCGCGATGCCGCGGGCGCCGAACTTCAGCGTGGGTTCGTTGGAGATGTGCGGTGGACCGTCGAGGATTACCAGCATGTCGGCGGCGAGTCTGTCGCGGTACCGCTCCACTGCCGCAGGTAGGGGAGGGGATCCCAATTCTTCTTCCGTGTCGACGATCACCTTGATGTTGAACGAGGGGGTGAAGCCGAGCCGCTCCATGGCATCCAGCGCCGACAGGAACTGTACGATAGGTCCCTTCGAGTCCGAGGCGGACCGCGCGAAGATCCGCCATTCCGGATCGCGGGCCTCCGCCAGCTGCTCCCAGGGAATCTCGCGCCACTCACCGTCGACTTCTTCCTTCAGGACGGCCTGGTAGGGATCTTTCTGGTGCCAGTGTTCCGGCGCGACGGGTTGTCCGTCCGACTGCAGGTAGAAGAGCACCGTGCGCCGCGCGCCCGGGAAGCTCCGTTCCGCCAGTAGCAACGGGATACCGGAGGTCTCGAGCTCGGAGGTCTCGAAGCCGCGCTCCATGAGGGCGGCCTCGAGCCGGTCGATGACTCGGCGCATGTCCTCGGGAAAGTGCGCGTCGTTGGGGTAGCTGAGAATGTCGCGGTACAACTCCAGCGCCGGCAGCACCTGCGCTTCCGTGGCGGCCTCGAGCTGTTCCCGGGTCAATTGCTGGGCCTGCAGTTCCGCGGACGGTGCCAGCGATAGGGAAGTGCAGACGATAATTCGAACCGCCAGCCGTCGATAATATCTGTTCTGTGCCATGATGAATGACTCTTAGTGAGCGACCTCGTGATTCAGACCCCATCCCCTCAACTGATCCAGAACATCGTAGGCAGTCCAGTCGAATCTGAGCGGCGTGATCGTGATCCGGCCCTGCATGAATGCCTCGGTGTCGCTCCCCTCGGGGAAGTCTGTCGCGAGCGCGATCCTCGGACGGAATCGCCGATCATCGCCCCCGTCCTCTAACTCTTCATAGTCGATGTCCAGATGGATACCGCCCATCTTCGCCAGAGTCACGCCGGCGATGTCAGCCTCGGTGGCCCCGGGAATGTTGATCGAGAACACGATCCCGGGCATCGCCGGACGTCGCTTCAGCTCTTCCACGAACATGGCGACGAACCGGGCCGGATAGTCGTAGTCCGGGCCGCGCGCACCGAGCGACACCGCTATGGAGGGCAGGTCGTGCAACGCGCCCATCATCGCGGCGCCCACGGTTCCGGACATGTGAGATGCCGTGCCCACGTTCGCGCCGCGGTTGATCCCGCTGATCACCAGATCGAACCCGCCGTCCGGTGAAAGAACGGTCATAGCCAGCAGCACCGCCCCAGCCGGAGTCGTATCGACGCAATGTCCCAGGGAGTCTCCGTCTCGCAGAACCGGCCGAAGGTGGAGTTCGTCCCGCAGCGCCACCGACATGCTGCTACCGCTGCGCTCTCCACAGGGCGCCACCACGTGAACCTGTCCTACCGTCCTCAACTCTTCGGCGAGCGCCTGAAGACCTGAAGATTCGACGCCATCGTCATTGGTGAGCAGGATGTGGTACGAATCCGTTTGCGCGTACGCCAGCCTCGGAAAGAACCCGATGGACGAAACGAACATGAGAAAGACAGCGAGACGTGAGGGCGTCGCAATCACGAGGAGCTCCATTTGCCATGAGTGAGAGTGTTCTTCGGGGCGAGCGACCAAGATACAAAGTGCAACCGACGCTGCCTAGACTGGCGCGTTTCGCTAACACCGTAGCCCGACCCTCCTCGTTGCTCTGTCCGCGATCAGCTAGCATGTTGTGGCAGTCGTTCCTCTAACC
>JBDHGH010000289.1:0-3864 GCA_039589995.1 Gemmatimonadota bacterium | reverse complement strand
GTGATCGTCCTAGGTGCCTCGAGCCTGACGGAGTCAGCAACGTGGCTGGACATCATGTCACTGGGCCCATCGTCGCGGTCACCGTCTTGCTCACAGCATTTCCGCAGACGGACAAGAAGTGGCCTGAACACATTCAACAACAGCCGGCCGCGCGTCACGGAGGCGCGCGGGATCGAGTTGACGCTCCAGTTGACTGCTAGACAACTTGAAACGAAAAAGCGAGGACATTGACCATGGCTGCGCAGGGCACCGAAATGAAATCGAAAACACAAGAATCCTCATTCCTGTCCCGCCGAGATTTCGTGGGAACCGCCGCGCTCGCGACAGGTGGAATCACGGCACTTGGCGCGAGAGTTGCAGCGGCTCAGGATAAGAAGAAATCCAGCACGGTTCCGTTGAATTGGAAAGAGGTGTACTACACGAATTGCCCTCTGGTATCCGCCAGCAATGTCGACCAGGAACTGGGCTGGACCAAGGAGGAGTACTCGAAGATCGGCGTCGAGTATGCCTATTTCCGCTCGCGCCGCGAGAACAACTGGTACCCGCACTACGTGCATAACCTCGACAACCTGATCCGCTTCGGCGGCCTGTTTCCGCCCATCCATGTCCACGCGGACATCCGCCGGACCAAGCTTCTCGGAGCCACTCACGTTTCGTTCGAGGGCGGCTGCATGATGGTGCGAGCCCGTGACGACATCTTTCGGATGACGGACCTCAAGGGCAAGAAGATCGGCCTCACCAAGAGCCTGAACACGATCAAGAACGACTGGTGGCGCATCCAGGAGCACCAGGGCATCCTGCTGATGCTCCGGATGAACGGCATGACGAAAAGGGACGTCAAGATCGTGGAGTTCCCGTATCCGGATGACTGGTATGAAGATCCGAAGATGCTGGAGCCGATGTACAACCCCACCGAGTGGCAGCTCAATCGCGACCACAAGCACGACCTGGCGTTCCGTCCGCTGGAGACGGCGTTGCTCGAGGGCAAGGTCGACGCGATCTACACCCAGAGCAAGGTCTTCCAGCATCTCCAGGAGGCGACGGGCCAGTTGAAGGCCATCGAGGACCTCTCCCGGTATCCGGACTGGACCTTGCAGGTGGCCAACATCCCTGCCGTCATTACCTGCACGGACGTGATGGCCGAGAAGCACCCCGAGCTCGCGGTTGCCTTCATGAAAGGGATGCTCCGGGTCGGCCGCTGGGCGAACGACCACAAGCATGCCGCGGCGGAGATCCTCAACAAGCAAACCTACTACCTGGACGTCGAGGATACGTACCGAGGAATCAAGGATGTCGACATGGTGCCCAACCTGTCGCCTCAGAATCTGGCGGCTATCGAGATCGGGAAGGACTTCATGCTGAGCCACCGCTACATCAAGCACGATTTTGATGTGAGCAAGTGGGCCGCGCCGGAGTTCCTCGAGCAGGCGGCGAAGGAATTGGTTGAAGAACGCTGGAAGAAGATCCAACTGGAAAAGCTCTCCCAGCCGGCAGGGCGGCTCGGCTAGCCACGGAGAAGCGAGGGAGCAGATGTCTCAGTTCGGGCTGGCCGCTTGAGTCAAGACAAAGGTTGTGAACATGCGTAACAGCTCAGTTACAGCACTGACGGTCGTCGTGATGTCGATGTTTGTGGGGGCCACTTCCGGTGACGAGAAGGCCGAACCCGGAAGCGCTGCCGATTGTCCAGAAGCGAAGCAGACGCTCTTAGGACTCTACGCAACAGCGACGGAGGCCTACGAGAAATGGAAGGCAGCGCCTGAAGAAGTGAAGATTCTCGACGTTCGTACGCCAGAAGAATACATCTTCGTCGGCCATGCCACGATGGCCTGGAACATCCCCCTGGCGTTTCAGAGTTATCAGTGGGATAGTGACAAGCAACGGTTCGCGATGCAGCCCAATGCTGATTTCGTTTCCCAGGTGAAGGAGTGGGCTGAGCCCACCGAGACGATCCTGGTGATGTGCCGATCCGGGGGCCGCGGCGCGATGGCCGTCAATCAGCTCGCAGAGTCGGGATTCACGAATGTGTACAACATTATCGACGGCATGGAAGGGGACAAGGTCGACGATCTCGAGAGTGTCTTCCACGGGAAGATGATGACAAACGGTTGGAAGAACTCGGGACTGCCCTGGACTTACGAGATTGACCCGGAACGGATGCGGCTTCCCACCAGTCGGCTTGATTGACGATCGCCTGCCGCGGGAGCAGGATGACCGGTTAGGTGGTGGCTCAGATGGCAGGGCGTCAGCTTCCCAACAGGTCGACACCCGACACCTCGCGGGCCACAACCGTACTTGCGCAGCCATCTGGATGCCCAAGTTGATGACGCTCCAGACGATCATCACCGAGTACGACGGCGACACTATGCGCATGCACCTCTCGGCCGGTTACCACCCGCAGCGAGGCTGCAACTGCTACGAGTTTGGTCGCTGACCCGCCCTGCAATCGCCACAAGAGGTCGTCGGTTCGAGCCCGATCGTCTCCGCTAAACGTGACCCGCAGGTCCACAATGGCTTGCGGGTTCTGTGTTGCCCGGACAGCCACCAGTATTCGCAACAAGTTTGTGCGCGGTCCAAGCAAGATCCCTCATAAGCTGATTCGGTGAGCGAGGCGAGCGATTCACAGACGTTGACGATACTGCTCGACGGGACGAAGGACTCCGCCCAACGGGTTGAGTGCCTGCTGCCGCTCGTCTACGACCAGCTTCGCGCCGTGGCCCAGCGGGCGCTGGCCGCCGAGCGGCCGGATCACACCCTGGAGGCCACGGCCCTCGTCCACGAGGCCTACCTCAGGCTCGTCGGCGATCGCGAGATCCCGTGGGGCAGCCGATCCCATTTTTATGTCGCCGCCGCCGAGGCCATGCGGCGGATCCTGCTCGATCACGCCCGGGCCCGTGGCCGCGTCAAGCGAGGCGGAGGCCGGGACCGCCTGACCCTCTCCGACGTCGCCGACCTCGCCACGAAACCCGACGAAATCGTGAGGTTTGACGAGGCGTTTCGACGCTTGGAGGGTGAGTCACCCGAGGCCGCGGCGATCGTCCGGCTCCGGTTCTTCGCCGGGCTGAGCGTCGAGCAGACGGCCGAGGCCCTGGGCGTCTCGACGAGCACAGTCGACCGCCGGTGGGCCTTCGCGCGAGCGCGGCTGTACCAGGCGTTCGGCAACGACGCGTGAAGCTGACAAAGGGGGCGGGCAGCGAGTGCAGGAGATCTTCGAGCAGGTGATCGAACGGCCCGCGGAGGAACGCACCGTTTTCCTCGACGGGGCGTGTGCCGGCGACGACGCGCTGCGCGAAGAGGTCGAAGTGTTGCTGAAGGCCCATGATGAGGCCCAGGGGTTTCTCGATTTGCCGACCATTGACGGAGGCGAGCCCGACGTGACCGGCGCGGCCCCACCCGGCGAAGAGGCGGGCACGGTCATCGGCCGCTACAAGCTGCAGGAGCTCATCGGTGAAGGCGGCTTCGGCACCGTCTGGAGTGCCGAGCAGAAGGAGCCCGTCAAGCGCCGCGTGGCGTTCAAGATCATCAAGCTCGGCATGGACACGAAACACGTCATCGCGCGCTTCGAGGCGGAGCGGCAGGCCCTGGCGATGATGGATCATCCCAACATCGCCAAGGTGTTCGATGCCGGGGCCACGGACTCGGGGCGCCCCTTCTTCGTCATGGAGCTCATCAGGGGTGTGCCGATCGTCGACTACTGCGATACCGAGAAGCTCGACACGAAGGCGCGATTGGATCTCTTCACAAGTGTCTGTCACGCCATTCAGCACGCGCACCAGAAGGGCATCATCCACCGTGACATCAAGCCCGGCAACGTGCTGATCACGCTGCACGACGGTGTGCCCGTGCCCAAGGTCATCGACTTCGGCA
>JBDHGH010000288.1:0-3209 GCA_039589995.1 Gemmatimonadota bacterium | reverse complement strand
AGCGCTCGACGCCAAGGCGAAAGAGTTCGCCGACGTGGTCAAGACCGGTCGCACTCATCTGCAGGACGCGACGCCGATCACCTTGGGCCAAGAGTTCAGCGGCTACGCGAGCCAGATCGAACACGGTATTCGCCGCGTCGAGAACGTGTTGCCGCATTTGTCCGAGCTCGCCATCGGCGGCACAGCCGTGGGGACAGGCCTGAACGCTGACCCGAAGTTCGCGCCGGGAGTGGTACAGGGCGTTTCCAAGATCTTCGACCACGAATTCGTCGAGGCGCCGAACCACTTCGAGGCTCAGGCGGGTCGCGATGCCCTGGTCGAGGCCAGCGGCGCCCTCAAGGTTGTGGCCGTGAGCCTTAGCAAGATCGCCAACGACATCCGCTGGCTGGGCACCGGGCCCCGCTGCGGCCTGATGGAGATCTCCATCCCTGCGACCCAGCCCGGCTCGTCGATCATGCCGGGCAAAGTGAACCCGGTGATTCCCGAGGCCGTGCGCCAGGTGGCGGTCCAGGTGATGGGGAACGACACCACGGTCACCGTCGGGGGCCAGGCGGACAACTTCGAGCTTAACGTCATGATACCGGTCATGGCCTACAACGTTCTGCAATCCATAGGTATCTTAGCTAACGTCAGCCACATCTTTGTCGAGCGCTGCATCTCCGGCATCGAGGCTGACCGGGAGCGTTGCCGTGCCTATGCCCAGCTGAGCCCGGCCCTGGCTACCGCACTGGTGCCGATCCTTGGCTACGACAAAGCCGCGCAGATCGCCAAGGATGCCCTGGTCAAGAACAAGACGATACGCGACCTGGTCGTCGAGGAAGGCTTGCTCGACGAAAAGGAAGCCGACAGGGTCCTCGACCCTGCAACACAGGTATGATGACGAAGAAGACAATCGGAAAAACAGACAAATGCACCCTGTTCCGCGTCATATTCCGAGGCCGGGAGTACATGGGCACGGCGGAACAGTTTCACGCGAAAGTGGTGGCACCCGATTTCTCCACCGCTCTGAGCCGAGCGTGTATGGCGCTGGGCCTCGACCCCTCCCGCCTGGAAGGAGCCATCGTTACGACGATCAAGGAGGACACGGAGATGGTCGACGGCAAGGTGTTCGATTTCGCGCGCCGGTCCCGGGGTTTTGGCGAGCGGGGTGGTTGGCACTATAAGGACGTGCTGCCCCTCAAGCTGCCGTCCGGTCCGCGGAAGACTCCGCTGCTGTAAGCCGGAGGCCGAAGCGCACCAACTAGCAGATGACGCAAGAAGACCGGTCTCGTTGGGACGAGCGATACAAAGACGGCGATTGGGCCGACATCGACGAGCCGGCAACAATACTGAAAGACGCCGAGGCCTGGCTTAACCCGCCAGGCCTCGCGCTCGATGTGGCCTGTGGCGCCGGTCGCAACGCATTGCACCTAGCACGCCGGAGTTTTTCCGTCGTAGCGGTGGACATCTCCTGGGAAGGTCTGCAACGTCTTGCACAACGCGTCCGGGCCGAGCGACTCGATATCCACCCGGTTCACGCCGATCTCGAGCAGTTCCCACTTCCCGCCGCGCACTTCGACGTCATCGTCAACACGCGCTTCCTGCTCCGCTCGCTCTTCCCGAAGATCCGTCGCGCACTCAAGCCAGGCGGCCTGCTTCTGTTCGAGACCTTCAACGTTGACGAGCTCGATGTCCTCGGCGGTGACATACGCCGGGAATTCGCCCTCGAGCGAGGAGAATTGCAGGCTGCGTTCGCCGACTTCGAGGTACTCTTGTACGAGGAAGGGGTGTTTGAGAGGCGCGAAGGGGAACGTGGATTAGCGCGAATGGTGGCGAGACACCCCTGATTCACAGATTGCCCACTAATGCCGTAGATCAACAACGAGTGTCTTCATCTCGGTCATCTCATCGATGGCATACTTCACGCCTTCTCGTCCTAAACCCGAGTCCTTCACACCTCCGTACGGGTAATTGTCGACGCGCAGGGTCGGAAAGTCGTTCACGATCACACCGCCGACATCCAGGCTCTGGTAAGCATCGCGAATCAGACGAATGTCGTGCGTGAAGATGCCGGCTTGTAGACCGTAGACCGAATCGTTGACGATCTTCACGGCCGCCTCGAAGTCGTCGTACGGCCTCACCGTGACGACGGGGCCAAAGACCTCCTCGCACTCCACCTTCATGTCGAATCGTGTACCGGCCAACACCGTGGGCCACACGAGAGAGCCTTCCCGTTTGTTTCCGACCAGTACCCTGGCACCGCCAGCCTCGGCTTATGCGATCCAAGCCCTCACGCGCTCGGCGTGTACCTCGTCGATGAGCGGACCCACCACCGTGTCGTCGTCGTGTGGATCGCCGACTTTGACTCGGTTCGTCTGCTCGACGAGCTTCTCGCAGAACTCCTCATATATAGACCGCTGAATCAGCACTCGCTGCACACTTATGCACGTCTGCCCCGCGTACGCATAGCCGCCGCCAGCGCAACGCGCTACCGCCCAATCGATGTCCGCATCGCTGTGCACGATGGCACCGGCGTTACCGCCCAACTCGAGCGCGACTCGTTTCTTCCCCGCGATCGACTTCAGGTGCCAACCCACAGCGCTGGAACCGGTGAACGAGAGCAATTTGAAGCGATCGTCGCGCACCATCGGCTCGCCGATTTCCACCGTGCAGTGCACTACGCTCAACGCCTTGGGCGGCAGGCCGGCCTCGTAACAAATCTCCGCGAGCTTGAGACTGGTGATGGGAGCCTGCTGCGGCGGTTTCAGCACCAAGGTACAGCCCGAAGCGATGGCCGGAGCCAGCTTATGGGCTACCAGGTTGAGCGGGAAATTGAAGGGAGCGATGCCCAAGACGGGGCCCACCGGGAATCGGTAATACAGGCTGGTGTAGCCTTCCGCCCGAGACTCGATGTCGACCGGCACGATCTCGCCGCCCAGCCGTCGCGCCTCTTCCGCCGCCAGTGTAAACGTCTGGACCGCTCGGCCCACCTCGCCTCTGGCGAATTGGATCGGCTTCCCGCACTCCTTCACAATCGTCTCGGCTAGTTCGTCGTAGCGTTTCCGGATGCCGGCGGCGATCCCCAAGCATATCTCGTCGCGGCGGAAGCGCGGCATCGCTTTCGTCTCGGCAAAAGCTTCGACAGCGCCAACCACCGCCGCCTCTCGCTGGTCCTCCGTGGCCAGAGGGACTCGGCCGACTGTGTGGCCGTCGTACGGGTTGACCACCTC
>JBDHGH010000287.1:0-5884 GCA_039589995.1 Gemmatimonadota bacterium | reverse complement strand
TGACCTGAGTCCCTCATACATAGGATTTACGTTATGCTTGAATCTCACGAAGGCATGGCCCCGTCGAATTCCATGATCTTCACGAAGGGATCCTCGGCTTCCGCTATTACGTGGCCTCGACACCAAGGTCGCCAACGATGCGCAGCCTGACCACGTACTGCACATCGAACTCGTCGCGCCAGACGCCGTAGATCTTGTCGCCGCGAAACATTTTGGGAGTGAACATCCTGGGCATCGTGACCACCCCCAGGTAGTGCCCCTCGGAATCGAACACGTCCCACTCGGGAGCACTCGCCTCGTCTTCGTTCCACCAGAGGTTCAGGGAGCTGACCTCCCCCTCGCTCATCTCAGACGGCGGCTGCACATGCTGGACCCAGACTGTGCCTGCTGGTCCCGATTCGAGAGTCTGGAATGCAGGGAGGAAATCGTGAAAGCGCCATCGGTTTAGCACTTGCTGTATCATCTCGGGCGGAGCCCCCTCGCGAATCCATCCGGCCGTCACGAGATTCGTAAGCACGTCTGTATCTCGATCAGTAACTGGCCTGCGCTCCCACGGCTTGGTGATGATCCGCTCCAATACTCCAGCGGAGGAGTAGATGCGGATTCGATACTCGTCGTTGACGCCAAACAGGAGTTCCATGTCGTCCGTCAGAGCCCAAGCTGGCTCTGGGTGGTAGACGGTAACCACAAAACGAGTCTCTTCGCTGAAAGCGATCCTCTGGCTTGAGGGGAACCGCATCAGTGTGTCCGTGATGGTACCATCCGTTCCGCGGATCACGATGGCGTCCATAGGGTTCTCGGCTTCAGCCCGTGGAGAGGAGACTACCTGTTCGGCGATCACGCCCGATCTCGTCGCCTTATACCTCCAAGTCAGTCGCTCCTGCTGCGGTACTCTGTAGCTCCCTGCGCTCGAGCCGTCAGGTGCGTAGAGATTGACTCTACGGCCTCTCCGATCGTGGACCACAAGCGTGTCGCCGGCACTCATGACGGGATCAAAGCCGGGATTGGCGAGCTCGCCGGGTCCGTCTCCCGGACCGCCAACGGTTTGCTCGTAAGTGCCCTCTGGTGAGAACACCCTTACTTGTTTCGCCTGCCCGTCGAGAACGAATATGCGCCCACGCGAATCGGTCGTCACTCCTAGTACCTGACCGAACTGATATTCCGGGTCTCCTTCTTGGACACCGATCCTAAGCTCTTCCTCGACAGTCCATCGATCGGCCTCGGTCCAGATGCCGTGAGCCGGGTTCGAGACGATCGTGACACCGGCGCTGTCGGTGATGGTTCCGGTCCAGCGGAATGTCTCACCACCACAGGCGGCGACGGTCCCGGCAAGGAGAACGACAATGGCGAACTTTCGGGATTCCACGGTGGGTCCTCCCTAGATTGTTAGGCGGATCAATGAACTTGGCAGCAACACCTGCCACAGGGAGCGGCGGTGGATCTCGCTTATGAGCCGCTTGAGATGGAACATAGGGCAGTAGCGGCAACAGGGTTGAAGGTGGGGCTATACCAAGATGCCGAGCAAACATAGGAAGAGCAACAAACGGTGCGTAGGTGATCGGGACTCGAGCTCATGCGCCCCAAGCGGAAGGTCCGATAGAAGAAAAGCGGGGTTTCGGCTACTCGGTGACAGCAGCGGGAAGGAGGCAGCCACCATGTCGAGCAAGCGGATTGTGTTGGACCGGACGCTGGTCATCGGTGTGGACGTCGCATCGGAAGAGCACGTGGCCCTGGAGGGGATCCCATCTGTAGCAGCGCGCAGCCTACCTGGGTATCATCTTCCGTGTAAACGATTACCGGCCCACGGCGGTACTGTATTGAAAGGGGCGGTGGCCATGACGCAGGCAAAAACAGACCGCGCGTATGCCGGATAGTCGCGCACCCGACGAGGAGCTGGCCCGACGCGCCCGAGACGGGGACGAACGCGCCTATCGCCACCTCGTGAAGAGATATGTTCGGCCGGCCTTGGCAGTGGCCTGGGAGTTCACGGACACGCTCGAGGATGCGGAGGACGTCGTGCAGGAGGCGTTCAGGCGGACCGTGGCTGCCCTCGAGAGGTTTGATGTGAACCGCCCGTTTCGGCCCTGGTTCTTCACCATTCTCCGGAACGTGGCCCGAAGCGCCGCGAGCGCCAGGGCCCTGCGGGTGCACGAGGCACTTGAGGAGACCGTGCCTGACGAAGAGCCAACACCGCTCGATCTGGTCGAGCGGGTGGAGCTGCAAGCTCGATTGGACATGGAATTGGAGGCCCTTTCAGAGATGCAGCGTGTATGTTTTCGGCTTTGTGTCCTGGAGGGGATGAGTAGCACTGAGGTCGCAGAGGCGCTGGGGCTCAGCGACGCAACTGTGAGAACGCACGTCTTCCGGGCCCGGAACACGTTGCGCACGGCGATGGAGCCGTTCAAGGAGGAAACATGGGATCGATGAAAGGGCCGCGCGAACAGCAAGGCTTGTTCTCTCGTCTCCCCGACGATCCTGAGTATTGGAAGACGTTCGCCAAGAGGATCGTGGACGACGGGATTCCCGTGCTCCGGACGTTTCGGAGAGAAAGGCGCGAATGGTGGACGGGCATAGCCCGGTTCTCTACGGTTTTGGCTGTCAGTGCGTCGGCGGCAACCATAGCAGCGCTGTTTCTGATGCCGACGGGGAACCCAGCGATGGCTCCTGTCCAGACTGCGGATGCATACGGGCTCGCACCGGATGACCCCCTCGCTGTCACGTTGGTCTTGGGAGAGGCTCCGCCTTCCCTGGAGACCTTGATGGCCGTACGAATTGCGGAGAGAGATGATGAGTAACGCAAAGCATTTGATCCACGCCGCCATTGGAGCCGTTTCGATTCTGGCAATCGGTGTCGTGTTGGGGGTGTTGCTGGATCGGGTCGTCCTTCATCCACGTGCTTCGGCGGCCGATCACCCGTCCGCGGCTTTGGCCCTTGATGCAAGTCATGACGGGTTTATTCGAGAACTGAGTGCTGATCTGGGGCTCACCGCGGAGCAGGCAAGCAAGGTACACGAAATCCTGAGCCGACACCAAGCTGCGGTGAACGATGCGTCCTCGAGCCGGAACAGCGTAATAGGCTTCACGTTTGGCTACTAGAACGGCATGGAGAGTCAGTCGCACGCGGAGTGGGTGAGGGTCATTAGTGCAACGGGTTCTCGAGGTCAGTCAGAGAAGAGAGAAATGAAGAGGAAGACCTGGACGGGGTTGTTGGTTGTCGTCGCAGTGGTCGCTGCTGGATCATGGTACCTGAGTAGGGGGGCACTGTCCGGAGCCGATGGGACCGTCGCAGACGCGACTTACCGTACAACCACCATCTTGCGAAGAAGCATCGGCTCCACTGTCCTTGCCACCGGAGTGATCCGACCTCGAGTGGGCGCCGAGGTCAGGGTGGGTTCGCGGGTGTCGGGCATCCTGAGTGAGCTGCACGTGACGATCGGCGATTTCGTACCGGCCGGCCACCTCCTTGCGGTGCTTGACCCCACGGAGTTTCGGGCCCGCCGGAACCAGGCTGCAGCACAGCTGGAGACGGCGACCACCGAGCGGGATTTCGCCGCGCTGGAACTCGACCGAGCCCGCCAGCTGCAGGAAGAAGAGATCATAACTCAAGCCGGTTACGACACCGCGGACAGGGTATTCCAAACGGCTTTGGCCCAGGTGAAGCAGGCGGAGGCTGCATTGGAGTCGGCAGAGATCCAGTTAGGGTACACACGAATTAAGGCACCCATCGGAGGGGTCGTGGCCTCCGTGTCCACGCAGGTTGGAGAAACCGTAGCCGCCTCCTTCGCCAGTCCAACCTTCGTCACGATAATCGACCTCGACCGGCTGGAAGTGTGGGCCTACGTGGACGAGACGGACATCGGCCGAGTGGAAGTGGGCCAACTAGCAATCTTCACAGTGGACACGTATCTCGACACCGACTTCGAGGGCACGGTGACGGCCATCCAGCCCGCCGCGGAAATCATCGACAACGTAGTGAACTACGTCACCCTCATCGAAATCGGTCCGACGAACGGGAAGACCCTTCGGCCCGAAATGACCACCTCTGTGAACATCATCATGGAGGGGCGGGACAACGTGCTGGCTCTACCCAACGGCTCAGTGCGAAGAGACTCGGAAGGTCCGTTCGTCTATGTGCCGGGTCAGATGGGCCCGGAGCGGAGGGCGATCAGAACCGGGTACAGGGGTAGTGATTTCACCGAGGTGCTGGAAGGCCTCGAGGAGGGTGACGAGGTGGTTGTCGGGAGTGTACCGAACAGAAACTAGGGTCGCCGAGGCGTGGGAGTCCTTCCGCCCTCGTCTGCCACGAGTGTAAATCGAGAAGCGAGGTTTTCATGACACTGAAGCAGGCCATGATCGAGCTTGATCAGGTGAACAAAAGCTATCGAAAGAATGCCGAGGAAGTCCGGGCGCTGGTCGATGTAACTGTGCGGGTCAAGGCCGGAGAGTTCGTGGCCGTGGTTGGTCCGTCCGGCTCGGGCAAATCCACACTGATGAACGTCGTGGGCCTTCTTGATCGTCCCGATTCAGGCACGTTTCGATTGGACGGTGGGGACGTTGCTTCGTTCACCGCGGACGAGCTGGCTCGGCTCCGGAACGAGAAGATCGGGTTCGTCTTCCAAACCTTTCACCTCCTTCCCAAGACTACCGCGCTGGAGAACGTGGAACTCCCGCTCATCTATTGCTCGCGGGCGGACATTTCGGGACTTGGGGGCCGGGCGCTGGAGCAGGTTGGCCTAACGGATAGGGCAAAACACTTGAGCGGCGAACTCTCCGGTGGAGAGCAGCAGCGTGTAGCGATTGCCAGGGCATTGGTGAACGAGCCGGAGTTGATCCTGGCCGACGAGCCCACCGGCAATCTCGATACTCAGGCGGGCCTCGAAGTCCTGGCCATCTTTCAGGAACTGAATAGGCAAGGAAAGACGGTCGTTCTCGTTACTCACGATGCGGCCGTTGCCGCCATGGCTAGCCGAGTCGTCGAGATCGTGGACGGGCGAATCGTGGCAGACCGGACAACGGACGCGCCGAGGGATGCCCGAGGGGAACTGGAGGTGGTCCCATGAAGCCGCAACGGTTAATCGGACACGGCCTCCGTGGGATGGGACGTCACCGCCTCCGAACCTTCTTCATGATGTTGGGCACCTTCATCGGGGTGCTCGCTCTGACCGTAGTGGTGGCTATTGGACAGGGCACGCGCGACGCAGTCCTCAAGAACATCGAGCGGATGTTCGCGGGCTCCAGCATACTCCTAACCGCCGGTGGCGGAGGGATGATGGGTGGCCCTCGGGGAGCTGGCCCCACCACAACACTCACCATCGACGACTTGGAGGCAATTCAGCGTACCGTTCCGGGCATTCAGGTCTGGGATCCAATGCTCCAGGCTGGGTCTCGGGAAGTCGTGTACCAAGGGAACAGCAGCACCGTGCGAGTCCTGGGCCACTCAGCCCGGCACGAAGAGGTGTGGAACCGTGGGGCGAGCCGAGGAGCCTTCTTTGGAGAAGCCGAGGTCCGCAGCTCTGCTCGTGTGGCGCTGGTGGGAGAGACGCTTGCGCGCGACGTGTTTCAAGGAGCCGATCCGATCGGACTTCAACTCCGGATTGGGGCTGTACCTTTCGAGGTGATCGGGGTGCTGGACTCCGTGGGTATCGACCCGCACGGATGGGATCGAGACAACGAAGTGATCGTCCCGTACACAACCGCGATGCGCAGGCTCATGAATGTGGACTACATCGGGACCGCAAAGATCCTGGCCGGAAGTGATGAAGATCTCGACGCCGCCGTTCTGGCCATCGAGGGCCTCCTTCGCGAACGCCACGCTCTGGCGGAAGATGAGCTAAATGACTTCCACATGATCACCCCGGTGCAGGTTCGGGAGATGGTGGGTTCG
>JBDHGH010000286.1:0-3267 GCA_039589995.1 Gemmatimonadota bacterium | reverse complement strand
ATGGCCGGCAGGATGAAGAGCACGGTTATTATACACGCGCGCTTCCGCTCTGGAACCTGCTACGAGAGCCGAAGAAGCTCGTGCTGGTGGAAGGCGCCGGTCATATTCCGCCAGCCGAGGCCCGGGTCCCCGCGATAAACAGCTGGCTGGACGAGACCCTCGGCCCCCTCCGCAACTGACCTGACTCGGTCTGCGCTTTCCGTCCTACTCGTACTCGTACTCGTGATCGTAATCGTAATCGTACTCCTCCGGGCTTCTTCTGTCCTCAGATCGGTTACGAGTACGAGTACGAGTACGAGTACGAGTAGGAGGGAGAGTGACGGGGGAGGCCGCGAGCATTAGTTTTGGAATACTGGCTTTTCCTGCATTTCTGGAGGAGTAGACGGGGTGACTCCGGCGCGCTGGTGGACCGTCGAGCACACGGCCGACCTGGCCATCGAGGTCGAGGCGCACTCCCTGGGCGAGTTGTTCGTCACCGGTGGCCTGGCGATGATGGGGGTGTTGTTGGGCGCGGAGGGCGGTACGGGAGTACCCGAGGCCGGGCCGGCAGCGGATTGGCGCGATCTGACATGCGAGGCGTCGGATCGAGAGGCGCTGTTCGTGGATTGGTTGCGCGAGCTTCTCTATATCCAATTGTCGGAGCAGCTTCTTTTCAGCGCAGCCGACTTCAACGAACTCGATGAGAAGAAACTGGCTGCCCGGGCCGCCTTCCAGCTCCCGTCGAATGAGGCCCAAGTCGAACGCGAGCTGAAGGGTGTTACCTACCACGATCTCGAGGTGGTGCGGCGGGGTGATGAGTGGTTCGCTCGGGTAATATTCGATCTCTGAATCCGCCTTCGGGCTGATAGGACCGTTATGGCTGTCGAGGGATATAGACTCGAGAGGATCGACGATCACCGCTGGCGAGTGCCGCGCACCGGTCCGATGCTCACCGACGGGCTGGTGTTCGCCGACGACGAGTTGATTCCCCACATCGAGAACGACAAGAGTCTGCAGCAGGTGGCGAACGTCGCCTGCCTACCCGGCATTGTGGGCCCGTCGATCGCCATGCCCGATATTCACTGGGGCTACGGCTTTCCCATCGGCGGTGTCGCTGCCTTCGATCTCGAAGAAGGCGTGATCTCGCCGGGCGGCGTCGGATACGACATCAACTGCGGCGTGCGGTTACTGCGCACCGACCTCGAAGTAAAGGACGTTCGGCCGCGACTGTCCAAATTGATGGACCGACTCTACCAGAACGTACCCTCCGGTGTAGGAGCGGCGCGTTCCGACTTGAAGCTGAGTCTAAAGGAAGTCACGAAGGTCCTGCTGCGTGGCGCGCGATGGGCGGTAGAGAACGGCTACGGTTGGGCGCAGGACCTGGAGCGAATCGAAGCGGGCGGCACGATCGACGGTGCCGATCCCGACAACATCTCGCAGCGGGCGCTAGAGCGGGGCCGTGCTCAGGTCGGCACGCTGGGCTCGGGAAATCACTTCATCGAGATCGGGTACGTCGGCGAGATCCACGACGAGCAGGCCGCCGCGGCTTTGGGTTTGGCGGAGGGGACCGTGACCGCCTTCATCCATTCCGGCTCGCGCGGGCTCGGCTACCAGGTCTGCGACGACTACCTCAAGATGATGTTGCGGGCGGCCGAAAAGTACGGGATTGTACTACAGGATCGGCAGCTCTGTTGTGCGCCGCTCCACTCGAAGGAAGCGAAGAGCTATATGGCGGCGATGCGCGGTGCGGCCAACTACGCGTTCTGCAATCGTCAGATGATGGCGCACTGGGTGCGGGAGACGTTCTCCGAGGTGCTGGGACAGAGCGCCCAGCGCCTTGGGTTACGGCTGGTGTATGACGTCGCACACAATATCGCGAAGGTCGAAGAGCATCGCGTCAACGGTGCTACGAAGAAGGTGTGTGTCCATCGAAAGGGCGCGACGCGAGCGTTTCCGCCGGGCCACCCGGAAGTGCCGGAGGCCTACCGAGGTGTCGGTCAGCCGATCTTCATTCCCGGCGACATGGGTCGCTACAGTTATGTACTGGTGGGCACGGAAGGGGCCTACAACGAAACGTTCGGCTCGACGTGCCACGGCGCAGGCCGCATGATGAGTCGGAAACAGGCGAAGCGGGTAGCAAAGGGACGCGCCATCGTTCGGGAACTGGAGGGCCGAGGGATTCTGATTCGGGCCTCCTCTCGGGCGACTGTGGACGAGGAGATCTCGGAAGCGTACAAAGATGTCAAGGACGTGGTGCAGGTAGTCGACCGAGCGGGCATAGGGAAGATGGTGGCACAGCTCAAGCCGATGGGCGTGTTGAAAGGGTAGATCATGCGCGAAGTGACGAAAGTTCTGGCGGCGACGGACGGGACCGGTCACGGCCGAGCGGCCGTTGTGACAGGAGCCGCGTTGGCCGAACGGGCGGGCGCAACCTTCGAGGTCGCCACGGTGGTGGAAGTTTTGTTGCTCCCCCCCAGCCCTCCGGGCGTCGATCCGCGTGACCTGGAGCCCGGGTTCGTCCGAGTAGTCCGGGAGAAAGCCGCCGAGCAGGCCTCGGAAGCGGGTGCGCCGGATGCTCAGCTCCACGTTCGCGCTGGCGTGGCGCCGAAATTGGTCAACAAGATCGCAGCAGATACGGACGCAGATCTCATCGTTCTGGGAGCCAGTCCTCAGCCGGCGCGTGCCAGAACCCTGGTAGGCGCCACGGGTCGGCGGATTCTTTACCTGGCCGATCGTCCGGTACTGGTGGCGAACTCGGCGCGTCGTGAGCCGTTCAAGCGTGTTCTTGCCGCGGTGGACCTGTCGGAGGAGTCGGGGCCGGTGCTCGAGAGCGCGTGGGCGGTGGCCAAAGCCGAAGGGGCGCAGATGCGGGCGCTGTTCGTGGTAGAGCCGCTGCCGATGATGCTGGCGAAGGTCGTTCGGCACAAAGAGGACGAGCGCCACCAGCTGGGGCGGCAGGAGCTCGAGCGGACCCTGGAGAAGGCGGGTTTGGGGTCGGAGGTGGAGCCCCGGGTGCGGGACGGTGCGGCGGGCGAGATGATGCTCGAGGAGGCGCAGGACTGGGACGCGGACCTGATCGTTCTGGGAACGCACGGTTTCGGCTTCTTCGATCGGCTGATGCTCGGGAGTACCTCTCTGTATGTTTTGCGGCATGGCCACCGGGCGACGCTGGTCGTGCCGGCAACCGGCGTTGGCGACTAGCCCTCACTTCGGAGGGAAAAGATGTACGACCTGAAACGAGTTCTCGCGGCCACGGACGGTAGCGAGCACGGGATGAACGCGGTGGCA
>JBDHGH010000285.1:0-3290 GCA_039589995.1 Gemmatimonadota bacterium | reverse complement strand
CCCAGCGCCGTCTCGTCCATCGCCTTCGTGAGGAACTCGGGCGGTATGTTCTCGGCCATCTCGGTCATCACCATGCCGGGCGCGACGACGTTGACGTTCACGTTGAACTTGCCCAGCTCGCGAGCCAGCGACTTGCTCATGGCGATCTCGCCGCCCTTCGAGGCCGAGTAGTTGACCTGGGCGAACTTGCCCCTCATGCCGTTTATCGACGAGATGTTCACGATCTTGCCGCCCTTCTGATCCTTGAAGGCGATGGCGGCGGCTTTGTTGTAATTGAAGTAGCCCTTGAGGTTGACGTTGATGACCGTGTCCCACTGCTGTTCGGTCATCTTCCAGATCACGCCGTCCCAGTTGATGCCAGCGTTGCAGACCATGATGTCGAGCCGGCCGAATTCCTTGACGACCGTATCCACCATGTTTTGAGCGTCGTCGTAACTGGCGACGTCCGCCTTGATCGCCAGTCCGCGTCGGCCCAATTCCTCGACCTGGCGAACCACCTCCTTCGCTTCGGCGTCGTGGCGACGATAGTTGATGGCGACATTGCAGCCTTCACGCGCCAGCGTCAGAGCGATGGCCGAGCCGATGCCCAAGCTTCCCCCCGTTACGATGGCGTTCTTACCCTCGAGTCCTAGATCCATAGCTTTCGCTCCCAGCCGCTAGCGAGACTCACGCGACGCATGTTTCACGATTCCTGCTGATACTGCGGCGAGATCGCCCGCAGGAGGTCGTCATCCCACGGATGGCCCTCGGCGAGCATTTGTCGCAGCTTGATGAAGTCCACTTCGCGTTTGCCTTTCGGCCCCTCGTTGAAGGCGCGGAATCCGGCCTTCGCCTCCGTCATCATGTTCAGGGCCAACCACTCCCTGTTGGTTACGTTCGTGTTGTCCCAGTGCCACTGTTTGTGCTTGCGCAGACCGTTCACCGTCTTTGATACGCAGTCCGGCATCAACATCAGGACCTTCGTGCAGAGAACTTCGACCGCTTCGTCCAGCTTGCTCAAGTCGGTCTCCGCAACAGCCAACAGCTCTTTGGCCACCGCCTTTTCGGCGCCGCCCTTGAAATCGCCGTAGACGATGTTGCCGAACTCGTCCAGGAAGCGGTCGGTGATCACCATCGGGTTCGGAACCCACTCGCCGTCCACCTTGAGAACCGGCACTACCTGGTTGATCAAACCGATGAAGAGGGCTTTGTGGGCACTCCACATCTCACAGAGGACCCCGCTCTCCATCGCGTGCGAGAACCCCACATACAGCGGCAGAAAATCAGTCGATCCGCCGTCGGGTGCCGAGCCGTGTTTTGGGCCCGCCTGTCCGTAGCGGGCCGTGTCCGCCGAGACGGTGAAGTCGCAGGCCATGCCGATCTCTTGCCCACCCGCGATCCGCATCCCGTTCACACGATTGATGACCGGCTTATCGCACCGCAGGATCGAATCGATCATGTCGTTGAAGAGGCGCATGTACTGCTTGTACTCTTGAGGATTCCCGGCGTAGTACTCCGCGTACTCCTTCGTGTTGCCACCGGTGCAAAAGGACTTGTCCCCCACAGCCGTGAACACGCAGCTAACGACGCTGCGATCCATGCTCGCCTGGCGGAAAGCGAGTATGACCTCTTTGACCGCATCGGTGGTGTAACTGTTGAACTGCTTCGGGTTGTCGAGCCAGATCCAGGCGTTGAACAGGCCTTCCGCCGGCTGCCCCGCGGGATCCAGGGCCGGTCGAAGCTCGTAGCGGATTTCCTTGAATTCGATGTCTGGGACGAGAGTGTGACTATTCAACATGGCGCGTTTCGCGATCTCGTGATCGGCCACCTTCTGCATGACGGCCGGTCCTTCACTCATGGGGTACGTCTGAATGAAGGGCTTCAGCGTGATCTTCCCATCGGTGACCAGCTTCAGCGCTTCGGGATACAGCTCGGGCTTGCAGCCCCAGGTCCCCTGGACCGTCGCATCGAAGGCCATCAGGTTGCTGAGGCGGTACTCCCCTTTCGCCAATGTGAAGCCGACGACCATCAGCGTGGATGCGAAGGTCAGAAGGCCGAAAGCGGTTTCTTGCCCGCCCGGATGGCCTGAACACTCGAAGACCTTCCAGCTGTGCCCGGGACAGTTCCACTCTTTGGCGTGCTCCTTTATCTGCTTCTTGAGAGCCTTGAAGTCGGTCTCGGACGAGTTGATCGTCAGATCCGCTCCATGACCTGAAAGTACGTCCAGCTTGCTCGCATCCACATCAATGGCGACGACCTGAGCGCCGAACGCCTTCGCTATCTGGACACAATAGGTGCCCACCCCACCGACGCCGACCACGATGGCCAGGTCGCCGGGGCGCAGGCCGCTACGCACGATAGCCTGATAGGGCGTGGTCACAGCGTCGGCGATAACCGAGAGTTCGGGTAGCTCGTATCCGCTCCGGTCCTCGACGACGCAGATACCGCGACCCGGCGCCAGAAGGTACTCCGCAAAACCACCATCGATGTCGTTCCCCGGCATGAGCTGCCCGCGGCACACGTTGCCGCGCCCTTCCCGGCACAGCTCGCACTCGCCGCAGGGGATCACCGCCGGAACGATCACTTCACGGTTCAGTAGATCCTCACAATCGGCGCCGGCCTTCACCACCGTACCACTCACCTCGTGACCGAGCGTCAGCGGCACGGGTTTCTTTGTGGGCACCCCGTCCTTCCAAAACCCAATGTCCGTATGGCACACACCACAGCCGGCAACCTGAACCACGACCTCGTCGTCGCCCGGCTCCGGCATGGGGACTTCTTTGACCTCGAGGGGTGCGTCTGATGCTACGAGCTGAATGGCCTTCATTTTTCGGCCTCATCGGTTAGGCGAACATTCTTGGGGGAGACGAACATCGACGGAGCTATCGACATTTGAGCCCGCCAACGAGATAATCGGCGAACTGTGCCCCAAGTTCGGGTGCATGGATCTCGCCTTCCGGCCGGTACCATCGCGCGATCCAGTTGATCGCCCCGAGGATGGCAAAGACCGCAATCTTGGGATCCACTTCCCGAAACTCCCCGTCTTTGATGCCCTGTACGATCAGATCACGCAGCACTTTTTCGTAGTGGTCGCGCGCGGAGATAACTTCCGCCCTACGCTCCGCCGATAGCGCCGGCACCTCGAAAGCCAGCGGCGAGCCATCCAGCGTTTCTGTCATGATCCGCACATGTTCGCGTATCAAGTAGGAGAGCCGTTCGCTGGCGCGATCGCAACAGCCCAGAGCTTCTTCGACCATTCGCTCGATCTCGGCCAGCGATTCCCGGTGACACTCGTATAGGATTGATTCCTT
>JBDHGH010000284.1:0-3540 GCA_039589995.1 Gemmatimonadota bacterium | reverse complement strand
GGTCTTGCCGATAAAAAGACCGCCATCGAGCAGCTTGCCGACCGTCATAGCTATGTCGACATCGACCGCGTAGGCATCTACGGCCACTCCGGCGGCGGCTTCATGTCGACGGCGGCCATGCTGGTGTATCCCGATTTCTTCAAGGTCGCGGTGTCTTCGTCCGGAAACCACACCAACGATGTCTACAACCGCTGGTGGTCGGAGAAGCACCACGGCGTGAAAGAGGTCGTGGACGATTCGGCCAACGTCTCCTTCGAGTACAGCATCGAAAAGAACCCTGACCTCGCGAAGAACTTGAAGGGACACCTGCTGCTCACCACCGGCGACATCGACAACAACGTTCACCCCGCCAACACACTGCGCATGGCCGAAGCGCTGGTACGAGCCAATAAACGGTTCGACTTCTTCATCTTCCCCGGCCAGCGCCACGGTTACCGTGGACCGTCCGGGGACTACTGGTATTGGCTCCGCGCCGAGTACTTCGTCCGCAACCTGATGGGCGACTATCGCTGGAGCGCGGACATCATAGAGTTGAACAACGAGAAGGAGCAGTCCGGCGGCCGCCAAAGCAGCGCGGGAAATAGAGGCGGCTGACCAGCAGCCGGCACTCCACATAATCATCTAGCGAAGGCCCGGTGGCTGAGAAGCGCCGGGCCTTCCGAAACCTCGCCTCCGATCGTACAGTTTTCTCGTCACACACGCGAACTCGAAAGTAAGGGAATGCACCGCTACGTTCTCATAGCCGTACTGCTCACAACCGCCGCCAGCGCGTGTCGACGCGACAGTCAGGAGCCGCCCACCGGACCCCCCGGGCCGCCGGAAGTCATCGGCATCGTGTCGGGGAACGGGCAGCTGGGCGCCGTCGACCGCCCTCTCCTCGAGTCCTTCATCGTCCGGGTTACCGATATCGACGGAACACCGGTCCAGGGCGTTACGGTCAACTGGGAAATCGCCAGCGGTGGCGGTTCGCTGGGAGCGACATCGACGGTCACTTCGATCGACGGCACAGCATCGACCTTGCTGATTCTCGGACCGTCCGAAGGACAGAACTCCGCGCTCGGCTCCTTCACCAAGGCATCGGGATCTACGGGAGGCGTCACGTTTCGCGCTGAGGGCCTCGTGCCCACGACACTGGCCATCGGCGGCGGTGACGACCAGATGGCGCGCTTCAACCAGATCCTCGCCGAGCCTCTGAGTGCCTTGGTCAGGGCCGCTGACGGACGCCCCGTCCCCGGATACCCCGTGGATTGGGCGGTGACGAGCGGAAACGGCTCGCTCTCCAATTCGGCCTCGCTCAGCGACGCTACGGGTGCGGCGCAAGCGGGACTGACCGTCGGCTCGACCCCCGATACTACGACTGTCGAGGCATCGGCCACCGGGCTCACGGGTTCGCCTTTGGAGTTCAAGGCGGCGGCCACCGCGCCCATCACCGTCACCGTGACCATGCAAAACCTGTCGTTCATTGCGCCGGGCGGCGGCGACGCTGTTACGATCCTGCTGGGAGATACGGTCCGCTGGCTCAACCGCGACGGAGCCGATCACACCGCTACGTCGTCGAGCACGCCCCCGGGCGGAAACGCGTTCGACAGCCCGGTCCTCAACCTGAACGACACTTTCGACTTCGTACCCAACACTCGCGGTACCTGGATCTACTTCTGCCGCGTGCACCCTGATATCATGCGCGACGCAACCCTAACGGTGAACTAGCTCGACTGTGCTGCTACTACTGATCGTCGCTGCTGCCCTGCTGGTCGTCATCATCATCATGCTTGTCGTCTTCACACGACGGACGATGCACTGGGGGGCGACAGCGGAGGAGTGTGCGATGAGGATGCCGGGTGACGAGTATTTCACGGGTGATAACCCGGCCTTCGTCGCCATGACCCGCGGCATCAACATCGACGCCCCGCCCGAGAAAGTCTGGCCATGGCTGGCTCAGCTGGGGCGTGGCGCCGGCTTCTATAGCTTCGACCGCCTCGATAACGGTGGCAAGAAATCGGCGAAACACATCGTGTCCTGGATTCCGGAGATCCGGGAAGGCGATGCTACGGCGATCGGCTACGTGCGAGGCGCGACCCCCGGACATGAGCTCACTTGGTGGGCGCCTCCCGCGCCTTTTCTCGGCTCGATGTGTCAGCTGGCGGTCGACATCCGCCTGAGTCCACAGAACGCCGGGTCGCGGCTGTTGATCCGGATGTCAGGAGACGCAGCGGGCGGCATGCCGCACATGGTGCTCGCGGTCTTCCGGTTCATCGATAGCGTCATGGCCCGTCGCCAACTACTCGGGATCAAGAATCGTGTCGAGCAGCACGGCGCGCGCACTTCCAACCCAGACAGTCCGGAGACCGGAGCGCGGGACCAGTACCAACTCTACGAGGTGGTGTACGCCTCGGGCGAGCGGGCCGGTGTCCCGGGCAAAGAGGCCGGCGAGCGATTGCACCGCGCGGCCGTTGACGCTAGGATCGTCTCTCTCCAAGACGACAGGAGCGAAGAACGATGACAACCTTGATCAGAAGACTCACCTGGCTCGGCCTGATGCCTGCCGTGGCCCTGGTCATCTTGAGTTGTGCTGAAACACGGCCCACTGCCACGAAACCGAATATCCTGATGATCGTCGCCGACGACCTGGGGTATTCGGATATCGGTTCCTTCGGTGGAGAGATCGCTACACCGACCCTGGACCGGCTGGCGCAGGACGGTTTGCGCCTGTCCAACTTTCACGTGCTCCCCAGCTGCTCGCCCACTCGCTCGGTTCTGCTATCTGGCACGGACAACCACGTGGCGGGCCTCGGGACGATGGGGGAATTCGTCACACCCGAGGCGGAAGGGCATCCCGGCTACGAGGGATATCTCAACTTCCAGGTTGCAGCACTTCCGGAGGTCCTCAAAGCGGGCGGGTACCATACATACATGGCGGGCAAGTGGCACCTCGGTTTTGACGAGGAGACCAGTCCGCATGCCAGAGGCTTCGAAGAGACGTTCATCCTCGTGCCCGGTGGAGGGAGTCACTGGAGCGACCGCAAACCGCTGTCGCCTCCGCAGACGATGGTCTACCGGCGGAACGGTACGCCGGTGGAGAATTGCCTGAAGATTTCTACTCAACGAAGAACTACACCGACTTCATGCTTGAGTGGATCGAGCAGAACAACGGCGACGGGGTGCCGTTCTTTGGCTACCTGTCCTATACCGCGCCTCACGACCCCCTGCACGCTCCCAAGGAGTACATCGAAAAGTACAAGGGCAAGTACGACCAGGGCTGGGACGTGCTGCGTGAGGAGCGGCTACAGGCATTGAAGGATCTGGGCATCGTCCCCGAGGGTGCCAGCCCATTCCCGCGCCTGCCGTCGGTCAAAGCCTGGGACGAGATGTCCGCCGAGGAGAGACAGTTAGCCGCGCGCGACATGGAAGTATACGCGGCGATGATCGACTATATAGATGAGCAGATCAAGCGGGTGTTCGACTACCTGAAGGAGATCGGCGAATACGACAACACGATGATCGTTTTCTTCTCGGACAACGGCGCGAACGGTGCACTGCCAA
>JBDHGH010000283.1:0-3316 GCA_039589995.1 Gemmatimonadota bacterium | reverse complement strand
ATGACTCCCTCGCGCACCAGTTGAATCGTCGTGTCGAGTTGCGGCTCGTGGCACCCCCGTACTGGTCCATCAGCGAGTCGCCTGTGGTCGAGTACGAGGTCGCTATCGACAACGCTTACGACGTCGTGCTCTCCGGGTTGAGCATCGACTTCCGTCCCGGGTCCGACTCGGCCGTAGTCTTCCTCGATTCCGCAGCCGTACCAGCGATCGGCAATCCCATACCGCTGCCGAGCATTGCCCCGCACACGACACTCGCTGTGCGCGCATGGACCGTTTCCAGCACCGACTCGGCCCTCGCCGTACTCGGATGCAACGATCTCGCGAAGCAGAGCGGCATGCTGGCCGTCGTGCACAATCCTCTGATGCCCGTGAACGGAGTAAGCGAGGCTCTTGCAGTAGTCGAGCGACTTCCCAGTCCGCACAGCGTCCCCGCAGGCGGGACCGTCGACGTCGAGCTCGAACCTGCTTCAGTTGGCTGGCCCGAGCTTGCTTACCCGCTGGGCGACGGTTGGAGCTTCGTCGAGGGCTCTGCCTATCTGGGCGGCTCCCGGGTCCCTGACCCCGAAGTCCGTCTCGATCGTAGCGGCCAGCCCTGGTTGTTCTGGGATTTCCAAGACGCGCCCGTCGGTTCCATCTCTCTGAAACTGCGACCCGCTACAACGGTCAATCTGGCGGAGGTCGTCAGCGTGTCGGCGCTTCGCAGCGATGACGTACGAGCCGAAGAGAAGCGACGCAACTTCGTCGCCGGCCCGGCGGTCGAGGTCTTCGAGCCGCGCGACGGTACGGTGTTCCCCAGCGATCGCGTCTACGTCGGCGTGCGCGGCGAGCCCGGCGCCCCTGTGGCGCTGTTCGACGGGGACTCATTGATCGCCGAAGCAACGATGCGCGTCGATGGAGTCCACGATTTCATCGCCATTCCTCTCTCGCGTGGACCACATACGCTGCGCGTTCGCATGACGAACTCGTGGCAGCAGGAACGCTGGGACAGCATGGCGGTACACGTCAGCGGGCTGCCCTCCAGGATCGTCACGACAGACGGGAAGATTTCTCTGGTCGCTGACGGTCATACCATCGTCACGGCCCGGGCTCGGCTGCTCGATGCCTGGGGCGTCCCCGTTGTGAACCCCGCGCTGGTCACCGCTTCGGCCGAAGGCGCGAGGCCCATCGGGGAAGACGCCGACCCCTCGTCGGTGGGACTGCAGCTCCGATCCGACGCGGCGGGCTACCTCTATGTCGCTCTGCGTTCCGGTCACGACGTTGGAAACGGCCGGCTGCTCCTGACCGCAGGTGAGGCCCGCCACACGATCGACCTGGAGATCCTCCCGGCGATCCGGCCGTTGATGATCACCGGAGTCGGACGTCTCGGGGTTGGCGCCGCCCCTGAGGACTTCGGCTCGATCACCGCCCGCGGTCGTATCGACGACAAGACCTCGGTGACCGTCAGTTACGATAGCCGCGACCTGGACGCGGGCCGCGACTTCTTCCAGCGCGGCTACGATCCGCTCGAGCAGGCCCAATACCCGATCCTCGGCGATGCCAGCCAGGCGCTTACGACGAACGCTTCGGAGGGTGTTTTCGCGGCGCGCGTGGAACGGGGCCTCGACTGGATCGCCATGGGCGATGTGACGACCAATGACTTCAGCAGCGGCCTGACGTTGTCCAAGTACGATCGATCGCTACCCGGTGCTATCGCCCGCGTGACGACCGGCCCGGTGACATGGAAGGGCTTTGGAAGCTCCACGACCCAGACAGTTCGCCAGCTCCAGATTCGCGGCGCCGGTATCTCCGGGCCCTACACGCTCGAGCCTGACATCCGCCCGGGTACCGATCAGATCATCATCGAGACGCGCGCATTGGAGAACGCCGAGCGCGGGATCAGCCAGCAGTCGTTGGCTCGCTTCGTAGACTATCAGCTCGACTATGTGACCGGCGCCCTGTTGTTCAAGCGCCCCGTGCCCGCCACCGACATGTACGAGAACCCGGTATTCATCGTGGTGACCTACGAAGCCAAGCACGGTGGAGATCGCAAGGCGGTTTGGGGCGTGCGCGCCGCAACCGATGCCGGTCAACTCATCCAGGCTCGGGCCGTGGATTCGCTTCGCGTTGGGGCCACCTACGTGAACGACGCGCAAAGCGCCAGCGGTTTGCAGCTCGCCGGCGCCGATATCCGAATGCTCAGCCTCGGCTCTTTCAGCCTAGGCGCCGAGCTCTCGCACTCGCAGAGTCGTGATTCCAGCGGCTTCGCCACCTCGATCGA
Organism: Gemmatimonadota bacterium; assembly: GCA_039589995.1. Classification (GTDB taxonomy): domain Bacteria; phylum Gemmatimonadota; class Gemmatimonadetes; order Palauibacterales; family KS3-K002; genus JBDHGH01. The sequence goes on along the minus strand of JBDHGH010000283.1, from coordinate 1,059 downwards.
CGGTTCGGTTCGATTGCTGGACGGCCACCTGAACCTGTCGGCCGGATGGATGCGGGTGGGCGACCGTTACCACAACCCGTCGAACCTCGCCCTCCGAGGTGGAACCGAGGAAGTTCGTGCGGCGGGCGGCCTCAACATCGGTGCGGGCGAACTGCGGGTCGAACACTCGCAGCAGACGTTCAAGCCCGAGCGAGTGAAGCGTCAGCGCACCTCTGGCGGAATCATGCAGCCGTTCGGATCAGAGTTCCAACTCGATGCCCGTGTCGCCGCGGACCGCTTCACCACCGACGGGAGCACCGACGAGTCCCAAGCCGGAGAGTTGAAGTTCAGCTGGATGCCGACCCAGAGGTTCACGCTTTGGACCGAGGCTCGCCACCAGTTCAACTACAGCGGCAATGTCGTGCTACCCGACTACTTCGGGGGCGGAGCGGCTTTCAAGCTGACCGAGAAGATCGCGCTGGAGACTCAGCACCGACAGGTACTACCCGGCGATGACTCTGAGAATTACTCGATCACACGCCTTGGAGTCCGATCCGACATCGGATTCGGGACCGAGGCCTGGGGTTCTTACCAGATCGCCGGCGGTGTGAGCGGCGCTCAGAATGCCGCCATCGTGGGTCTGAACAATCGCGCACGCATCGGCTCGTGGTCGTTCAACACGATGTTCGAGCGGCGCTTCGGTCTGGCCAGTGCGGCCATCGCCGATCCGGTGCGCGCCTTGCCGTTCCTACAGGCGGAAGAGGACTACTGGTCGTTCGGCGCGGGCGCCGAGCTGCTCCCCGCCGATGCGCCATACCGGGCCAGCGCTCGCGGTGAGTATCGCGACGGTGACTTCGCGTCGACGCGACTGTTCTCACTGGCCGGTGACGTCTCGTTGAACCGCTCGTTGGCCGTGCTGTCTCGCGGCGAGTACGTGTGGACCCAACAGATGCTCCAGGATAGCGATGTGGCCAGATGGCGCACGTCGGCCCTTCTGGGCGTGGCCTTCCGGCCGGTGGGCAACGACGCGCTTAATGTCCTCACCAAGTTCGAGTGGCTCTCTGAGAACAACCCGATTTC
>JBDHGH010000282.1:0-3336 GCA_039589995.1 Gemmatimonadota bacterium | reverse complement strand
GATTCCGATCACGGCGACGGTGCGCTCCTCGTCTACCTGGAGGACGTGGACGAGAACGGGGTCAGTCGCTACCTGACCGAAGGTGGATTGCGGGTCATCCACCGCAGGGTCTCTGGCAACCCTCACTTCGATCAGACGGCTCCCCATCATTCGTTTGCTGCAGGCGACGCCGCGCCAATGGTGCCTGGTGAGGTTGCGGAGATCACGTTCCAGCTCTGGCCCACTTCGGTCGTGATCCTGCGCGGCCATCGGCTGCGCCTGGCCATTGCGGGGGCGGACGCGGACACGTTCGATCGGATTCCGGCGACCGGAACACCGACGATCTCGGTTCATCGCACTGCCACGCACGCGTCACATCTCGACCTACCCGTGGTCCCGAGAAACCCTGGCGGCAGCAGCCGATGACTCGATTGGGCTTGCAACGGTGGAATCACTCGCCGTGCACGCGACGGCGAGGATCACAAAAAACACGAGCTCACGCATGTTTCGGTCAACCTACTTGAGCACCGCGTCGTAAACCACAACTGAGGCGATCGCTGCAGTAATGAGTCCGACGATCCGTAGGTAAGTGCGGAGTGAAGCGTCCGAGATGCCAGCGGGAAGCTTCAGGATCTGTGGAAAGAGCAAGTTCACTGCGCCCTTGGCGACCATGACCCAGCCCAGCACCGTAACGACGACGGCCCACCCTTCCCACTCGCTGTGCGCGGCCACGATCAACAGACCGAGCACCAGCATCATGAGGTTCAACGGAACGGCTCGGTGCGGATCGGCCGTGAACACTCTCAAGTAGGATACCCACATGGGGGGCTGTAGCAGAAAAGACAGGCCCAACACCAGGAGGGTGACCGAAGCAACGCTCGCGACTATTTCGCTCATTACGAGCCGAGCGGGCCCATTTCGCGTGGATCCTGCGGGCGGGGCCCAGTGAGCAGGCGCTCCGTGAAATCGACCCGCTCGTTCAGGTCCTCCACTTCCGCGCGGAGCTGCTCGATTTCTTCCCGCATCTCACCGGCGAGTCTTCCCGGGATCACCCCGCTCATCGCCTCGTCATTGACCCATCGGGAGAGCTTGCGACCCTCTGCGTCTTCGAACGACCCGTCGAGAATTCGTACCACGTCCACGATCCATCCCACCAGGAACGCTCCGCCGGTGCAAAACCACAGAATCCCAGTCCCGATCTTGCCGGCGTAGAAGCGGTGGGCTCCGAGAAACCCGAGTGGAACGCCGAGGATCAGCGCTCCCAATCGAGAGCGGTCAGATGGGGTCGACATCGATCATCATCCCAAGAAAAGCGTCCCACTCGCGTTTGGTCACTGGTGGGGCTACAGTGCTACTGCTTTACCTATACGGTGCTGGCGATGGAGCGTCAAGCGGGGCGCGGAGACTGCCGATGTTGAACCCTCGAGCTCAGTCAGATCGTAGGATGAGGCCAGAGTTCCTCAGGAGGCACGATGGACTTTGATACCCCGGGCGCGTTCGCCCTGTTTCTGAGTTTGGGCGCCGTCGGCGTCGGCGTGCTCCGACTCTGGGCGTATCGCATGAAGCTCACAGCTGAAACCGAGCAGAAACGCCTTGAAGCACATTCGTCCAACACCATAGACGACCTGCGCGACGAAGTGCAGCACGCGCTCGCGCGGCAGTCTGCCGAGATCGACGAACTGCATCAGCGGCTCGACTTCGCCGAGCGACTCCTGACCCGCCCGGTAACGCCCGAGGCAACCAGCCCCAAGCCCCGCGAAGGCGAGAGGTCTTAGCGGGAGCAAATCACTTGCGGGCCGGGAGGCGCAAAGCGGCGCCGCCTCCGGACCGGCGGCATCAGGATCGGCGGTGAGAGGGAAGGAACGGTCTTCCTCGGCTTGACGCAATCCGGCTAGGCTTCTTGGAGCCGGTCGACACCTGCTGGCCGACGGGTCGCGCCGGGGCACCAAAGCAGCCGCTTCGCGGCAAGTGCCTCCTGGGGAAACAGCCGTCGTCGCGCCGGCTCGGAAAACAATCAAAGAACAACCGCATTACTAAACCTAACTCGATCCGGGTCCAGCCGACCACCACCCGTAGAGAAACTGCTGCTGGTTGCCGGAGGGCGTGGTGTGCTCATCGACGATGCTGCGCCGGAGGACGAACGAAGGGCCAAGAAGGGCGCTGAGCTCGTCGGCCGCGTAGCGGTGGACGGGTAGCCCGCTACATCGGGTTGGACCTTCGGGCCCAAACGTCGCGAGCACCACGTGACCGTCTGCCGCAAGCGCGTCCCCGAGCGCGCCGAGATACCGGTCCCGGCTCATCGGATCGACCAGGAAGTGAAACACGGCGCGATCGTGCCACAAGGCATATCTCCGGCTGGGCCGGAAGTCCGCAACGTCCCCCTCAATCCAGTTGACCTGGGCGGCGGCAGCGCCGAGCCGGCCCTGACTCTCGGCCAGCGCCGCCGCTGCGATGTCCAACACGGTGACATCGACGTAGCCGGCTTGCAAGAGGTGATCGACCAGTGTGGAAGCACCCCCTCCGACGTCCAGTAGTGGCGCGGTGAGAGCGACGCCGGTCGCTTGAATGAGCTCGAGCGACCGGGCTGGCACCGGCTGATACCACGACACTTCGGTTGGAGCCTTGGTGGAGTAGATGCTCTGCCAGTGCGCTCTCGGAGCGTCGCCCATGCAGAAGTGCCTCATGAAGCCGAACTCATTCAGAGAATAGGGGTCTTCAAGCTCCCGGGCCAGCGAACCCGAGCTGCGGCGAGCGCAATGGAAGCGGCACACGCGATCCGTGAAGGTGTGCACCGGAGCGGTCGCTCCCTGCTGCCCGCGGATGTCGTAGGCCCACGAGCTTCTTGCCGTCGTCGCTCCGCAGCTTCATAATCCGGACTACAATGATCGACTTTGCCAGCGGCCCTACCGGCCGAGTCTCCAGTTCGTGAGGCGCTGACGCACGCACCATGTGCATCTTCACCATCGGGCAAACGGTTCATCATCGGAAGTTTGACTACCGAGGGGTGATCATCGGAGTCGACGAAACCTTCCAAGGGTCGGACGAATGGTACGATCAGGTCGCTCGATCCCGCCCACCCAAAGACAAGCCTTGGTATCATGTCCTTGTCCATGGAGCGTCACACCGGACCTACGTGGCTGAACGGCATCTCGAACCAGATGTCAGCAGAGCACCCATTGAACACCCGGAGGTGGACGATTTTTTTGATCAGTTTCGAGAGGGCGTCTACAGTAGCTCGCTCTGGAATTGAATTGGACACGCACGCCATCTGGCGGGTGATCCAGGGAGCGTGGGTGTTCGATCCGGACGAGTCGCGGTGTTCTCGTGGACGAGTGTCGCACTGAGATAGCCATGCCT
>JBDHGH010000281.1:0-3349 GCA_039589995.1 Gemmatimonadota bacterium | reverse complement strand
CACGTGACCAGCCGCACGGCGACCGGCACGGTCGCGGACTTCGACGTGAACGAAACGAGGACTTCGCAGCTGACCGCCGAAAACTACTTCGCCCGAGGGCGTTACGATCGAAACTTCGCGAGCGCCTTCGCGTTCTCCGGGCTCGGGTGGGACCGGAACACCTTCGCGGGAATCCACAACCGCTACTCGGCGGTCGTGGGGTTGGGTAGGACGTGGGTCGAGGGCGAGACTGGACGGTTCAAGACCGATCTCGGTGTCACCTACACGATCCAAAAGGACGTGGATCCGGCACCCAGCGCAGACGACGCGTTCACGGGCGTGCGGTTTTCCATCGACGCCACCAGGCGCATTTCCGCCAGCGCCGACTACGCGTCGGTGCTCATCGTCGACGAGAACCTGGAGGACACCGACGACTTGCGCGCCGACTGGATCAACTCGGTCACGGTGTCTGTGTCCGAGGGGCTCGCGTTCAAGACCTCCATACAGTTCCTCTACGACAAAGAGCCGTCTCTGCTGAGCGTCCCGCTCGTGGATGGACTGGGTGTCCCGACGGGCACGACCGTGCCTCATCCCGGTGACAAGGTGGACAACATTCTGACCCTGACGCTGGTGATCAGGCTCTGAGTGACGGATTCGCGGTCGCAGCGAGTGGAGCCAGCCGGGATCGAACCGGCGACCTCTGGCTTGCATGAGATGCAAGCGACGAGAAGACGGCCACCTCCGAACGATGGGGTGGCCGTTCTCGTCATGGGACTTGGTCACGGACAACTGGAGGTCACAACCACTCCTTTGGCTTTCAACGCATCCACGTCCGGGCAACTCACGTTGGTGTTCCACAGGTTGACCTCGTCGCCCGCGCCGATGCCGGGGTTTTCAAGCAGGGGCTGAATGTCCGTGAGGGTAGGGTTGTCACTGAGCCGGAGGATATCCAGGCTCGTGAGCCCACTGAGCGGGCTGATGTCGATGATTCCCTGCATGGCGGCGAGGTTGAGGTCGGTCAAGTTCGTGAGCCCGCTCAGCGGGCTGATGTCGGTGACCCGATTGTTGAAGTTGAGATCGAGGTCGGTCAGGCTCGCGAGATTCTGGACTCCCACCAGGCTCGCGATCCCAACACCCCGCACCTCTCTGTGGGCGTCTAGTACAGTCAGCCCAGATACCAGGCCGCAGGTCAGATCCTGGTGCGGACCTACGCCCAGCGCAGTCCTTACCGCCCCCTGAAGCTCCGATTCCTCAAACGTTGCGATGGCCGTATCGGGATGCTCGCTGCAATGCTCAATAGGCCTAAGGACTAGGCCTCCACTCACGGTGATGGAGAGCGTCTGTTGAGCGATCTGAGCGAGGTCGGTGACCTCAACCGTGAAGTTCCAGGTCCCGGCCATCGCTGGTGTGCCGGTAATGGCTCCTCCAAAAAAGTGGAGGGACAGACCTCCCGGCAATGAGCCGCTCTTGAGCGACCACCTGTAGCTGCTGTCGTTGCCTCCGGTAGTCATCAGTCTCTCACTATACGAGATCGAGGGGGCGGCGTTCGGCAGCGCTGTCGTCGTGATCGCCAGAGTCGGGTAGGGCTCCATGCGGATGACCACGCCGTCGAGTGGGGCCGGGCACCGGTCTTTGTCGAAGCCCTCGATCGCCGATACGAAGTACCGGTCGTGTCTCGCACCCATGTTGAAGTATGCACAATGCCCGAAAATTTGAAGCTCGAAGCTGCCGTTGGCTCCCGATCGGGCGCTGCCACTCGGACCTGGAGCCAGCAAGCTAGGAAGTGACCTGACCGTCACGAGGGCTCCCGCGACCGGCTGTCCGAGCACGGTGGCCACCCCCCGAATCTCCCAGGTGGGGGTCCTCTCGTCCTTCGGTCCGAGGCTGTCCCCGCACCCCAACGGGAGAAGAAGCGAACAGATCATGAGCGGTAACGCACAACGGTTCATCCCCGCGGCAAACGGCCAAGGCGTCGGAAACAGTGTGCGGCTTTTCATCGAATCCCCCTCCATTGAGCGTCGAAGGGGAAGATGCGTTCAAGCGGGTTCCGGTTTGATACGTCGAACTACGTAGCAGAGAAGCGCAGAGTACGTAGGGGGCCGAACGAGAAGACGGCCACCTCCGAACGATGAGGGTGGGCGTCCCCCGCCCTTGGCCTGCCGTCGAGGTCTTAGTCGAGTGACCGAATCTGGACGTTACGAAATCGGACCGTGCCTGCCCCGTATTGAAGCGCCAACGGGCCACTTTCAAACTGATCGTCGGTCGTGTCGACGATCTGGGTGCCGTTCAGGATGACGACGAGCCTAGATCCCTGGGCCGTGATTTCATAGGTGTTCCACTGACCACCGGCGTTGATCACGGTGCTCGGTGCAGCCAGGTGCACGATCCCTCCGGTTCTGTACGTCTGATCGGCGCGGGTATCGTAGATATTGACCTCATAGCAGTTTCGGTCATTGACGCTCTGGGGATCGGAGCAGCGAATGAATACACCGCTGTTCGCAGGCTCGTCCACCCAAAACTCGAGCCTCAACTCGAAATCGCCGTAGGACTCCTCCGAGAGGAGAAACCCTCCGCCGCTATTTGCTGAAACGGCATCGTCTGCCAACTCCCAGTTGGCGTCTCCGAGAACTCTCCAACCGTCAAGGCTGGAGCCGTCGAATAGCGTCGTCCATCCGCCACCTTGAGCGGTCGCCAAGGTCGGAAGGGCGGCGACCGCGAGCGCAAAGCCAACCGCTGTTGTGAGCGAACGATTCATTCTGACCTCCTTTGGTTTTCTCTCTCGAGCCCGAACGCCAGCAAGATCGAGCCGACGATCACCACGCCTTCCACGAAGACGCGAAGCCAGGGGATCTGAGCCTTCAATTCCCCATCCGCTGGCGAAGCTCCTCGGCCCAGTTATCGACCAGGATGAGTTCTGGGTGGACTCCGTCCACTTCGAGTCGGTTAGATTGCGTTCGTAGGGGGACGCGCAATCGAGCCCGAACCATCGAGAGGCCCAATGGCTGACAGCGACTACGAAGTGCGTTTGAAGACCACAGGGCGAAACGACCGCTGCCTTTGTGGCTCCGGCAAGAAGTACAAGAAGTGTCACTTGGCCGAGGACGAGGGCACACGCGCCGCAACGCTCAAAGTCCTCGAAGCGGAAGCCATGGCAAAGCCAAAAGCGGCGAAAGACGCCGAGGGCGAGGCCGACACGAAAGGCTCGGACAAGCGCACGCGGTCGACGAAGCACCAAAAGAAACAGTCCGGGTTCGAAGGGCGCGCCTCGGACGGCAAACCGAAGAACATCCCGCGGCGGGGCGCCCTTTGATGTCGGCGGCCAAATAGACGGTCGCCATGCCGCCCTCGCCCAACTCACGCTCGATGGCGT
>JBDHGH010000280.1:0-3357 GCA_039589995.1 Gemmatimonadota bacterium | reverse complement strand
GAAGTGGGGTTTGAAACCCAGTTCGTCGTGTTCGAGCTTTCGCAGCAGGGATCCACGACAACGCTCAAGTTGACCCAGACGAAATCCCCGAATTCCGACGCGAAAACTGCATCGCCGGATGGAATTACTTCCTCAATGACCGTTTGAAGGAGTTCTTGGGACGACCACGCCAGTGAATCACTTAGGCCAAGACAGGTGCCGCCAGCAAGCGGACTCTCCGAAGATCGTGGCGTTGATCTGCATGGGCGGGACCATGGCACAACCGTTCCGATAGACTCGGGTACGGCTCGCTGGCGCACCAGGTGTTCGTCAGTGAAAAGAGAGTCTATCGAGCTCGTCGGTTTGCCGGGTGGCATGACTGCAAGCACACGCAAGCCCACAGCGTGCGACGACGCGAAACTCGAGCGAGAGGTCCGCGCTGGACGGAAGTTCTCGGTCTCCGAGGCCATCGGCCGGGCCGCTGGAGGCCTCCTGAAGGGCGCCTCACCGGTCACCCGAAAGCGGCAGGCTGAGGTCGAGATCGAAAGTATCCTGGAGCGCCATTTGCGCGATACGGAAGGCGCTCTCGCGATCGTTCTTCTCCGCCAAGTCAGTAGCAGCGAGGCGCTGCTGGGGAGCTATGACGACGCGACCGCAGCTTTGCGACGCTTCGTCGAGGGCATTCTGGGTTCCGAAGAGAGGCTACGGCAATTCGTTATCAGCGTCGACGCGATGTGGGGCCGTACCTACGTCGAGCAGCCGCATTTCGAGAGAGAAGGGCAGCCGCCGGACGCCGACGATCCCTACACTCTAGAAGGGGTTCGCGACAAGCTCGCCGATCTGCTGAAGCGTCTGCAGGATAGTCGAGGCGGCCCCTCCAGAGAATGACAGACTTCTGGGAGGATCTGAGTTGACCATCGCACCGGTCGACGAACCGACTCGGCAGAAGCGGCTCCGGCTGTGGCCCGGCGTGGTCCTCGTGTTTCTGCAATGGCTGGGCAGGTTCGGCTTCCCCATGTTCGCGCCCGAGGCCACGTTTAATGGGGCGATGGGCGGATTCCTCGGCGGCTTGGCCATCGTCGTGTGGTAGGCGTTTTTCAGCCGGGCGCCTCGTTCCGAGCGCTGGGTCGCCGTCGTGCTGATGATCGTCGCGCTGGGTGCGACGTGGTTTGTCAACCACGAGTCGATGGGGCCGCTGTGGCTCGCCGCCTACGCCGAGTACGGGGTTGCGCCACATTGACGGCGCAAGGCGCCAAGGTGTATTGAGTGCGTGGTTGTGGAACCCCACCACCAGCTGCAGACGATGCTGCCCCGACGGGGGGAGGGTTCAGGCCGCACGCCGCGTGCCTCCACGTATCTTCAAGTCGTACAAATCTACAAGTCCCCTTGGGGACGCCAATTCTTGTACCAGTCCGCCGAGCATCGGCTCCACCGTCCCGATCCCCCGGAACTGGTGCGGCGAGACGGGACTAGTGCTCGAGTCCCAGAAGCCGCGCTTATCAGACGCGCAGGACCTCTATCACGGGCTGCTAGGGTTGACCGCTCCCGCCTAACGTCCCGAACAGGCCGAGCGCGATCAGGCTGAGGATCAGCACGAGGAAGGTGGCCACTATCAAAATGGCCGTCCGGTTGCCGTAGTTGAAGGTATAGCCGAAACCGAAGCGCTTCTCGACCATGATGGATGGATCGTCTCTGTCGACGTAGAACAGTCCCCAAACCCAATGAACGTTGTCGGCGAGCCCGTCCGTCAAGGGCGCGTCAACGCTACCCCTTTCGATCAACGCACCTCCCTGCCCGTATCGCTTCAGAATCCGAATCAGGTTGAAGAGCGCGAATACGACCACAATACCCGCCATGACGCCCACCATCAGCCAAAAACCGCCACCCAAAGAGCTGGTCCCAGAGAGTCGGATGCGAACGATCTCCATCGAGAGAATCGTCATGAACGCACAATTAAGCAGTGCGAACCAAGATAGTAAGTTGGCGTTGGTCGCGCGGAAAGCGTCCTGAGCCTCGACCGAGCGGCCACCCGAGCCACTACGGACCGAGCGCTTGGCATTGGCGGTGAGCAGCGCCAACAGAGCGAAGAACGGACTGAGAACCAAGTTCAAGCTGGGGACGAACATGAACCTGATCAAGGACCGATCGGACCAAAGACCCTCATAGCTGACCATCGCGTAGACAAATGCCGCGAGACTCGTGAGAAGGCACAAACCGAGGGCCAGCTTGGCCAAGCCCGCCCCCTTCGGCTCACCGCCAACCAGCGGCGCGGTGGCCTTCTTGCCTTGCTCCTCCGTGACCGGCAGTGCGAGGCCTCGAGCCCTGGAATGGAATCGGAGATAGAGCCCGAGTCCTCCAAGTAGCAGGGTCGCAGTGCCGGTGAGGTTGCCCGCGAGCGGACGGCCTGCCAGACTGATGCCAAAACCGATCAAGAGCGACAGCACCATCAGGATCACGCAGCCGAGGTGCCAGTCACCCACGAGCCGGCGTACCGTCGCCCGATCGGCAAGCGCTTCGCCGACATAGACGCCGAAGAGCAGGCCCTTGCGGGTGATATGTGGGAGTATGAGGAATATCCCTCCAACCAGGAGGACCCGGAGCATGAGGGCCACATTGACGACTACCGCTTCACCCATCGTGGTTCTCCTTGCCGCCGTGCAAGGCGAGCACTTCGCGCTGCATGACCGATAACAGTTCTTCGTGCGCCATACCAGCCTGGCGCAAGCGTGCGAGGGTGACCCGCATCTGCTCGAGCAGTCTGGCACGTGCCGAGTGCTCGATCTCTTTCGCCGGCGCCGAAACCGCGACGCCGGCCCGGTCGCGGATGACGAGAAAGCCCTCGCTTTCCAGGAGGCGGTACGCCCTCGCGATTGTGTTCAGGTTGACACCAAGATCCCCCGCAAGCTGGCGCACCGACGGAAGCGCCGTCCCCGGTCCCAGGCCGCCCGACACAACGAGCCGCCGCACCTGGTCCGCGACCTGCTCGTAGACCGGGTCGTCGAGACTACGGTCGATCGTGAGCGTCAACATCACGAGAGCATTGTATACTAACTTGTATACAACTGTCGAGATCGCCCTGATACCAGACCTTGACCTCGATGCTCGGCGTCGCGGATCGGAACTCCCAGTCCGCCTTCACCTTCTCGACAAGTCCGTCGTGAGCGAGTGGAGTTATCGCTCGGACACGCGTCGATCACGAACGGCTGGACAAAAGCAGGGCAGGGCAGATAGACGGTTGGCTATTCGTTGATACCGCTGCCTACGGCACTGTCTACGTGCACGCCGCCGACGGGGCTCAGGGCAGCACGCCCTATCGAAATGTGACGAACTCCTCGAGTTCCTTCTTGTCGATCACGGGCACTTTGGCGTTTGCGGCCG
>JBDHGH010000279.1:0-3793 GCA_039589995.1 Gemmatimonadota bacterium | reverse complement strand
CGTCCCGCGATGACGTCGGCGGGCCACTGCTCGACCTCGATGTCGGGAGGTACTCCCACATTCTCCACCACCCAGCCGTCCTCCGTCCAGATGGCGATGTTGGGGGCGGTGATACCTCCGCCGTCCATTAGCACCGGGAACCCGAGGACGCCGACCAGGCCACCCCAGGTCCGCCGGCCGATCAACGTGCCGACGTTGAATTTCCGGAACATCCACGGCAATAGGTCGCCGCCCGAGCCCGCCGTCTCGTCGATCAGCATGACTTTGGGTCCGAAGATGGCGCCTTGCGGGGTCAGCAGGTCGGAGCCGTAGCGCATCGCCCAGTACGAGATGTACTGGCGCCGTAAGATGTTGATGTAGTAGTCGGCGATCTGGCCACCGCCGTTGTGGCGTTCATCGATGATGACTGCCTGCTTGTCCGTTTGCGGGAAGAAGTATCGCTTGAAGTAGGTGTGACCTGCGGTGGTCGTGTTCGGCACGTAGACATACGCCACACGACCGTCCGTCGCCTCGTGCACCTTCTCCAGGTTGCCTTCCACCCAGTCGCGGTTGCGCAGCGCACTCTCGTTCGGGATGGGCACGACGTCCACCGTGCGCGAGTCCGACCCGTTCGCGTTCGGCCCCACCGTGAGCTCCACGATCATGCCGGACGTGTTCTCGAAACGTGCGAAGAGATTATCCGGCGGTCGCAGCTCCGCTCCGTTCACCGCTAGCAGGTACTCGCCGGCTTCGACCTCGACACCCGGTTCGGTCAACGGCGAGCGTAGGTCCGGGTTCCAGTTGAGGCCGCCGTAGACTTTCGCGAAACGGTAGCGCCCGTTCTCGATCGCATAGTCGGCGCCGAGAAGACCGCCGGGAACGAAGTCGGCGCTCTCCGGGAAATCACCGCCGCCAAGCCGGTGGTGGCCGACGGCGATCTCGCTGTGCAGCCACATCATCACGGTGTTCAACTGACCCCGCGTCGCGACGTGTGGCAGGAAGATCGAGTATTTCTCGCCCATCTCCTCCCAATCGGCGCCGTGCATGTTCGGGTCGTAGAAGTAGTCGCGGTTGATGCGCCAAGCCTCGTTGTAGATCTGGGCCCACTCGACCTTGGGATCGATGCGCACGCTGACTCGATCGATCGCCAGCCGGCCGTCGCCTGGCTTCACGGCGGCGGAGCCCGAGATGAACCAGTTGGGTCCGGAACGATAGAGCACTTGCTTCTTGTCGGCGGAGAGTGTGTAGCCGATCACACCCGAGGCCAGCGACTCCTCCTCCCGCGAGTCCAGATCGAACATCGTCAGGCTGAGGCCGTCTTGGCCGCCGCTGAATAGGTTCAACGGCCCTTCGCTTTTGAGATAATACAGCTTGCCCTCGGTGCCCGGCATCAAGCCTACGTAAGTCCCGGGCTCCACCGGCAGGTCGAGTATCCGCTGGTCCAACCCATCGAAGTCGATGATGACGTTACCGTCGTCTTCGCCTTCGCCTTCAGCGTCGTCGCCGTTACCCTCGGGCTCGTCGTCCGATACTTCCTCGTCGCTCTCCTTCGCTAGCGGCGACGAGGTTCCCTTCTGCAGCACGACCAGGTAGATGGTGCTCAGCATCTCCATGTCCTGGTTCGACTGAGCGAACCACTGGATCACCGGGCCCGCGTCGGTCGACGCCACCAGGTACAGGTACTTGCCCGACGCGTCGAACACCGGCTCGAGAGTTTCGCTCATACCATCGGTGATCGGGTACGACGCGCCCTCTTCCACCAGGTAGACGTAGACCGTGTGGATGTTCGTCGCGTTGTTCACCGTGTAGGCGATCCAACGCGAGTCGGGCGACCACGAGTGGTTCGGGCCGCCGAAGGGACTGTAGAGTTCGTCCTGCGCGATCTTGGTGCTACGCCCGCTCTCCACATCCAGCCAATACAAGCTGCGCGAGTTGTCGGTGTAGCTGATCTTTTCGCCGTCCGGCGACCACACCGGGCTGTCGTAGAACCCCGCACCGTCCAGTTCGATCTTCCGCACCTCGCCTTTCCCATCCTGCGGTGCGATGTGCAGCGCGTACTCGCCCGATTCGTCGGAGAAATAGGCGATCGATTTCCCGTCGGGCGACCAGGCCGGCGAACGCTCGTGCACGCCGGTCGACTGCGTCAGGTTGCGGAAGTCGCCCTTCTCCTTGGGGACCGTGACGATTTCGCCGCGGAACTCGAACACCGCGCGCGCGCCCGACGGCGAGATCGCGGCGTTTCGAATGAAGCGAGCGCCGCTGGCGTACCGGGGCCTCGCATCGATCAGGTCGGTGGCGATGGTGACGGGAACCGGTGCGCTCTGGGTCGTGCTCGGGTCGAACAGATGCAGGTAGCCCGCTTGCTCGTACGCGATCAACCCCGCGCCGGCCGAAGCGTTGACGATGGGGAAGTCGTTGTGGTTCGTCAGCTGTTCGACCTGGCTCGAGGCCGGATCGAACGAGAACAGGTTGAACTCGCCGTTTCGGTCGGAACGGAAGTAGACGCGATCGCCGATCCACATCGGGTCGGTGTCGTTGCTGCGACTCTCGGGCTGCGGGATCTGTACCACCGAGTAGTTCGACATGTCGATGATCCAGATCCGCGTAGCCGTGCCGCCGCGGTAGTTTTTCCATTGGTTGAACGCCTCGTACAGCGGCGTATACGCGATCTTCGAGCCGTCCGGCGAGTAGGTCGCCTTGAATGCGTGGGGGATCGGCAGTTGCTCCGGGAACTTGCCGTCGAGCGTGACCGTGAACAGCTGGCGATGACGGCCCGTGTACGCTGCGCGCGCCGATGTGAAGAGCACAGCGCTACCGTCCACCGTGAAGCCCTGCACGATGTCTGACCCCGGGTGCCAGGTCAGCCGCTCGGGCACCCCGCCTTCCACCGGCACCACGTACACATCGGTGTTGCCGTCGTATTGGGCGTTGAACGCTAGCGTTCGACCGTCGGGCGAAAAGCGCGGGTTAGACTCCAGGCCATCGTGCGTGGTGATACGCCGCACGCCGCTGCCGTCGTGCCGGGCGATCCACAGATCACCGGCATAGTGAAACGCGATGTGCTCGGCGCTCACAGCAGGCTGCATCACCAGCAGGGTCATTCCCTCTTGGGGCGGAATGCTCTGTGCCGAAGCTCCAGCCGCGGCGATAAGCAGGGCGAGTGCAGGGAGTACGGATAGGTAGCGCATGGCGACTCTCCTCAGAGGCAAACAGACAGACTGCCCAGGCAGCGATAGGGTTGATGTTGGGGCTCTCAACTTATGGTCCCGGATGTCGTTGCTGAGCTTGATTCGTCGGGCGGGTCGGGAAGTCGCTGTAGGTCGTCTCGCTCCATGTCGCGCGGCTTGGGCCGGCATCGGGGATTGGCCGGGGCGCTCCAAATTACGCTCGCACGACCTACAGCGACTTCCCTCCCTCACGTCTCGACAATGGGCAACGGCGTCCCTCCCTCGCGCGGGCCCATCGGAACGGTGGGGCCCGATCGTGGTCGATCGCTCTTCTGAGGCAAGGTCTTCGTTACCGCGAGCAGGGAGGGCGCGGCAGGAGACTCGCAGCGCACGTTGGAGCGCCGTGGCCTGTCCGTGATCCCAGCCCCCAGCCGCGCGACCGGGAGCGAGAGGCTCCTGCCGTGCCCACCCGGCCTAAGTGCTTGACAGAACGTCCCATACCCCCCTTTTTTGTATACTGACAGACCAAGCTTATTGGCTGTCCCGCCCACCCCTACCGGTCAGAAGTCCCGGCAAACCGTTTTGCCGTGGGGCTTCTTGCGCGGCGAAATCGTCGCAGAACCACTAAAAAGGAGAAGTCACATGGT
>JBDHGH010000278.1:0-4244 GCA_039589995.1 Gemmatimonadota bacterium | reverse complement strand
TCCTGCAATTGATCGCCGAGGGCAATTCGACCAAACAGATCGCCAAGAAACTGGACGTGAGCGCAAAGACCGTAGAGACACATCGGGCCCAGCTGATGAGCCGACTGGATATCCACGATGTAGCCGGCCTGGTTCGGTACGCCATGCGTGTGGGCCTGATATCCCCTTGAATCGGCGAGTTTTTCCCTAAACCCCTTGTTCTAAGCGCATTCTTGCCTACGGGTTTTCCCTCCCTCCAATTAGGGAAATCCCCGATAGAGACATCACCCGTAGTCAGCTAGCCTTATTGCACCACTCTGACATTGAAGTTGCCGCCGCCCTACCCTCTCGGCAGATGCCGGGCTGGTGTGGTCTCGTATCACCCAAAACCGTGGGCTGCGATGAGAACGGGATTATTCAGAAAAAACGGCGCGAGAGCGCAGTTGGTAGATACAATGCCGGTCAAAGTACTGTTGGTAGACGACAACATCATCTATCTCCGCACAGTGAGCGCGCTGCTCTCGAACAAGCCGGAGATCGAAATCGTCGGATGCGCCGTTTCGGGTGAAGAGGCGCTGGAGCTCGTGGAATTGGTCAATCCCGACTTGATCCTGCTGGACCTTAAGATGCCGGGGATGGACGGCCTCGAAGTTACTCGCCGGATCAAAGCAGACTCGAAAGCGATTCGGATCGCGATCGTCACAGCCAGCTGTGACGGTGCGTATCGCCGGGCCGCCGAAGAAGCCGGAGCCGACGACTATATATGTAAGGACAGACTCACCTCAGAACTGCGAAGGCTGCTGGAAGAGTTGATGTCCTAGCAAAACAACAGAAGCGTGGTGCGCAGGTGGTAGTTGAAGGGGAGTCAGAACTCGCAGTCTCGATTGCTCAATGACTCGTTTACTCACCTACTCCCGGTCACCCCCCCACGGCGTTAGTATGTAGGCGCTGCCCCGGCCTACGCTTTACCAGCCCCGCGAACCGGCGGGTTGCAGTCCAAAAGCTGTACAACCGAGTCGGGAGTAGACCGATGCTGAAAGGCACGCCGTTCCACTCCAGGACCCAACCCCTGTGCGAGGCCCAGAACTGGCGCCGCTGGGCCGGCTACATCGTGGCGAGTTCCTACGAATTGACCCACGAGCGGGAGTATTACGCCATTCGCAGCGCCGCTGCCCTCATCGATGTATCGCCGCTCTACAAGTACAACATCACCGGCTCCGACGCCGTGCGTTTCGTGAACCGCGTGGTGACCCGGGATGCCGAGAAATGTGCGATTCAACAAGTG
This sequence comes from Gemmatimonadota bacterium, assembly GCA_039589995.1. Taxonomy (GTDB): domain Bacteria; phylum Gemmatimonadota; class Gemmatimonadetes; order Palauibacterales; family KS3-K002; genus JBDHGH01. The sequence goes on along the minus strand of JBDHGH010000278.1, from coordinate 2,980 downwards.
CTGTACGGGCCATGGTGCGACGAAGGCGGTAAAGTCATCGACGACGGTACTCTTCAGAGGCTAGGCGAGGAGAGCTTCAGGCTGACCTCCGGCGAGCCGAACCTGCGCTGGCTGATGCAGAACGCCGCCGGGTTGCGCGTCAATATCGTGGACGAGTCAGAGTCGGTCGCCGCTTTGGCACTTCAAGGTCCCACATCGCGGAACATCCTTGCCGCGGTATCGGACGCGGACATGGACGAGCTGAAGTACTTCCGACTTACTTTTGCGCGAATACAGGACGTCCCCGTCACCATATCTCGAACCGGATATACCGGCGACTTGGGATACGAGATCTGGGTACAGACGCAGCATGCCCTCGAGCTGTGGGATGCGCTCATGGCGACCGGCGGAGACTACGGGATAACCCCGGCCGGCATACTCGCCCTGGACATAGCCCGCATAGAGGCCGGGTTGTTGCTCATCGATGTGGACTATATCCCGGCCAATCGAGCGGTCATCGATGCCCGGAAGTCCTCGCCGTTCGAGCTGGGCATGGGATGGGCGGTGCGACTGGAGAAAGACTACTTCGTCGGCCGCGACCCGCTGCTGGACGAGTGGAAGCGGGGACCCGCCTGGGATTTCGTGGGCTTGGTGCTCGATTGGGATTCGCTGGAACAGGTCTATGCCGAGTTCGGTCTTCCACCCCAGCTGCCCGGTGTCGCCTGGCGCACCAGCGTGCCGGTCTACGGCGACGGCCGACAGATCGGCTACGCCACCAGCGGCTGCTGGTCCCCTACCCTGAAGAAGTATCTGGCCCTCGCTCACCTTCGCGCTCCGTACGCGAAGAGGGGCGGCCGGGTCGAGATGGAGATCACCGCGGAGCATCAGCGAAAGCGCGCGGTCGCTCATGTCGCCGAGACCCCCTTCTTCGACCCGGAAAGGAAGCGGGCTTAGATGAGCAACTCACAGGCTTACGACGCCATCGTCATCGGCGGCGGCCACAACGGTCTCGTGAACGCGGCCTATCTGGGGCGCGCGGGCAAGCGCGTCCTCGTGCTTGAGCGGCGCGATCGCGTGGGCGGCTCGGCCGTGACCGAAGAAGTCTACCCCGGCTTCAAGTTCACCATGCTGTCGTACGTGGTCAGCTTGCTCCGCCCCGAGATCGTCAGGGAGCTGGAATTGGCCAGCCATGGCCTGGAGATCCTGCCACTCGAGAGCACGCTGACCCCGCTACCGAACGATGACTACCTGGTACGCTGGGCGGACCACGACCTGACGCGGCGCGAGCTGTATCGTCATTCGCCCAAAGACGCCGAGGCGTACGACGACTTCGGCAAGTTGATGTACCAGTTGGCCTACGCGATGAAGCCCATGCTGGGCACGATCCCGCCGGATCCAACATCGTTTAACCCGAAAGACCTGTTGGGCCTCCTCAAGCTTTCGAAACACTTCCGCGACCTGGGGAAAAACCAGTTCTACGCGCTGTGCAAGTTGATGACGATGAGCGCAGCGGACTACCTGGACGAGTGGTTCGAGACCGAGCCGTTGAAGGCGACCATGTCGGCCAGCGGGATCATCGGCACATTCCTGGGGGTTCGCTCCCCGGGCACCGCCTATGTCTTGCTGCATCACTACATGGGCGAGATCGACGGCGTGTTTCGGGCTTGGGGATTCGCGAAGGGCGGAACCGGTGCGGTGAGCGAGGCTATCGCCGGCGCGGCACGCCGCCTGGGCGCCGAGGTCCGCACCGAGGCAACTGTGAATCACGTGATCGTGGAGAACGGCGCCGCCGTCGGTGTGGCGTTGGACGATGGCGAAGAGATCCGCGCCCGCGTTGTGGTATCCGGCCTCGACCCCAAGCGCACGTTTCTCGAATTGGTTGACCCCGAGGTTCTTCCACCAGACCTGGTCCACGCGATTCGCCGGTTCCGAATCCGGGGCTCTTCGGGCAAAGTGAACCTGGCGCTGGGCGAATTGCCGAACCTCACATGCCTGCCGGGCGCGGGCCCGCACCTGCGTGGCGCGATTTCGATCAGCCCCAGTCTCGACTATATGGAGCGCGCGTACGATGATGCCAAGTACGGCGAATTCTCGCGGCAGCCGTACATGGACATCATCATCCCATCGATGATCGACCCGAGCATGGCGCCGCCCGGCAAACACGTGATGTCGATCTTCTGTCAGTACGCCCCGTTCGAGTTGAACGGAGGCTGGAACGATGAGAAACGCGAAGCGTTTGGCGATGCCGTCGTCGACACGGTTTCGCAGTTCGCACCGAACCTGAAGAACGCGATCATCCACCGAACGGTTCTGACGCCCTGGGACATGCAGGAAGAGTATGGCCTCACGCAGGGCAACATATTCCATGGCGAGTTGTCGCTCTTCCAGCTGTTCTTCATGCGACCCGCCAACCCGTGGGCGGACTACCGCACTCCGCTGAAGCACTACTACCAGTGTGGCTCGGGCACCCATCCCGGCGGCGGCATCACCGGCGCCTCGGGTCGACTGGCGGCCCGGAACATCCTGAAGGACTGGTAGCGATGAACGGCGCGTACGACACCCTAGTCATCGGCGGCGGCCACAACGGCCTGGTCACGGCGATCTATCTGGCCAAGGCAGGTCAGCGAGTGTTGGTCCTGGAACGCCGCGATCTGTTAGGCGGCACGGCGGTCACCGAAGAGATCCACTCCGACTTTCGCTGTGATACCGGGGCGCATCGGATCAACCGAATCCATCCCACGGTCCTGAAGGATCTCAGAGCGCTTCCCGCCGGTTCGGTACGGATCTCACGCGCCGACCCCTCGGTATTCACACCTTCCCCGGACGGCGGACACTTACAGCTATGGCGTGACACCCAGGAGTCGGCGGATGCGATCCGTCAGTGGTCTAGCACCGACGCCGGGAAGTTTCCCGAATTCACGAAGTTGGTCTCCAACTGCACGGCCGTTCTCGAGCCCCTTTACGATCGCCGGCCTCCCGACGTTCTCTCGCACAAGAAAAG
>JBDHGH010000277.1:0-3430 GCA_039589995.1 Gemmatimonadota bacterium | reverse complement strand
CGTTCCGCTCACCCAGGCCCACTTTGGCGGGGCTGTACCCGGTGGCAAGCTGTGGGGGCTTGCCTGTATACAGCGTCGAAATGCCCAAGCCGTACTTGGCGATGAACTCTTCCTCACCGAGCCCCGGCAGCTTCTTGTCAGCGCTCATCCCCCTGCGCACGGTCATGTAATCGGCAGCAACGTATTGGAACCCCTGTGCACGCATGCACTTGGCAATCGATGCTTCGACCTTCTCGACGTTTTGCACAAGCTGTTTCGTCGTGAGGCCGAACTCCTCTGTACCCAGATCAGCTGGAGCTTGGGCCCCGGCGCCGCCGGTGAGAACGAGCAGGGCGGCAAACGTTGCTACAGTCCGAGTCCGATTTCTCATGGCGTGGCTCTTTCTGGGGCGCAGCGTAAGAACAGGACACTTGGTGCGGCGTCAAGCCGTCAGCGAAACCTAAGGTTGAATCCTCGAGACTCTCCGCAGACGAAGCGAAAACTACTTCTCGACGGCGAGTACCTCTCCGATCAGCATATCGAAGATGACATCGGTTTCCGCCATGTCTGCTTTCGCGATCACCTCAACGACGATCGCGCCGAGGTTTCTCTCAATGGACACGCGACGAGCTCGAGTGGAACTTCGACGAGCATCCCGATGCCGGGAGCGTGCACCTCGAGAACGACCGCCGCGACCCGCCACGGTCGACGGCTACGACAGCCGCTGGTTGATACCATAGTGCCTATTCTCCCAGAGGCGCATTCCCAGAGAAGTTGTCTCGACGAGATATTGGAGAGCGTAACATGATGAAATTCTAGAGGTCAACGCGGATAGTCTCCGGACTCGCGGGGGTCGCGCGCAGGCCTCGATTTGCCTGTTTAGGGCTTGGTTCGGGATGTCGATGGGCTTCTGCGCCCTGAAAACGCCAGTCCCGGGTCAAGATGACGAAGGCGTTTATTGGGCGGGGGCGCCCACCTCGGTTGTTTGACCCACTGAGAGAGATTCACCATCTACGATATTGGCGATCATCGATCGCAGCAACTCTGCGGCGCAATCTTCGCTCGAGCTGCCTCGCGCAATCCCCGATGTTGAAGGATGCAACACCCGGGGCGGAGCCGGCGACTCCGAGTGTCGATTGTCGCAGAATCTACCTCGACACCGGGAGCCGTCGTTTTGCAGCCGAGTTCCGCACAGTCGTTCCTGCGCTGCCGGCTCGTCGAGAGGATCGGCGAGGGCGGGATGGGTGTCGTCTGGAAGGCGCTCGACGCAGCCCGGCAGCTCGCCGAGACGCTCGAGGCGGCACACGAGCATGGCGTCGTCCACCGCGATCTCAAGCCGGCCAACGTGAAGCGAAGCGCCGACGACCGGGTGAAGATGCTCGACTTCTGCCTCGCGAAAGGGCTCGATCCCGAGGCAAACGGCTTTCCCACCTGCTCCCCAACCGGAGGGGAGGTCGCCTTCCAACACCAAGTGCGCAGCGGCGTGCGGGAGATCTGGACCGTTTCCGCCTCCGGGGGAGAACCTCGCACCCTGTCGAAGGGCGACCGCGGGTATTCGCGCCCGCAGTGGTGCTCGACCGACGCCGACCGCATCCTCGTCGTCATTGACCATGAAGATCTGAGAATGCTGCGAGTCAGCACGGGCGAGGTCCAACGGATTGCCGACCTGGCCTCCTCCGTGCTGATCGATTATCCGAGCTGGTTCGCCGACGGGAGTCGTGTGTTCTTCAGCCTGGCCAGAAGAACGGGCAACGTCTACCAGACCGAGGGGCTCTAATCCGCCGCCGCCCGCCACGGCGTCGCTCTATGCCGGGGAATCTGGACCTTCATTCCGTCACCGGTGACTCATGTCTCCGTGACGGGTCGAAGGTCACCGTAATCGGCATCGAGCTCGATCCCGAAAACCTCCGCCAACGCGTCGAGATAGGCACGTCCCGAGCTTATTTCCCACGTTTTCTTCACGCCATGTTCGATTTCGGTCAGTGTGAAGTTCCGGAGACTGACACGACCGTTTGGACGAGGCGAACTCGCAACGCGGCTCTGGGTGAAATGGCTGGCGTGCGAAGTGGACGTGTAATGATTGCTGACAGAGATGTCCGCGTCCGTGACGTGCGCCATGTCGAAGCTATAGCTATCCTTCCACTGGTCGTCTTCCCGAGTTTGCATGAGCACGCCCCACGGTTCGCGACGCTCGAGGCGGAAAGCCCAGCCCGGACCCTCCTTCGTCCGGCCGATTTCGAGCGGCATCGGACCGCGCAGACCGCCAGCCCCGAAGCCGACGTCGATGATCCACGGACGGCCTTCGATGTCCACGAGGTTCAGCTGATGAGTCCGGCCAGAGGGCGGTGATTGCAGGTGGACTCGTGCCAGAAGGGGCCGCGCCTGAAACCCGAGGGCCCGCAGTGCCAGCAGCATCAGGCCGTTCAACTCGAAGCAATAGCCGCCACGAGCTCGGACCACGAGCTTCTGGAACAAAGCTGCGGGCTCCAGCTCGATGCCCCTCCCGAGCTGGATGTCGAAATTCTCGAAAGGGATCGCGAAGAATTGCGATTCATGAAGCTGCCGCAAACCGTCGTCGTCGACCGAGGGCTGAGCGGTCAGCCCGATTCGCGACAGGTAGGTGCCGATGTCGAACTGGAAGTTACCCATGAGCTCCGAGTCACTTGGGAAGGAAGCACGAGACAGCGATCCTGGCACAAGTCAAGCCACCAGGCAACCGACGGCCCCGAGTCGACCAAAGCGGACACTGACTCGACGGACCTGCCGCCGCAGACCAAGGAATCCGGCATCAGTGATGCAGAAGGGCAGCCCCGATGGCGATGGAATCGCGTAACGGTGAGCAGCCCGAAGTTCTTCAACTATTTCGAAGTCATGTTCCCAACGGGCAAAAAGAACAGCCTGATTGGGACGAGCGACTGGGAATTCATCCGCGGCGCTGGGGTAATCTTGGAGTCGTGTTCTCTTTGTTCTTCTAACGCGCCTTCGGTGCGAAGAAGTCCGAGTCCGGCGTGAGCGTGACGAGTCGCCATGGCGCTCCATCGTCTTTTCGTGTGGAGCCCGGCCACGCATCTCGGTCATGCGTCCGTTGACCCCTCATGTGTCATTTCACCCAACGGGAGGGCAGCAGGCCTCACCATCGAACCCTCTTGCTGTTGTTGGTCTCGATTCCTCACAAGGCCGAACCTCCACGTGTATAATTTGTTCATGCTGGTCTACAACCTGTGACTCGCCGATCTGCGCTCCAACGTCGGCGGGACGACTGTCTGTGCACTTCAAGTCAGAGGGCTGCGGATATGATGAAACTGAAGTTCGTACGTATTGAGGCTGAAAAGCGCCTTTTGGTTGCTTTCGTCGGAGTTGCGTTGCTTGTGTTCGTTTCAGGTCTCGCGTACAGCGAGGACTCGGCGGAAGCCACACCTGGGAGCCGAATGTCTGAGAGCAAATACGAAGC
>JBDHGH010000276.1:0-3758 GCA_039589995.1 Gemmatimonadota bacterium | reverse complement strand
GCGGCGATGATCCACCATTTGCGCCGCCACAGGACCCAGGCCCAACGCTGCCAGTCGATGTCCTGCTCGGTGGGTCGAGAACCATTGGGACCTGCCGAGCGGGAGGCACTGGCCGCTAACTCTCGGTCGTAAGCCCGGGGCGGCTCTGCTGTGATTTTGGCGGGGGGTCGAATCTCGTTATCCATTGATCTCCAGAACCGGTTTTGTGTGGACTACTCCAGCTATCCCAAGATCAGCAAATGAGGTGCCCCCGCGTTGGGCCGCAAGTCGTTGTCCCCCTTACCATTCTGTGCCGAAATGCCCCGTTTTCGCCCCGCTATGTGGCCGTATCGCAACAGAAACGGGGCCCTACCTGTTGCACCCTCGCCGGGCCCTCCCTTGACAATCTCGGGCAGTTGTTGCAGAATTGTGACGGCGTCCCCCCGTCGGCCTGTAGGCTGATACAGGTGTTCGTCCGGCTTTTTTGTTTTGCCGTACTGGAATAGGTCAGCGCAATCCCGCCATAGACGCGCGGACCGACCCGCCACAGGCGCACCGCCGGCGAGCCACTATCATGCGCACTCAGCGTATGGTGGCGAAAGAGATTCCTGAATATCCGTCTGCAGCCTGATCAGGCCGACGCACTGGTTTATCGAGTGAATCCAGTGCGGTCCGGTGTGATAGCGGCAATCCGGCTTGACCGGGTGCCGGCCAACTGACTGGGAGAAGGCCTGTGAGTTCGAATGCACCAACTGCTGTTCACGACGACGCCGGCGGTGGCGCGGATTTCGTGACGACCCTTGCAGAAGACGGCCTGTCGCCCGAGGTCAAAGCCTCGGTCCGGGTCCTGGTCGTCGATGACGACCGAACCTTGCTCGACAGCTGCACCAGCGTTCTGAAGGCCGAGGGCTACACGTGCACGACGGCGCGTCGACCCGAGGAAGCCCTGTCTTTGATGAGTACGCGAACGTTCGACGTGGCGCTCATCGACCTGTACCTCGGCGACACTTCGGGGATCGAGTTGCTCGGCCAGGTCCGAGCGAAACAGCCGGACATTCTCGCGGTGATCATCACAGGACGTGCGTCGGTCGACTCGGGTATCGAATCGATGCGCGCCGGAGCCTGGGACTACCTGCCGAAGCCGTTTTCCGCCGTTCAACTCAGTGTGCTCCTCGGTCGAGCGGCCTTCCGTATCCACGCGGGTCGCGAGATACGCAACCGAGCGACTCGGGCGGTCCAGGCCGCCAGCCCCGGAGAGACCAAGTTGCTGGGCGTCTCCAAGGGTTTGAGAGACGCGTTGGAGGGAGCCCTGCGAGCCGCGCCAACCGATGCCTCGGTGTTCATCACGGGGGAGAGCGGGACCGGCAAGGAGCTCATCGCCCGGTTCATTCACGAGAATAGCCGACGTTCGAAGCGGGCCTTCGTGCCGGTGAATTGCGCGGCGCTCCCGGACAATCTCCTCGAGTCGGAGATGTTCGGTTATCGCCGAGGCGCTTTCACAGGCGCAGTGCGGGACAAGCGCGGCATGTTGGAGACGGCCCACCAGGGGACGTTCTTCCTGGACGAGATCGGCGAGATGTCGCCGGTCCTGCAGACCAAGCTGCTGAGAGTGGTGCAGGACGGTGTCGTGCGGCGTTTGGGCAGCGAGGTCGAGGACGCTGCGGTGGACGTCCGGTTCATTTCAGCGACCAACCGAGATCCCGAGGAGGCGCTGAAAGAGGGCGTTCTGCGGCCCGATCTTTTTTATCGACTAAAAGTGGTCCCGATTCATCTGCCCCCGTTGCGCGAACGACCCGAGGACATTCCGGTCTTGGCAAACAACTTCCTTTCGCGCTATTGGCAGCGCCACCGCGGGGCGGCCCAGGATGCCCCGCATTTCTCAGAGAGCGCGGTGGAGTTGTTGGTCAGTCAGGAGTGGGCGGGGAACGTTCGGGAACTCCAAAACGTCATCGAGCACCTCACCGTTCTGGCGGAACCCGGTGTACCGATAGAAGCGCGCGATATCCCGGTTGCCGGTTTAGAGCACAATGTCGAAGTTCCCCGCGTGGGACGGATGACGTTGGCCCCCTTCCACGAAGCGAAGGGCGAGTTTGTCGAGCAGTTCGAGCGGGAGTACCTCGCCAACCTGGTCGCAAGTACGGCTGGGAATATGTCCGAAGCTGCCCGCCGCGCCGAGATCGACCGCACAACGCTGTATCGGCTGATGTGCAAGCACGGTCTGACACGCGGCGCGCTCATGGGAGAAGTCGAGGACGCAGACGAGGCAGAAGAGTTCGAGAGCATCTAAACTGAAAAAACCCAAGGGTTAAACATATTTCTCGGCGCCCAACTATGCTCAATCAAACTCCCGGCGGACTTCCGGTGGAACCACTGAATCCGGACGTCGATAGGCCGCCAACCGAACAACCGAACATGCTCAGTCAGCATCTGGAAGGCTCGCTTCGAGCGCTCCTGGCTGACATACCTCACCAGGACGACCCTGCCCTCGGGCAGATTCGCGATTTTCTCACCGGAGTCGTGCAGCAGGCCATCGCATCGCAGACGGGCGTCCACGAGACGTTGTCCGATCTACGCGACGGTCGCCTCAGCGAGGTCCCGGCCTATCGTCCCGATGGTTTCGAGAACATAAAGGATCCACAGGACGCCCAGGTGGCGTTGCTGTCGTTGCTACGCCTGCAGAGGTCCTTCATATCCATCGTGCTTTCGTACCTGAGCGCTAGCGGCAATAGCAGTCTCGAAGTCGAGAGCATGTTCGAGGTTCTAATCGGAGCGGAGGGTGCGCTCATCGAGCAGTACTTCTCCGACGAGTCACGACGCCGCACCGAGCTGATGGCTCAGGTGATGCACGACTTCCGGTCTCCGCTTACTTCGGTGTTCTTCCTGGCCGATGCCCTCTATTCCGGGCTGTCGGGTGAATTGGCGGAAGGACAGAAGCACCAGGTCGGTCTGATGTTCACCGGTGCTTTGAGCTTGCTCACATTGGTCGACAACGTCCTGAGCTCGCGGAACCTGGAGGCCGGCGAATTCCAGTTGGAGTCGGTCCCGTTTTCGGTGCATGCGCTCAGCGAGGAGGTCGAGCGAATCGCCCGGCCTTTGGCGGAACAGGCCGATCTCGTGCTGCGATTCGAGCTCGATTGCCAGGGCGCCCGGGTCGGTGACCAGGAGGTGCTGCGACGCATACTCCAAAACCTCGTCGCCAACGCCATCACCTACACGGACGAAGGAAGTGTTGTGGTGCGCTTCGACGACAAGGGCAACGACCTGCTGGTGCAGGTGGAAGATTCGGGTCCGGGCATCGATGAGAAGCAGCTCGAGGACCTGTTCGTGGCTTTCCGCAGGAGCACCGACCGGCGTTTCGGCCAGCGGCGTGAGCACCGACCGGCGTTTCGGCCAGCGGCGTTTCTCGGGTGCGGGTCTCGGACTTTCGATCTGCCACAGGCTGGCGCACCTGGCCGGCGGAAACATCTGGGTGGAGAGCGAAGTAGGATCGGGCTCCTCGTTCTGGGTACAACTCCCGTTCGCGCCGCTGGAAGACCCTCGCTAGCGTGCTCGTCTAGAGAATCACTATCGCGGTGTCCCTCACCCCCCGAGGGAGAGCGCGAGAGAACACAATAGACAGTCGGAGATGATCGGCGATTTCATGCGATGTGGGGTGGCGCTCGTACGAGCCCTCGTTCTCTTCCCGTTCTATTTCTTACTTCTCACAATCTTTGCCCTATGGCCCTGGCGCCTTGGGGCGCCGCTTTTCCTCGTCAGGCGTTTGGCGTTTGTGAAGGCTG
>JBDHGH010000275.1:0-3473 GCA_039589995.1 Gemmatimonadota bacterium | reverse complement strand
GAGCTCGGTGAGCGAACGCTTCGGCGGGAACATTCGGATCGTATCGTTCTCTTGGAGGACCCGTCCATCCACGCCCCTGACGAACGCCCGGACGTTGGTGGCACGGCTGCCGGCGAACGGAGGGACGTCCACGCCACCGGCTGCCGCGAGGTAGGCGCGTGCCCCCACCCGTGGCTTGTGGAAAGCAATCACATCGCCGGATTTCACCCTCACCGTCTGCCACATCGGTAGGGAGTCACCGTTCAAGGTCGGCTCCAAATCCGCGCCGGTCACAGCGATCACACCGTCCGCCAGCGCCTTGAGCTCCAACCCCAGGAGGAGGATCTCGATTCCGGCATCGCCGGGCCATTTGCCCACCAGGTAGCGGTCGCCGGGATCATTGCCGACCAGCACGTTGGCGATCCCGAGCGCGAAACGGTCCGCCGCCCCGGACGGGGGCATCCCGGTCGCGAGGTAGCCCGGGCGACCCACGTCTTGAATCGTCGTCTGCGGTCCGCCGTCAAGTACTTCAAACATTGGCGCTCCTGTCGTTGCCCCTGGCGGTATGGCGTGCCTCAAGACGTTCCACTCTTCTGCTCGAAGGCGGCGAGCTTCTGCTGATAGTCCTCGAGGCGATAGGTCTCTTCGCGGATCTGATACTCGTAGGCACCGGCTTCGTACTGCCGGCGGATTTCCCAATAGGTGGCTTCGTCGATGGGCGCGTACACATGTCGATCGCTGACACGAGGGAGCACAGGGCTGTCTTTGAACACGGGATTTTGCTGTTTCGGATCGTAGAGCTCTATCGGCGTGCGACCGAGCAGCTGATACCCGCCCGGACTCCTCACCGGATAGAACGAGGTGATTTTCCCTGCCTGGCACAAAATGCGCTCGGGGGTCCACTTGCGCGGCCGCGGATACTTCGGGGCGGAGACGGTAAACGACGGGTCGAGGGGCAGCGCCTGATAGGTGGCCGGCTGGAACCCGACGGCGCTCACCCACCACTCGGTAGCTGCGTGAGCTTGGATCACTCCGTCCACGGTCGTATGGTTGATCTCGGCCATGAACTCGAGGTTGTTCGGCGCATCGTGCGCAGCCGCACACTCTTGCGACCACGTGTCGTTATACCAGATCGGAATGGTGACGAGGCGGGAGGGCATTTCACTGATCTCGCCCATTCCCGCTTCCAGCTCCTTGAGACGGCCGATCAAACGCTCGCAATCGATCTCAAAGGGGTCGTAGACGACGCCGAGGGACCGATTGGTCGGGATCGTCTCCGTTACACCGGGAATCGGATGCGCTTTGATCGCGTTGTCGAGCGCGATGACCCGAAAGTTCAGCAGCAGGTGCAGCTCGTCGCCGAACTCGACGGTCAGATAGAGGTCGCCGAGGGGGCGATAGACAGCCTCCGAGTAGAACACTCCTAGGCCTCCTTCGTGCGGGTCCCGCGACTCAGCAATATCAAGTACACGGCGATCACGGAAAACGAAAGCAACGTGGTCAAAGATCCGAGCGCATAGAGGGTCGGAGTGACGCGGGTGGTCACCGACGCCATCACCATCAGCGGCAGGGTCTGTTCGAACCCGGCGACGAGGAGGCTGCGCTGGAACTCGTCCAGTGACAGGGTAAAGGCAAAGATGCAGGAGGTGAGGATCGCATTGCGCAAGAGCGGCAAGGTGACGTATCGGAAGGTTCGCCAACGGCTGGCCCCCAGGGTCAGGGCTGCATCCTCCAGGGAGGTATCAAATCGATTGAAAAACATGAGAAAGACGATGAGGCAGAAGGGAAGTGTCCACATGACATGGACTGCGAGGCCGGTTGTGAGCCAGTGCAGCGGTACGTCCAGCTGCCGAAAGAACATCGACAATCCCAGGCTGACGGTAACGCCCGGAACGATGATCCCGAGCAGCCACAGGTAGAAGACCGGTCCGGACCCGCGAAACCCTTTTCGGAACGCCTGAGCAGCCATCAAGGCCAAAACCGTCGAAACGACCATGACGACGAAGGCGAGAATCACGGAACGTTGCAGGGCACCGAGGTAATCCCCGAGGAACTCCCCCACGTCGCTGTACTCCGTGAGCTTGCCGGGGTTGAACAGCTTCCAGTACCAGATCGTGCTCACGCCGCGCAGGGGAAACGTGTGCCCGCCGCGGGGGCCCTGGAACGACAAAATCCCCATGATGACGAACGGAAAATAGAGTACCGTCAGGATGAACCCGAGATGGGCGAGATAGAGGAAGCGGACGATGCGGTTCATCTCTCAGCCTGGATCATTCACGAACGACCCCTTGGCGACTTTGCGCCTTTGCGAGAAACATCGATGTTAGATCTTGCGGAGATCGAAGAAGCGGAGCAACACCGTGACCGTGAGGACTGTCAAGACGATGAGCAGCACCGCGACGGCCGAGGCTGCCGCCCACTGGAAGATGTCAATCTGCCGCAGGATCAGGCCGGCCAGCATCGGGCTCTGTGCCCCGCCGATCGCGCGCTCGGTGAAGAATTCGCCAAGTCCCAGCACGACCACGAACAGGGCGCCCGCGATGAGCCCGGGTTTCGACAGGGGCAGCACCACCGTCAAAAAAGTGCGAACGGGTGTGGCTCCAAAAACTGCCGCCGCGGACATGATATCTTCATCGATCCGGGACATGCTGTGGTAGAGCGGTCCAATCATGAAGATCACGTACAGAAACCAGAGGGCGAACATCATCGAATAGGGGGTGTACAGCATCAGCTCCAACGGCTCGTTTATTACGCCGAGAAAAAGCAGTACGTGGTTGACGACCCCCTCGCGGCCAAACATCGGCAGCCAGGTGATGGTCCGAGTCAGGTAGCTGGTCCAAAAGGGGACGATGCACAGGAGTAACAAGACCGTCTTCGTGCGCTCGTCGCGCAGCACGCGCCACATCGCATACGCCGCCGGATAGGCGAGGACCATGACCCCGGCCAGCATCAATGCGACCACCTGATACGTCCAAAGAGTCACCCTCCAGAAGGTGGGGTTCTCGATGATTGCGACGTAATTTCTCAAGCTGTAATCCGCAACCATGCCGGAGAATCCCGACCGCCAGAAGCTGAACATCACGATACTGAACAGCGGAATACCGACGAAGACCGCCATCCAAAGCGTGCCGGGCAGCACCAGGAGCCAGCTCCTGAGTTCCGGGCGACGGCGCAGATATTGCGTCAGACGTCCGGCTTGGGTTGCAGGTTCCGCAAGCGCCTCGGGTTGCCGATCAGCAGCCGAACTTCCAGGGGTCGCGCTACTCACTGACGTCGGTCCATCCGCTACAGCGGCGAAAAGGGATCGAGGCGATTCGGCCGGCGAGCCGGGTCGAGGCCGGCTCGCCAGCGATTTCCCACGTGGATCAGCGCGTTACGCCGACAAGAAATCGTTCCAGCGCATAGCGTAGTAATCAGGCTCGTCGGGCCACACCATCCAGTGCATGGTATTGGCCCAGCGCTTGCGGAACGACCCGGTATCGCGACCGTCGATC
>JBDHGH010000274.1:0-3474 GCA_039589995.1 Gemmatimonadota bacterium | reverse complement strand
TTACCCGGACGCAGCGAATCGCTTGGAATTCCACGAGCAGCTGCTCGCCGAGTTAGAGGCGATCCCAGGCGGCGTGGCCGCCACGCTCTCTGGAAATCTTCCAGGCCCGGGCTACGGCTCGATTGACATCAGAGTCGAAGGTCAGACATACGTGGAGGAAAAAGACTTGCCTCGCGTGCATTTGGGGTGGGTGACGCCGGGATACTTCGACGTCTTCGGAAGCGGTCCCCTTCAGGGGAGAGTCTTCACCGCAGCCGACCAGAGCGAGACGCTGCCCGTCGCCGTGGTCAACGAGACGTTTGCCCGGGTCCACCTGGCCGGCGATGCCATGGGTCGACGCTTTCGAACGTTGCACGACGACGCGCCGTGGCTGACGGTAGTCGGTGTCGTGCCCGACATGCAGATGGACATGTTCGGAACGGCGGGCGACCCGGCCGGATTCTATACGCCGATGTCGCAGAGCCATAACCAGATCGGTACCCACGTGGCCATGGCGGTCCGCACGCATGGTCCGCCTATGGCCATAACCCGAGATGTGCGCCGGGCGATGGCGGCCATCGATCCCCACCTGCCGCCCTACCGCGTGCTACCGATGACCGGTGTCATGCTGCGGATGACCTGGTTCTATCCGGTGTTCGGCAGACTGTTCACGATCTTCGGGTTCACAGCACTTTTCCTGGGAGCCATTGGGCTGTACGGCGTGATCTCGTTCGCGGTGACGCAACGGACCCGGGAGATGGGCATCCGACTGGCGCTGGGAGCGCAGAGCGGAAGCCTGGTGGGACTCGTGATGAGGAAGGGCATCATCCAGATGGCCATCGGATTGGGAATCGGTCTCACGCTCGCGCTGTTCGTTGGAGGGCCCCTCCAGCGGGTCATCTACGAGGTGAACGGCCGCGACCCGATCGTCTTCGCCCTTGTGGCGACCACGCTGGCGCTCACGTGTCTATTGGCGAGCTTCGTCCCGGCCTATCGCGTCACCAGGGTCGATCCGGTGACGGCGTTGACGGCGGAGTAACCAACTGCGATTCGGCGGTGTCATACGGCCGATCGCAAAGCAAATCGGCGAATTCAGCAAGCTCATCGGTGAACGAGGCTTACGGAATGGCAGGGGGGAGACTCGAACTCCCAACCCACGGATTATGATAACGCATGGACACGCGGACCATTGGGGTCTATCGACCACTAAATGAGACAGGAAGCGGCCTTCCAGCTGTCGATAGTTCCCCTCAGTCCCGGTTACGCACGATGGTCTGTCTACAGTTCAGCTACAGTGCAGCTATTCGAACTTATCCAGCAGCGCCTGGAAGCGCGGGTGGTCGCGGAGGCATGTCATCGACTCTCGCCTACTCGTGTGCGCAGGCTACGCCGGAGCCTTTCAACGCCGATCCAGAAATCGGCGTCACGTCGAACATTGTCGAAGATCCTCGACTCCACGAGCCGGAAAAGCACTCCGGGCTCGGGTGATATTGCGATTGCCCGCTCAAACCAAGCCAATGATGTTGACGCATTGCCCACCCAAGCGTAGTACGTGGCTATTGAAGCTGCAGGAATTCCCTTGCGGTATACGGAATTGGGGTCGGCTTCAGTCAACACAGCAGCGGTTAGCGAGTCGATGATCGCCGATGCTTGAGCCACTTTGCCTTCGGCGTACAAGCACATAGCTCTAAGTCCCTCGTATGGCCATGCATCAAGCTGGACACATTCATCCGCGCGGCCCAGCATCAGCAGAGAGAGCGCCTTCACAGCCCGTGCGGTTCCAATACCGGGGACCAGTGCTAGAGCTCGGTTCGCCTCGCGAAGCGCAATGTCATATCGGTCGCCACTGAGCGCATCCGCAGAGAAGCCGCCCCTCCGCCCAGGTCCCAAGGGATCCAGATCGACTGCGACTTCGTTCTCCCGTATCGCATCGTCGATACGTCCCTCCCTGGCGAGTAAGTGAGCATACCAACCATGAGCGTTTGCAGAGCTTGGCTCCAATTCAATCGCGCGTCTCAGATCGCTTTCCACCCTTTCGAACGGTACCCACAGATAACGGAGCACGTATCCCCGAGCTGCATATGCCTCAGCTTGGTTCGGGGCGAGTGAAAGCGCGGCATCAGCCATGGAGAGAGCTCGATGGGCCGCCGAATAGGGATCGAGCACGGCGCTATAATCGTAGGTAACCGAAACGCCGTAGGCAGACGCGAGGCCGGCGTACGCGGGCGCGAAGGCCGTGTCCAGTTCTATGGCCTTCTCAAACTCATCGATGGCTCGCGTGAAGCCGTCTGATGTCCGCTGATGAAAGTAGTGCCGCCCGTGCAGGTAGTACTCGTATGCCTCTAGGTTGTCAGTTGGTCGAGTCGCGATTCGCTCCGTCTCGTCTGCTGTGAGCGCCGTGTTAAGCGCTTCAGCCACTCGCAGGGCGACCTCGCTCTGGACATCTAGCAGGTTCTCAACGATGAGCGGTCGGTCATAGGTTTCGGCCCATACGTGTTCGTCGCTCTCCGTATCGACGAGCTGCAGGTTGATTCTCACCGTACCGCCTGCTCTCTGTACACCTCCCTCCAGTATGTACCGAGCGTTCAGCTCTTGGCCGATCTGCCGAAGATTCTTCGGAGTATCGCGATACTGCATAACAGACGTACGACCTCTAACGCTCAGACTGCTAATCTTAGCAAGTCGAGTGAGGATCTCGTCGTGGATGCCGTCAGTGAAGTACTCGTCCTTCTCAAGGCCACTCCTGTTCACGAACGGAAGTGCCGCCAAGGAAGGACGCCCGTTGGCGACCCCGCCGTCATCCCCAGCGCGACCGAATAGCATCCACCCGGCAGCGACCACACCCCACAGCGCAAGCGCTATGACTCCTCCAAAGAGAGCGTTCCGCCAAGCGAACAGCCCCCGGATACCCCTGTATGGCGAGCTCGCCAACTGTGGGTCACTGCTTTCCGGTATCAGAGTTGGATCAGCCAAGCCCCTTAAAGGCCCGCCTTCCTGCACGAACGCCGTTGCCAGGACAAATGGTAGGCCGATCAGGAACAGGATCAGTGCCGTTGCGGGGAGCCAGGTTGGAAGAGCCAGCCGGTCAGTGATCGTGTCGATGATCTCGTAACAGACCCATGCGCCGCCGACGTAGATCAGCAGCACCTGCCAGAGGGACCGGCGGTGGACCTCTTCGATCAACCGCTTGAAACTGGCCATCGGCACGACCGTGGTTGGGGCTCGCTTTGTGCTCCCAGGGCTGGAGCAACCTAGCTTACAAGATCGGTCCAGATCCGGCTATAAGCAAACACTTGAGGAAAGAACACAATAATGGGCTCTACGACGCGAACGGACTGTGTGTCCGTTGCCCACAGTTGCGCTATAGGTCGGCTGGCTTCACCAGCAACGTTGCGATCAGACCATAGGCGGTGATTCTGCAGAGAGTGGTCGCTAGCCCTAATCGTTCTTGATTGCTCACGAATCTGGGCCGCGCGCTGCGGATTAAAAGTTCAC
>JBDHGH010000273.1:0-3483 GCA_039589995.1 Gemmatimonadota bacterium | reverse complement strand
CGGTGCCTCCAGCTTGTCATGAAGCGTTCTGTCGGCGGATTTTCCTATCAATAACCATACGAGGCCGATCCCCACCGTCCGCTACTGTATGGTCTCGGCAAGATGCCGAAGGTCGAAAGGCCAGGAATGTCGGGGCAGTGCACGCCTCTAGATACCTACACGTATGTCTCTTTCTGCTCTACGAGGACGAGATCAGGAGCGTCGCCGTCAGCTACGGCGAGTTGGTCCAGCGGGCTAGGCCAGAAGATCGCTTTCGCCAGAAAGCGAGAGGGCGGCTCGCGAAGGAACCGCCCCCTCTCGCGGCCTAAAGTAAGCTCCTTACAGGTCAGTCGATTATCCCTGTGTACTCCAGTGGACCCTCGACTGGGCCGCGGAACCTTAGTTCTATGTCGAAGCCCAGCGCTTCCGTCCTCAGCGTGAAAAAGACCCTTCCGCGAGACGCCGTGCCCTGGAAGTTGGCCGTCAGCCTGCCTCTGTGTCCCCGGACAAGCACGTCCAGGTCGAGAGTGCCACTGATGTTCTCTCGTTCGCCCACCGCAACAGCACCGGGCCAATCGTCCCCGACCAAAGTTCCGAAGCCGACGATGGCACCATCCAGCGAGACCGAGATGCGTCCTCCAGAGTCGGCATCGTCCGATTCAGCGCCGCCCTCCAGCGAGGATTCACCATCCTCATCGTTCGTTTCATTGTTCCGGTCGGTCGTGGGGGTGCGATCAATGGTGCCATCCTCCCCGAAGAACATCACCCCCATTGCGTTGTCTACGGAGCGATCGCTCACACACTCCACTACGAACGTTTCTTCGATGGGCGGAGGGGGATCACCTCCCTCGATTGCCACGTCACGCGGATTCTCACCGTCGACTGTGCAGTTGGAAGGAACGAATAGCTCGACGGGCACTTCTCCCTCCTGCACCACTACTTCGATGGAACCGTTCGTCGGTGAAGGAGCCTCAAAGGATCCCGCACGGACGAAATACTCACCGGGAAGCTGCCGACCACTTGTCTGCGTGGTTATGAGAAGCTCGCCGAACGAGTCCCTCGGATCGCAGTGGAAGTTCACGGTCTCCGAGACCGTTCCCTGCAGCTCAAGGGACACGTCTCGAGGGTTGTCGCCTTCAATCTGGCAGTTAAACTCGATGTCTTGGAACTCCAGTCCCACTTCGCTGTGTTCGGGCAGCGGCGAGTAGAGTGTCTCGCTATTGGCCCCAACCATGTCATCCTGTGCGTGACCATCGAGGTAGACGATGTAGCCGTCTGGATCGATGTCATCGATTCCCCCCGAGGTTTGGATCACGAGTTCGAGCCCTGTGGGGGAGTCGATCGACTCGCACGCCACCAGAAACAGCAGTTCGTTCTCATCAAACGCAGTACCGTCGTCGTTGAGGGTAAGGACATGGGAACTGGGAGCTGCCGTGCAATTGTCCGCGACGCTGCCCAACTTCACCGTAAGATCCTTCGTAGCGGCAAGCAGAAAACTACTCTTGTCTTCGTTGAGCCCGATCGGTCCACGCGGCTCATTGTCAACAAGCACTGTGTAAGCGTCCGGATCTTCCCAGGAAACAGGCACGACGGGGTCACCGACTGTTATAGCTGTCGCGCCTGAAATACCGCCCGTCACCTGCTCGCCCTTAGATAGGTCGTTCTCCCCGACGATCACGTACTCGATGCTCTCATCAGGTTGCGCTGATAGGATCTGCACCTGTGCGCTCGAACTATCGCCGACCGCAGTCTCGCCCTCTTGGAAAGTACCGGTCCAATCGCCCGTCAAGATCGTTTCCACCGGCGCTGACTTCGTCGTTACCGTCACTTCGTCGACGGGATCTGTGCCACACTCCACCGTGAAAGTGGCCTGCGCAGCCGTGGGTAAGATCGGGATAAAGCGCCGGAGTTTGATGATTTCGAACCGCGTTCGTCCTACCTGGCCCCCATCGAGACCTTCGATGCGGTCGTCCTCGTCCACCACACTTGACGCAGTGACGACGCACCGCGGGTCCAAATTCTCGAGACGCAAAACGTGAGGAACCCCGGCGGCCATCGTGCAATCTTCATTGTCGTCCCGCGAATTGTCGTCCCGCGATCTGGGCGACTTACATAAGCCTTCTTCCCGGGGGAACATGACCACGGTTTCTTCCCCCTCCTCCGGATCGGTCACATCTACGTGGAAGACCACAGGCTCGATTTCTGCCACAGGTTCCCACTCATGGCTGGGAACGCTGGGAACAGGTTGCCGATCATCGGGAAGGACTCTGCTGAGGACCAGGTCGTAGCCGTTGTCCGTAAAGCCGCTCGGGAAGGTGTCGACGTCGTCCGCCAACTCTGTGGTGACCGTCACCTCCAGATCGCCCCGAGCAAAGAGATCGATGATGTGTGTGCGGCAGCAGCTCCGCTCCGGGGTCGCAAATTCCACATTCAAGTCGTCGAAAATGTCATCGCCAATCGATGCTTCGAACTTGAAGCCTGTGGCTTCTAGTCCCACATCAACATCCACCCGAGCAGCCCGGTCCATCTCACAACCTGGCACCACGGTGCCACCGATGGCAAAGTCACCCGAGGTGTCTGGGGGGCCTGGCGTGGTGCACTCGACGATCGGCGCGGTTCGTACCGCTTCGGCGTAGACGCCAATGAGGTGCTCCATGCTCGCGCTCCCAATGGAGAAATCTCCGACCTTCAATTCGACGCCCGCCTCGGTCAGCCAGCCGAGTTCCGCCTTCAGCCTTTGCCTGCCCTCCCATTTGATCTCCGGCGGGCCGGGCGGGCCGCTCGATATTGAGCTGATGGCGGGCGCGAACGTCCCGTTGCTCCAGACGGCGTCGAAGTTGACGCCACGTTCCAAGCCATCGAACGTCGCCGTGACTTCGCCTTCCGCCGCGGCATCCAGAATGAAGAAGAGGCCGGTTCTCGCCTCGGCCTCAAGAGTCACCGCAGCGTCCGACTCCGGAAACGGTACCTGCACCGCAAGGCCCAACGGGAATTCAAAACGCCCCGTCAACGAGCCAAAGACATCCACGTTGAGGCTGTCATAAGCTAAAGCTACTCCGCCCGGTCCGGTCCGGAGGCCGAGCTCCGATATCCGGGGCGGATCGAACCCGACCGGTATGCCAAAGGAGTTTCTCACGATTCTCCCAGGATCGATGTCGAGGATCAGCTCGATCGTGCCGGTGAGGCGAGCATTGACGATGGTCACATTCACCGAGTCGAGCGTGCCACTAGCCTTCAATGTCCACTGCTGGGGCGGCAGACTCGGGTACGGTACGGTCCCGCTCTTGCTCACCTCCAGACCCAGTGCGTCGTTAATCTCGGCACAGAGGTTGAAGTCGTAAAAGGCGGGCAACCCGTGTTCCGTGATCATGAAGTCAGGCTTGCAAAGCTTCAGTTCAACGTCATCTGGATCGGTGGAGACATTCACCGAAGCGACATCCAGCATCGGAGCGCCCTCCGGTGCCAAGGCAGACCCGGCGCCATCGAGCGGCACCTCGATCACTC
>JBDHGH010000272.1:0-3572 GCA_039589995.1 Gemmatimonadota bacterium | reverse complement strand
CTTCTTGCGGACCCTCATGAAGGCCCAAAGCTCGCCGGCGAGACTCGTCTTGCTCATAAGGTCCTCTTACTAGAATTGACGTCTTAGGTCGTGGCCTTGCCCGGAGGCCCGCGTTTTCCAAAGGCTTGCTTCCACAGGTTTGTGGCGCATGGGATTGCGTCCAAACAGGCGCATCACCACGCCCACCGGGGCGAGCACCAAGAAATAGACGACACCCATGAAGATCGGGGTGGTGACCTTCGAGATCGCGTGCGCCAGGCCCATCCATGCGGCCTGTACGGGACCCAGGCGCGAGGGGATCAGTAGGCCGCCCAGGATCAGTAGCGTGCCCAGCGACCCGGTAACCTTGGCGGCAGTCGCGTGGTCGCGCCAGATCATCACCGCGGTGAGCGCCAAGAACGCGACCCCCACCGTCAATCCGAACTTGCGGCCCTCGCGAGCCGTCAGTCGAGCACGAACTCTTTTCTCCAATCCACGCTCTCCTTCCACTCGCCTTGCTTGGTCTTGTCGAGAACGAACGGGCCGAGCACCAGGTAGTCCATGTGCGTCCGCATGAAGCACTGATACGCGTCATGCGGCGAGCACACGATCGGTTCGCCTCTGACGTTGAACGACGTGTTGATGACTACGCCGCACCCGGTCAGGTTCTCGAACTCCTTGATCAAATCGTAGTAGTCCGGGTTCGTATCCCGCGAGACGGTCTGCACCCGGGCCGAATAGTCCACATGGGTGATCGCCGGGATATCGGACCGCTGGACGTTCAGCTGGTCGATCCCCCACAGATTCTGATGTTCTTTGCTCATGGGTATACAGCGCTCTTCGCGGACCGGCGCCACCAGCAGCATGTACGGTGATTCGCAGTCCATCTCGAAGTAATCCTGAACCCGATCGCGCAGCACGCTGGGCGCGAAGGGCCGGAACCCTTCTCTGAACTTGATCTTGAGGTTCATCTGCGCCTGCATCTTCGGGCTCCGGGGATCGCCCAAAATGCTCCGGCTGCCCAAGGCGCGGGGGCCGAACTCCATGCGCCCGTTGAACCAGCCGATCACCTTCTCAGAGGCGATCAGGTTCGCGACTTTCTTGAGAAGGTCATCGCGCTCGAGGCGCTCGTAAACGGCACCCTTCGATTCCAGAAACGCCTCGATCTCTTCCGGAGTGAAGTGCGGACCTAAGTAGGCGCCCTTCATGCTATCCCTACCGCTCGAGACCTGCCGGGGCTTGTTGCAGTGTCGGTGCCAGATGAGCTGCGCTACGCCTAGCGCTCCACCCGCATCGCCCGCGGCGGGCTGGATCCAGATGTTCTCGAACGGTCCCTCACGAAGCAGCTTGCCGTTGGCCACGCAGTTGAGGGCGACGCCGCCGGCCAGGCAGATGTTCTTCAGCCCCGTCTGCCGATGAACCGTATTGGCCATGCGCATCACGATTTCCTCACACACGACTTGCACCGAACGCGCCAGATCCATCTCGCGCTGCGTGATCTTGGTCTCGGGCGTGCGTGGCGGTCCTCCGAACAACTTGTCGAAGGCCTTGCCCGTCATCGTCAGGCCGGTGAGGTAATTGAAGTACTTCTGGTTGAGCCGGAACGAGCCGTCCTCTTGCAGGTCGACCAACTCGCTCAGGATCGTGTCCACATATTTCGGCTCGCCGTACGGCGCCAGGCCCATGACCTTGTACTCGCCGGAATTGACCTTGAAGCCGGTGTAGTAGGTGAACGCCGAGTAAAGCAGACCGAGCGAATCCGGCCAGTGCAACTCGCTGGTCAGCTCGATCTCGCTGCCGCGTCCAACGCCCGCGCAAGCCGTCGCCCACTCGCCGACGCCGTCCATGGTGAGGATGCCCGCTTCCTCGAACGGCGACGGGAAGAAAGCGCTTGCGGCGTGGGACTCGTGATGCTCCGCGTAGAGGATCTCACCCTCGTAGTCCAGAGCGTCTCGGATTTGCCGATCCATGTACAGCTTGTCCTTGATCCACAGCGGGCCGGCTTGAAGGAACGACCGGAAGCCGGAGGGTACGACGCCCAGGTAGGTCTCGAGGATGCGCTCGAACTTGAGCAGCGGCTTATCGTAGAATCCGACGAACGTCAGATCTTTGGCCTCGATTCCACCTTCACGCAGACAGTACTCGACAGCGTTAACGGGAAAGGACGCGTCGCCCTTCTTGCGGGTGAAGCGCTCCTCCTGACCCGCGGCGACGATGTCCCCGTCGCGGATCAGACAGGCGCCGCTGTCGTGATAGAACGCCGAAATGCCAAGGATGTGGGTATTGCCGCTAGCCACGTGTGGTTCTCCTCCCAGACTGTTCGAGAGCTAGAGGCAACCCCGATTGCAAGAGACAGGCTTATACGCTAATTCTCGTCGACCGCGACGTAACACTAACCGGAATAACGAGTTCCAAGCTCCAGCTCGTCGATGGAAGGCCAGCGAGACATGCTGCATCCGTGCAACGGAACGCGCGTTTTCAGCCTCGTTTGGTGTCTGAGATTGACGGGTCAGGCCAGGGCTTCTTGGAGAGCTTCATCCGCCGGCTCGGTCCACAACCTCCGGTAGACCACCAGCACGATCAGCGAATACGCGTTGGCCGTGGCCAGCGGCAGGCCGAGGAGCGTGGGCCAGCGAGGCACGTAGTACGCCGCGGCCAGAAGGACCAGGGCGTGCATTACGATTCCGACCAGCCAGGCGGCGCGGCTGCCGCGGGTGAGCTTCGAGACATAGAAGATGAGCAGTCCGGACACGGCGAGCAGGCCGAAGCCCCAGTCGAGGATCAGACCCGGGGCGAGGAAGAACACGCCCGCAAACCCCAGTGGCACGCTCAGGACGGTCCAGAGCGCGTAGTGTATTTCGACAAACGGGTATGAGCGATTCATTGCGCCGATAGGTTAGTCCCGGAAGGCATGCCGGGCAAGGGCTTGGAGGGCGTGAACGGCATTCGAACCTCTCGCTCCCGGTCGCGCGAGTTGGGCCACGATTTCTGTCGGGCCGCCGCGCTCCAACGTCCGCTCGGAGGTTGAATGCCGTCCACGCCCTCCCACGAAGCGAGTCGTCCTGCATCGAAGACCTTCCTCGTCGGGGCCAGGCACATACCCGTTCGTCGAGGCTGGTGTCGTCGTCTGGAGGCTGCGCCAGGCCCGCCCTCGGACCCGTCCCGGATCTCCTCGACGACACCGGTTTGGGAGACGCGCCAATTCGACCGAACGCTTGCCGTCACCGCCAAGGGGCAGGGCAGCCTTCGACCTCCGAGCGTACGTTGGAGCGCCCTAGCCTCACACACATCCCAGCCTGACCCGCGCGACCGGAAGCGAGAGGCCGAGAGGTTGTCCTGCCCCGCCCCTCGCTTGCCAGACCAGCAACTGACAGTTAATAATGGTGCGTCTCCGATCCGGAGCCGCGAGAAGCATCCCTCCCCGCCCACACTACGAACTGGAAAACGAGTGACAGGTCGTTCACTGCCCCGGAACGCCCGATCACTGCCGTCATCTAAGAGGAGGGTACTATGAAAGCCGTTCGCCTGGCACTCAGCCTGTTGGTGCTGCTCGTCACTCCTGCCGCCGTTTTCGCCCAAGCGGGTGAGACGCC
>JBDHGH010000271.1:0-3582 GCA_039589995.1 Gemmatimonadota bacterium | reverse complement strand
AGTTTCCGGCGTTACCCCCGAGGAAAGCAAACGGGCGAAGCTGCTTTCAGTGGAGCCGCGTTGTGGTGCCGCGTCGGGCTTCCGCTGATAGTCGCGGCGTCGCCGAATGCGGTGGTGCTGCTCGGCGATGTTCGCCAGGGTCAGGAAGTGCGCGAACGCGCGCGCTACCGGCAACGCGTCGTCGAGCGACAGATTCTGGAGCACTTGGTCGAGGGTCTCGAAGTCGTCCGGGTTGCCCTGGCGCGCCCCCTTGGCCAGGGCTCGCACTCGCTCGACCACCTCGAAGAGATGGTCGCCCTCCTGTGCCCGAAGCGTTTCGCCGAGGAGGTCGCCCAGCAGGTGGACGTCGTCGCGGAGTGGCTGGTGCGGATCCGTGCTCACGTCATATGAATAACCTGGGCCGGCGACTTGCGCACGAACGACCGCAACCCGCGTGGCTTGACTCGGCAATCGCTGCCCAGCTCACCCAGGGAGGGGGGTGCCGTCGAAGCGATGCGTCCGCCGGCACGCCTCCGTTTGGCCGTCGCTAGAACCGATGGGTGTACGACGCCTTGATCGTGCCGGTTCGCTGACGGGTCGCGAATCGGGAATCCTGTTCCAACCAGTTGTGATTGTACACGAGATAGAGATCGGACCCGGGCGTGATGATCCATCGAAGCCGTGTGTTCATTCCGAGCAGGTCGCTCAGGTTGTCGTATTGGACGGTGGCCGAAAAGAGAAGGGATGTCGTGAGATCGAGCGTCCCCTGAAACCGCACCAGATCCGTCGAGAAGGCGCCCTCTGCCAGGTCCACATCGGTGTGCACGTACTCCGGTGCCACCTCGACTCCGGCCATTGGACGCAGCGTCACTTGCAGACGATACTCGCTTCGCCTTCCAGACCAGAAACCGCCGGTCTCGATCGCCACTTCTGCTGAGGCTCTGCGGAAGGGAGCCGTTGCCAGACCGGCGTTCACCCACCCGTTGGTGTAGTCGCCGACGGGAACGATGATCGATCCGTCGCCCTTGATGTCGAACGGCTCGACCAATCGCTCGAAGCCTCTCGATACGTCGAGGGCGATCCCGTCGCCCGACATGAACCGGACATCGAAGAGTCCGAAGCGCAGCTCCTGCGTCATCAGCGTGAAGTCGAGATCGGTCAGGTGCTCGAAGAAGACACTCCACTCGACTTGCTGAATCAGGTCACTGTCCTCGAACTGGGGAGCGAATCCTATCCTCGGATTGACTCGCCTGAAGGAGTTGCGGCGGGCGAACCCAACGGCCGGATCGTAGGCACTTCCGAATTCTCGGTACGAGACGTGGCCGGACCACGGCTGGTTGGGGAAGTTGAGTCTGATCCCTCTGGTCGACCGGTCCCAGAAGTCGGTCGAATCGTCCGCTGCAAACGCGCTATTGTGGGCGACGAAGAACGCCTGAAACTGGAGATTCTTGTCCCCCGCGAATCGGGAGGTACCCAACTCGAGATCGACACCGAAGGTGTGGCGGTCCTGCAGAGCCGGATCGAGTTGATCGCCGTGTTGGGTTGCCCTCCGCGTGTAGATCATGCCGATGGTGCTTTCCTCGCCGATGTTTCTGCGAATCCGCGCCATCGTGAAGTCCTCGCGGTTCACGCTGTCCGTCTCTGCCGTACGCACCTGGAGGAAGGCGATGCTGTAGTCGCCGGAATTCCCGAGCAACCGCCCGCCGACGGTGATCGGGATGGGCTCGCCAGTTGCGTCGTCGAGGCCTATCCGGCGGCTGAAAAAGGGACTGACACCACTGGCAGGCGCAAACCGGTAGATCCCGGATCCTTCGAGGAAGAAGTCTCTCTGCTCGGGGAATACAAGCGGAAAGCGGGTGAGGTTGATCCGCCGCTGGTCCACTTCGGTCTCGGCGAAGTCGGTGTTGATGGTCAGCGAAGCCTTCAGGCTCGGTGTGATGCTGTAGTTGAGATCGAGTCCGATATCGGGGGACACCGACGTTTCGGGATCGCCGGCAACACGGTCGTCACTTCCCTTCAGGATCCCATAGGGAACGGCCTCGAGGCCCAACCCCTGTGACAATCCCGTGAGTCCGCTGATCGCGCCGGCATCTTGCGGTCGCGCGATCCCCTGGTTCCTCCGGTAGCCGGTCCAGAGGGCCGTCTCGTTTCTTCTACGGATGACCCGCATGAAGTTGGCGCCCCACGTCTCGCCCGCCGGATCGAAATTCAACGTCCGGAAGGGGATCTTGATCTCGGCCGACCAGCCGAAGTCGCCGATCACGGTCCTGGCGTCCCAGACGCCGTCCCAGTTGAGGTTGACGTTGTTGCCTTGGCCCGTGACGACGAGGCCGTCAGTCCGCATGCCGTTGGGGTTGACCTCGAGGAAGTAGGCGCCGCGCTGGTCGTTGAAGGTGTCGAGGATCCAGGTGAACCGGTCGTCCGAGAACATCGGTAGATCTCGTCGCTTCATGAAGGCCTTGATCTGCGACGGGTCGCTGTCGTACAGGATGGCTCCGATGTAGAGATGCCGGCTGTCGTAGGCGATACGGACCTCGGTCCTCTCGCTGGCTTCCGCACCTTCGCGGGGCTCCTGCATCCGGAATCCGGTGGCTGGATCCACTCTCGACCAGAACGCCTCATCCACCCGACCGTCGAACCGGAGTACTTCGGAATCGGTCAGGCGGCACGCGCGGATCTCTCGTCGGCCTTCATCGGTCTGTGCCACCACGACGCCCGGAGTCAGAAGAACGAGAGCGAGCAGACCGCCGAGCGGTGGTATGAGTGGCTTTTGCATAGCTCCATTCTAGCCGGCCGTCCGAATGTCGCGAAGGCTCGCGGAGCTTTGGGCTGGCGCTGACGCGGAGCTACAACCGGTAGTGCAAGACGTGAAGGACCGGGTCGCAAGGCTCGCTGCGGGACGGTGATCGCTGGGAAGATTGGACTGCACGGAACCAGGGCCCGTTTCAGAGGGCACCCCGGCTGGAGCCTCGTTCGCATGAGCACAGCCGTCCTACTGGATCTTCCAGAGAGGGCCCAATGAGAAACGAGCGGGCTGGGTGCCCGCTCGTTTCGCAATCGGGACGGCGGGATTTGAACCCGCGACCCCCTGAACCCCATTTATTCCGAGGCTCTTTGGCTGAGCTTGGCTGAGTTTGCCTGCGTGCTGCGTCAGCTCGCCTTCTTGGCGTGCTCGCGCTGCTTCCGGGTCTCGGCGACGGCCGCCTGCATCCGACTCGCCAGCTCGCGCTCGTGACGAAGCGTCCCGATCAGCGCCTCCGCCTGCTTCGACTGGAACTCTAGCACGCCGGCCTGCTCGACGACTTGCTCCACGATGGCTCGCTGGCTTTCGAGCGTCTCGATGCTCGTCCCGAGGTTGCGAACGAGCGCGCCGGCCCTGGCCAGGCGGCTCTCAGCATGATCGAGCTGGCCCTTGCGGCGCTCCAGCTGTTCGACGATGTCCTGGGCCTCACCGAGGCGTCCGAGCGCCCCTTCGAGGAGCTCCCTTGTGGACTGTACATCGTCTCGTGCCGCCGCGATGGACCGAACGTCTTCCATGGCGCGCTCCGCGAGGGAGAAGAGCCGCTTGACGTCGGCTCGCAGAGAGTCAGTCGCCTGCTGACG
>JBDHGH010000270.1:0-3582 GCA_039589995.1 Gemmatimonadota bacterium | reverse complement strand
GGTCCCAGCCGAATTACCCGCCGCTTCTACCCGGCAGCATCGCCCGGGCTTGGAAGCTCACGGGTGCCGATCCGACGCTGGGCCCCATCCTCGTCGCGGGTTTCTTCACCTTCGCCACAGTCGGAGTTCTGATCTCAGCAGTCTCGTCGTTACGCGGCCGGGGTCAGGGAGCGTTGGCAGGGCTCGTGCTCTTGGGCAGCGGTATGATCGTGTGGCAGGGAGCGACTCAGTACGCCGATGTTCCGCTCGGGCTCTTCGTGTTGGCAACGCTTGTGCTGGTCGCGTTGAGTGACCGCACCGAAACGGGACGATATCGACTGCTGGCGCTTGCCGGTCTCATGGCGGGGCTCGCCGCCTGGACGAAGAACGAAGGGCTGCTATTCGTGCTGGCGCTTTTGGCCGCACGGTTTCTCATAGTGGGGCGAAGCAAAGGTTGGCGCAGAAGCGGGAAGGGAGTCGGTGCGATCGCAGCCGGGCTGATCCCGGTGTTTCTCGTCATAGTCGGATTCAAGCTGACGTTGGCGCCCCCCAATTACCTGGTCGCGTTGGCTCAGCCCGCCGACATCATAGGCCGTCTGATGGACCCGCTACGCTACTGGCTGGTTATCAAGACCTTCATAGACGTTGTTGTCGTATTCGGATCGCCGTGGATCGGTTTGCCGCCGCTGCTCCTTGTGTACGCACTGTTCGTGGGGTTCCGGCCCAATCAAGGGGATCGGATGGCAATCGTCACGACGCTCGTCACCTTGGGCGCAGTGCTTGCCGGCTACTTCCTGGTCTTCCTCATAACACCGTACAATATCCAGTGGCAGCTGGAGACGGCGCTCTACCGTCTGGTCATGCACCTCTGGCCCGGCGTCTTGTTCGGCTATTTCCTGATAGTGAGAAGGCCGGAAGAATTCCTCAAACAACAGAGCCCCGCCGTTGGCGAGCGGGGCTCTGAGCAGCACGTGGCCTAGGCCGTACTAGGTCGTGTAGGCACCTACTGGATGGTCTGGCAGATGTTGAACGTGTAGCCGAGCGACAAGTAAAAGGTGCGAGTCGTTATGCTCTTGATTTCGAGCGACGGTTCGCTGACGTCCGTGAGTCCGTAATTGAAGATCGCGTCGGCGAAGATAAAGCCGGGTCCGAACTTCGTTTCGGCGCCGAGACCGAACACCAGGCCGGAGTCCGCGCCTTTGGTCTGCGGTGCGCTACTCACGTCGGCACACGGCACGTTGGTTTCGCTCGCCGTCGACACATTACAACTGCTCTCCAGGCCAAGCACGACCCCGAAGAGAAGGTAGGGTTTCACCGTCGCTGGAATTTGAAAAACGAAGTAGAGGGGTATCTCGATGTAGTTCACGCTCACGGAAACATCGCCGTCACCCTTTCCGAATCCCTTTTGCGAGTACATGGCATCCGCTCGCACCGCGAAGTACTTCGTCAGGTCTACCCAAGCCGTGATACCCAGGTGCATCCCCGTCCGCGTCCCCACGTCCTCGGTAAAGAAATCGCCCTTCACATCCGCGGTTGCAATGTTCAGGCCGCCTTGAACACCCGCTTTCACCATCTGCCCGCTGGCTGAATCCGCGCCCGCTACTAGAAGCGCGGCGGCCAGGAATAGAGTGAGTCGTCTCATCTGAACTGGTGCTCCTGTTGGTTTTCTTTCGGCGCGTCCGTGGCGCCGGGATACAGGGGAAATTGGGCGCTGGTGTAATAGCAAACCCCGGCCGTGCCGGCAAGCACGGCCCGGCTCGCCTTTTCAAACACCCGGGGTGGTCCTAGCGTTGGGCCTCCCGGTTTCCCTCTACCCTACGTGAGAGCGGAGAAAGGGTTTCGTGGCAGGGGCAAAGAAAAGGCCCCGCCGGGCGGGGCCATAAACATTTGTTTTCCGGCCTCGTACTACACGTCCCATTCGCCCACCAGCCGCCGTAGCTCCTCCGCCGCTGCCACCAATTCTGCCACCGACGCGCTGATTTCCTCGGTCGTCGCCGACTGCTCCTGAACGGCGGCGCTGACGTCCTGACTGCGAGACGCGTGGGTCGTGGCGGTGGCGGTGACCGACTCGACATGGCCGGCAACCTGCTCGAGTAAGGTGCGGCTGCGCAACGCGGTGAGCACCGAGTGGTCGGTGGCCTCGGTGACTCTTTCGAGGCCGTTGGCGATCGTGTCCAGCGCTCCTTCGGCGCTGCGTGCGACGGTCTCGACCTGCACGACCTTCTTCTCGCCTTCCCTCATCCTGCTCACGGTGCCGGAGACCCACTCGCGCAATTGGTTGACCACTTCTTCGATCTCTTGAGCCGCTGTGTCAGCATCCGAGGCCAGCTTGCGTACTTCCTCGGCAACGACGCCGAAGCCCCGGCCTTCGTGTCCGGCGTGCGCCGCCTCGATGGCCGCGTTCAGGGACAAAAGGTGGGTCTGCTCCGCGATGGAGGTGATGCGGCGGACGAAGGTGTGGATCTTCTGGGAAGTAGTCTCGAGCCCTCCGACTTCTTCACCTGTGCTATGCACGACTTCTCGAAGCGTGAGGAGGAGTGATAGCGCTTCTCGAACGGATTCCTGGCTCTGACTCGCCTCCTGGCGGATCACGTGGCTGAGCTCTCGGTTTTCGCTTGCCTCGGTCTCGATGCGCGTAGTACCCTCACGCAGTTCGACGACAGCCGCTGCCGTTTCGTTCAGCGAGCTTGCCTGCTTCTCGGCGCCGTCAGAGATCTCGGTCATTGCCATTGCCACCTCGTTGGTGGAGGCAGCGACCTGTTCAGATATGGCGGAGAAGTCGGCCGCCGACGAGGAAATCTGGGTCGTCGTCGAGGAGACCTGAGTGGCGAGACTGCGCAAGTTCTTTGCCATCGTGTTGAACGCCTGGCCGACCACGGCGAACTCCTTGGGCATCGTCTGGCTCTTGATCAGAGTCTTCATATGCCCGGCTCCCAACTCCCGCGCTGCGAAGACAAGCTCGGCCAGCGGTCGGTCGATCGTCTTCAGAACGGCGTAAGACAGCATCCCTCCGACACCCAGGGCGAGGATCGTGATGAACAGCACGTAGAGGGAACGCTGGTCCGCTCGATTGCTCAGCGCTATCGTCGACTCCGCGAACACCTGGTTGCGACGCGCTCCGAGCTCCGAGATCAGACGGGCCACCTGTTCTGCGATCGGGTGAACGGCGTCGAGAACCTCTCTGGCCTCAGTACGGCGGCGCAGGTCGTACAACGCATGGGCACGAGCGTATTCGACCTCGAGCTGGGTGAGCGCTACTGTGAGCTGCTCGATTAGAATCGCGTCCCCGGCGGACAGGGCATCCAGCTCGCGATAACTCCGTGCAATATCCTGGGCCCGCCCCGACAGCTCGGTGTAGCGGTCCTTGGTTTCCCGACTGCCACTGGCCAGGTATCCGTCGCCGGCGAAGATCAGTTCGAGAACATCTCGCTGCAACGTGTTGCCGATCTCCGCTGCACTCTGGACCTGACTCATCTCGTCGTCGAAATCCCTGGACAGTTTCTGCAGGGAGATGAAGCCGAGCACGCCGCCGGCTAGCAGGCCTAGTAGCAGGATGCCGAATGCGGCGTATTGCCGCGTTCGAATCGTGTCAATCACGGGCCG
>JBDHGH010000269.1:0-3583 GCA_039589995.1 Gemmatimonadota bacterium | reverse complement strand
GATAAATTACATGGAGCCAGGTGCAGTGATTCTGGTGACGGGTGCGACGGGACAGCAGGGTGGCGCGGTTGCGAGCGAGCTGCTGGCCGCCGGCCACAAGGTGAGGGCGATGACCCGGAAACCGGACGGCGAGGCGGCGAAGGTCCTGGCCGGCCTCGGCGCCGAAGTCGTGCAGGGTGACCTAAACGATCCGACATCATTGGAGCGCGCAGTGCAGGGCGCATGGGGCGTCTTCGGCATGCAGAACACTTGGGAAGCGGGCGTCGAAGGAGAAGAGACCCAGGGCAAACGACTGGCCGAGATCGTCCGCGACAACGGGGTTCAGCATTTCGTGTACAGCTCGGTGGGATCGGCCCACCGCAACACGGGCATCCCGCACTTCGACAACAAGTACCGAGTGGAAGAGACGATCCGCGGCTTGGGTCTGCCGTCGTACACTATCCTCCGGGCGGTCTTCTTTATGGAGAACCTGGTTTCGCCCTGGTTCAAGCCGGCGATCGAGGAGGGTACGCTGGCTGTCGGAATCAAGCCCGACACGCGTCTACAGATGGTAGCGGTGGCCGATATCGGGAAGTACGGGCGTCTGGCCTTCGAGAGGCACGAGGAGCTGAACGGTCAGGCCATCGACATCGCGGGTGAAGAGCTGACTATGCCGGAAGCGGCCGTTCTCATAGGCGAGGCCGCGGGCAAATCGGTATCTCACTTTCAGGTCCCCATCGAGCAGGTACGCGAGTTCAGCGACGATTTTGCGCTCATGCTCGAGTGGTTCGATGCAGTGGGCTACAACGCGGATATCGCGGGTAACGCGGCGAAGTACGGCATCACGCCGACATCCTTCAAGGAGTGGGCCTCCGAGGCCAACTGGAGCTAACCTTCAAGAAGACTGGTGGGTCGCGCTCGGCGTGGCCCACTACGTTCTTCATCCTTGGATGGACGCGCTGTAGCCGGCAGCGCTGACCGCCGCCACCAGGTCGTCCGCTGACACCGTGTGGTCGCTGACCACGCGCGCGGTCTTTTCCGCTAGGGACACGTCAGCTTCTTGCACCCCCTCGACGCCGGTCAGCGCCGCCTTGACTGCGTTGACGCAACCCCCGCATGACATGTCGCTCACCTTCAGGACTATATTGTTCATGTTTCCTCCTGAGAGTCAGAATAGGCTCGGCTTCTGAGATATGACAAGAGCGGGCGGTGAGACTGACGGCCGTACTCTAGCGGTTCGTGACGGCCCCCGTTGGACAGACCGGCCGCCCACCATTACTGTTTTACCTGATTAAGCCAGGAGAATAGCCATGTTGAGAAGAACCTCGTTGATCCTCCTCATGATCGCGGGCATCTCGTCTTCGGCGTTAGCACAGCAGCTGACCGACGATCCCCGCGTTTCTGCGGCGCTGAACCTGCTGGAAGTATGGCTGGACGCGGAGCAAGCCTACGAAGACATTCCCGGTCTCTCCATGGCGGTCGTTCACGATCAGGAAGTCCTGTGGAGCGGGGCGTTCGGGTACGCGGACCGGGCGCGAATGGCGCCCGCAACTCCGAAGACTCTCTACAGCATCTGTTCGATCTCCAAACTTTTTACGAGCATCGGTGTGATGCGCCTCCGGGATGAAGGGAAGCTTCACCTCGACGATCCGGTGGGGGAACACCTCTCCTGGTTCGATATCGAACAGAGGTACCCCGATTCATCGCCTATCACCGTCGAGCGCTTGCTGACGCACTCGGCTGGACTGCCCCGCGAGTCGGATTTTCCGTACTGGACACCCGATTTCGATTTCCCGACTCGAGAAATGGTAATCGAAAGGCTCGGCAGCCAAGAGACGCTCTATCCGGCTGCGAAGTATTTCCAGTATTCGAACCTCGGCCTCACGCTGGCCGGTGAGATCCTCGCCGCGACGTCCGGACAATCCTACGCGGAATACATGAACAGCAACATCCTAGAGCCACTCGGGCTGGACGATACCACGCCGGAGATCCCCGCTGACCAGCGCGGAGCGAGGTTCGCCACGGGCTACGGATCTCCCGGCCGGGATGGAGAGCGCTCTGAATTGGCCTTCTTCCAAGTCCGGGGGATAGCCCCGGCAGCGGGATTTGCCTCGACGGTGGAAGATCTGGCCGCGTTCGCTTCGTGGCAGTTCCGTGTGCTCGAGGGCGATGACGACGAAGTCCTCAGCGCAAACACGCTTCGAGAAATGCAAAGGGTCCAGTGGGTCGACCCTGACTGGGAGATCCACTGGGGGCTCGGTTTCTCCGTTTGGCGTAACGGTGACAAAACGTTCGTCGGCCATGGCGGTGGCTGCCCGGGTTTTCGTTCGCATTTCCTGCTGCAGACCGAAGAGAAATTCGCAGCGATCGTCATGACCAACGCCATCGACGTGAGTTCGAACAAGTACACCCGGGTCGCCTATCAGATCGTGGGGTCGGCCGTCGCCGGGGCGCTCGAATCCCCGGAAGAAGCTGAGCCTTACGACATGAGCTTGGAGAAGTACGTCGGTAACTACGATCTAGCGTGGGGTGGCGAACTTGCCGTGTTTCAGTGGAAAGACGGATTGGCCATGCTGTACTTGCCGTCGGATGATCCAGTCGACGCTATTATCAAGCTGAAGCATGTCGACGGACACACATTCAGACGCCTTAGGGACGATGGCGAATTGGGCGAGGAAATCGTATTCGAGGTCGGGGCCGACGGAATCGTGACCCGACTGATTCGACACAGCAATTATTCAGTCAGGATCCGGTAAGGTGATACGTCGCCGAGCGAGAGTCAGATGAGCAAGGATCCCAACCGAGTCCAGGTCTTTCTCGCCGAGCTGAAGCGGCGGCAGGTGTTCAAGGTCGCCACGGTCTACGGTGCGACGGCGTTCGTTCTCGTCGAGGGGGCGGACCTCTCGTTCGGCCGCCTGGGGCTCCCTGACTGGACGGTGACCCTGGTTCTTGCTCTGACCATCCTGGGGTTCCCCGTTGCCTTGGTTCTCGCCTGGGCCTACGACCTTACGCCGAAGGGGATGCAGAGGACGGACCCAGCGGCCAGCGGCGAGCTGGCGGCTATCGTCTCGGAACCGCGAAGTCGTCGATGGTTATCCGGCTTATTGGCTATGGGTGCGACGGTGCTACTGATCGCGGCCGTCTGGCTTGCTGGCGGGCGACGGCTGTTCACGGATTCGGACGAATCATATTTCCCAGTCTCCACCTCATCGAGCGCTGTCGCAGTGGCTGTCGTTCCGTTCGCGATTCAGGGAAACCCCGATTTCGATTATCTCGAGGACGGGATGGTCAACCTCCTGGCCACCAAACTGGATGGTGCGGGCGATCTGAGGAGCGTCGATGCCCGTGCCTTGCTACGCTACGTGGAGCGAGAGGGGTTGGCGGCGGACGATCCCGGTACGGCTCGGGCCATAGTCGAACTGTTCGATGCGGACCTCTACATCACCGGGTCGCTGGTGGAGGCAGGTGGCCGGATACAGTTGGCGGCCGCTCTCTATGAGGCGGATGGAGAGGAAATGAGCCGCGCGGATGTGGAAGGCGACGTCGACGGCCTATTCGAACTCGTCGATGAGCTTGCTGCGCAATTGCTCTCGGGGATGAGCGG
>JBDHGH010000268.1:0-3601 GCA_039589995.1 Gemmatimonadota bacterium | reverse complement strand
AGAGAGCGCGCGCAACCTCGGGATCAGCGACCGCGTGCTGTTCTTGGGTAAGCAGGAGTCGGTGGCGGAGCTGCTGGCCTGTGCTGACTTGTTCATGTTGCCGTCCGAGTCCGAGTCGTTCGGACTCTCGGCGCTCGAGGCCATGGCCAGCGAGGTTCCCGTAGTGGGTACACGATGTGGCGGTCTCGAAGAACTGGTGGAAGATGGCGCGACCGGTCGCCTTCTACCCGTCGGCGCCGTGGACGCCATGGCGAACGCGACCATCGAGATTCTCTCCGAGTCCGGAAAGCAGCAGGAGATGGGCCGCGCCGGACGCGCCGAGGCGCAGGCCAAGTACTCGATCGAGCGTATCCTCTCCATGTACGAGGGCTACTACGAGGAATTGCTTGGCTAGGGATGAGCGTGAGACCTTCTGCCGAGAGGTGTGGCTGAGGGGATGACGCTTTTCGAGGCCATAGTACTCGGCGTCGTCCAGGGGCTCACCGAGTTCTTTCCCGTATCCAGTTCCGGCCATCTGGTCCTCGCGGAGACCGTCCTCGGAGTGAACCCACCCGGCGTGTCGTTCGAAGTCTTGGTTCATCTGGCGACCGTCCTCTCGGTGTTGGCCGTGTATCGCAGGCGTGTGGTGGAGCTCGCCGTGGGAGCCGCGAGGATGGAGAAGACCGCGATCCGCTACGTTGGCCTTTTGTTGCTGGCTTCCGTTCCTGCCGGTTTGGCGGGCACAAGTCTGTCGGGCGAGGTATCGAGGCTCTTCGATTTGCCGGTCCTCGTGGCCATCGCTTTGATCGTAACCGGCGCAGTCGTCTACTCGACGCGTTGGCTGGTGGAGAGAGGCGATCGGCCGGACCCCGGTTGGGGAGGCTCATTGGCAGTGGGCATCGCGCAGGCGTTGGCCATCATCCCGGGGATCTCACGGTCGGGATGCACCGTGGCCACGGCCCTGTTCGCCAAGACGCGGCGCGAGGCGGCGGCTGAGTTCAGTTTCCTGCTCTCCGTACCCGCTATTCTGGGCGCGTCCGTTCTTCAAGCGCCCGAGTTTCTGAGCGGGGGGGCCGGGATCGGCGGCGTCCAATTGGCCGCCGCTGCACTCAGCGCGTTCCTTGCGGGGCTGCTAGCGATCGTACTCTTCGTTCGCCTGCTGCGCACCAAGCTCTTTTATCGGTTCGCCTACTACTGTTGGGCGGTGGGTGGCACGTATATCCTCTACGTACTGATGGTAAACTAAGGGTCAAAGGAACATGCAAGCCCTTTCTGATACGATTCGACGCCGCATCGCCGAAGCGCTGGCCGAGGATGTGGGCTCCGGAGATGTCACCACGAAGTGGTGCGTCGATGCCGGGGCCCGCGCTCAGGCCGAGATCGTCGCAAAAACAAAGGGCGTGATCGCAGGGCAGCCCGCCGCGGCGGAGGCCTATCGGCAGCTCGGCGGTGCGGAGTACCAGGTCATCGTCCGGGATGGTGATTGGGTGAACGCCGGTGCCGTCGTCGCCCGAGTGTCCGGTTCGGCGCGGAGCATCCTGACGGGCGAACGCACGGCCCTGAATCTGCTTGCCCACCTGTCGGGGATAGCTACGCTGACTCACCAATTCGTGCTGGCTGTGGACGGAACCGGGGCCAAGATAACGGATACGCGAAAGACGACTCCACTGTGGCGCGAGCTGGAGCGAGCGGCGACTCGTGCGGGCGGGGCGGTCAACCATCGACGCGGCCTGGACAAGATGGTGCTGATCAAAGAGAACCACCTGGTGTGCGCCGGTGGGGTAGGGCAGGCGACGCGGAGTGTGCGGGAATCGAACAACTCCGGTTTGAGTGTGGAGGTCGAGACGACTGACCTCGAGGAGGTCGAAGCGGCGCTTGCGGCGGGTGTCGATAGGATCATGCTCGATAACATGCCGGTGGATGCGGTCCGGAACGCGGTGCGATTGATCGGTAAACAGTCACCCAGGCCCGAGGTCGAGGTGTCGGGCGGCATGACTCTGAGTACCGTCCGCGACTTCGCCGATGCCGGAGTAGACTTCATATCGGTGGGCGCTCTGACCCACTCGGCGCCGGCACTCGATCTGTCTCTGAGCATTAAGAGGGCCGAAGCGTGAACCGCGAACTCCTCGCCATCGACTTGGGGAACACCGAGACCGTTATAGGTCTTTTCCGCGGTCCCGAGCTGGTCCATCACTGGCGCATTGCCACGGACGTGAAGAGAACACCCGATGAGCTCGCCCATCTGCTGGGCCAGCTCGTTCAGGACGAGAGCTTCACGCGGCCGCTTCGCGGGATCATCGGGTCCGTGGTCCCGGCGGTGGAACCTCTTCTGACGCGTGGGTTCCGTCGCGCGTTCGACAGCGAGCCGAGGCTGATCAACGATCCGGCCCCGCTGGCGATGAACGGCGGCCCCCTTCCGATCGGACTGGACGTCGAGGAGCCCCATACCGTCGGTGCGGACCGCATGCTCAACACCTTGGCGGCCAGTCAGCTCTACGGCGTGGACGTCCTCGCGGTGGACCTGGGAACGGCGACGACCTTCGACTGCATCACGGGAGACGGAGTATTTCTCGGCGGCGTGATCTCTCCGGGCCCCCGGGCGGGCATCGAGGGACTGGCGAGTCGGGCCAGCAAGCTGCCCTACATAGACCTCGTGCCCCCGGACATCGTGATCGGGAAGCGGACCGAGGATTGCCTACGCTCGGGCTGTTTCTATGCGATCGTGGATGGAATCGACGGGATGGTGGCGAGGATCAAGAAGGAATGGAAAAACCCCGAGTGCCTGGTGTTGGCTACCGGGGGTCTGGCGGGGATGATCGCGCCCCACTGCGAGACCGTCGATGTGATCGAGCCGTACCTCACCCTCTACGGGCTCGAGATCGCCGACCGTTTGCTCGGCGAGCGCGAAAAGGGTGACTAGGTTGGCTGCCGGGGCCGGCTAGGCCGCGCGGCGAACCTTCGAGCGAATCTTCTCGAGAGCCCGGTCGGCGGTGTCCGGGCTGATCAGCTTGACGATGAAGTAAACCACCGCCAGGAAGAACGCCAGCTTGAAGGCCGCTACCAGTAGAGCCGTTAGCAGGCTAAACACCGGTACCAGCAGGGCCAAGCCCACCATACCGGCGACTAGCAGCGTTCCTAGCGTGAGCATCCCTCTCAGCATTTACCGCCTCCTGTCAACGCGTGTGCAGGCCAGAAATCACTCTGCCATGGGCAGGCGCTCGGTCTGACCCACTCCCATAATCTAATACGTCCGGGGCCCGTCTGGGGTTTCAGTCGCCTTCCCTACGGGGGAAGGGGTCCCGGAGTTTCAACCCGGCAGCCCAAAGTCGGCCACAACTGCAGCCCCGAGGGGTAAACCCTGCCAGCTTGACAGATTGTCCCCCTCTTTACGTATGGCACACTTCGTGCCATTTTTAAGGGCTAGCCTTGCGGACAATATAGCGGAGCTGACCCGGTTGCGTCGGCCTGCCCCGGACCAGACGGTCGTGTGTCCGCGTTTCTGATGACGAACAATACAACGAGGAGAGGAAGGAGGAAAGCTTCCATGCAGATCAAGCCCCTCGCTGATCGAGTAGTTGTGAAGCCGCTCGAGGAGACGGAGCAAATGAAGGGCGGTCTATAC
>JBDHGH010000267.1:0-3658 GCA_039589995.1 Gemmatimonadota bacterium | reverse complement strand
ATGTGGATTTGGTGGTGAAGCGGGGGCGGGTAGTGAAACGATAAGGAGATACTGCCACGGATCGTCGACTAGAACACGGATCTATAGTACAGCTCATCCGCGTTCCGATGTACCCGGCCATCCGTGTTCGAACGGATCAATCCGTGGCAGCGCTTCCTTACCTCTGACAGCTCGCTCCAGATCCCTCCCTCGTGACGATCTTCTCCAACCGGTTCCTGGATCGCTCCGACAATCCCAGACTCTCGACATCCCGCGAGAATTGTTCTGCCGATCCGTAACCGCCGATATATCCGTTGACCCCGGCCGCAGCCGTCGAATCCACGAAATCCTGCTCGCCGGGATAGATCTGCTCGAAGTCGCGCATGATCTCGCCGACGTTCCGCAGGTAGTACTTCTGATGGTACCCCTCGGCGCGATAGAATTCCGCGTCGGGGAGAATCTCCGTGACGATCTCACCGCGGAGCGTGGCCGCCAGCCGGTCCCTGCTCTCCTGGAGCAACCGAAGCTGCCTGTCGCCCTGGGGGAAGGCCGCGGCAATGTACTGCCGGTTGTACGCCCGATGCCGTGGATCGTGGTCCTTCCAGAAAAGCCGCAGCAGGTCGTCGTACGACAGTTGGTCCGGATCGAAGTCAATCTGAATACTCTCGGTGTGATCGCCGAGGTCGTAGTAGGTCGGATTCTCCTTCTTGCCGCCGGCGTAGCCTACCCGCGTGCGGACGATACCGGCCATGCTCCCGAACTGGGAGTCCGGGCCCCAGAATCAGCCAAAGGCGAAAGTGGCGGTCTCCAGGCGGCACGGCACGGCCGTATCAATCGGTGGCACTTGACGGTCAACGGTGGGTCTATTGAACAGCGGGGTCATTGTAGATGGGCCCTTTCTATCAGGTCATTCGAAGCCGGAGATCGGTTGGGCAATTCCGGCCGTCTGAGTATGTAATCTACTCATGGTAAACAGATGAACCGGTCGGTCAGTTCCAAGGAACGTTATGGGTCGTGCCCACTCACACAAATCAATCGCTTCCTTTGAAAACGTAACGCCCGACAGGTTCATGGCCTCGTTAGACCGCCACCGGGCTCGCCACGTCTAGTTCCTCAGATGCTCTCGGCTTTCAACACGGTCCAGGAACTCGAAGCGGGCACGGTCGCGCTCGGCCTCTGCAGAAGACGACGCGTCGATCACCATCAACCGCCGCTCCCCATCAGTCTCCCAGACCGGCCAGATCGGGAGGTTCGGTCCGTTGGGGTCGCCGGTCTTTGCGAAATTGGTCCACCACGTGGCCATGACGTCTGCCACCCGGCGATCCTCATCGCGCCACGCGAGGTGCTTGGTTTCGAGCGTTTGGAAGACGTACTCGATGTCCGTTGCGTGCGCTGCGCCAGGATCGTCGCCGGGCGGCGGTCCCGTCTCGGTCGGTATGACCTGATCGAAGAGGTATCGGAAGACGGGCACACCGCCAGTCGCAGCGTGTAATTCGATCCACTTCCACGTACCAAACACGACAAACTGTCGTTCGCTACGGAGCGCGATCGCCGAAAGCCATGCCTCCCGCTCATTGGAGGCTGGGTACAACGCCCGAGCCGACTCGTAGTCCTCGGGAAACGCGTCCCTAATCTGTTCGTCTAGCTCGTTGACGGAGACTGGCGGAACCCATTTGGCCTCGGCGGAGTTCCACCCTGCGAGGAGAGGCACGGAACTCTGCTCGCCCCTCGCGAAGACGTCCCACACATGAGATCGGAGGACATATCCATCCACAATCGGCCGAAAACGAGATGCGTCTTCCCCGACGGCCGCGACCAAGGACTCGGAGGCCAGGTGTCGCAACTCCTCGAGGGATGCCACCTCGGTTTCTGTCTCCAAAGCCGTCCCAAGCTCTTCTGCCACGCTGAGCGTAGGCAAGTTGAGGGCACTTCCCGTCAAATGCGCACCGCTCTGGCCGATGGCTTTGTGGAAGAGGCCCTGAGCCAGCGGTGACGCCATCAATGCACTTACCGCGAACGAGCCCGCCGACTCGCCAAAGATCGTCACGTTTTCCGGATCGCCCCCGAAGCTGGCGATGTTGTCCCGCACCCACTCGAGCGCGAGGACCTGGTCGAGCAAGCCGTAGTTGCCCGATGCGGCGTGCGGCGACTCGGTCGTGAGCGCCGGATGAGCCAGAAAGCCAATCACACCAAGTCGGTAGTTGATGGTGACCACGAGGACACCCTTCGATGCCAGCATCGAGCCATCATGCCGTTGTTCGTCGCTTGCGCCTGAGAAGTACCCCCCTCCGTGAATCCAGACCATCACCGGGAGTCGGTCTCCTTCGCTCGCCGGCGTCCAAACGGATAGCGAAAGACAGTCCTCGCTTTCCGAGGCGCTTTGGAAGAGCATGTCCGGAAAGGGTTGCGTTTGCACACACCGGTCTCCGAATTGGTGGGCCCGGCGCACGCCCTGCCAGACCGTCGCCTTTTCAGGCGCTCTCCACCGGTTGTCACCAACTGGGGGTTCGGCATATGGGATTCCGAGAAACGCTCTCACACCAGGGACTCCGCCACTGGTTCCCTCGAGCCAGCCCTGCGCTGCGCGGACCTGGTACTCGGGTAGCACCTCGCCACAGGCGACGGCCACGACATAGAATGGGACGACCATTCGGCAAACAGCTCGAGTCATGTGTCCTCTTCGCTCGAGAATCATCAAGGCGTTCAGGCGGCTTTCTAACGGATCCCGCCCTCACTTGCCGCGAGGGCCAACTAGGATTCTCAAATCAGAATGCCTGCCACGGCCAATGCGGTCAAGTGCAGGGCGATGTTAGGCGGCGATTGCCTAGTTGATGGACGTGAGAGCATACTCTTCTCGCGTCCCGGGGAAACCCTCACCCCATGCCACCTGGGCTTCGGGGGCCGCGACTGCGACGCGTTGCTATGAATTCCATCTTCAGCACTACGTTAGCCGTCAGCGATCACTCTGTGCCCCGATAGCAGCGGTGTACGCATGCGCCGAGGGCGTCCGGCAGCCGACGATTGCCGGGGCCTCGTGTATCAGCTCGTCATTCTCGAGGGCCTCTACCATGAACAG
The DNA here is from genome assembly GCA_039589995.1 of Gemmatimonadota bacterium. Lineage (GTDB taxonomy): Bacteria > Gemmatimonadota > Gemmatimonadetes > Palauibacterales > KS3-K002 > JBDHGH01. The sequence continues at coordinate 603 of JBDHGH010000267.1, read as the reverse complement.
GGCGAAATCCAGGCGCCGCGTGATATTGCTCTTGAGGATGGGGTCACCCACATGCCTACTCCACACAGGGAGACCTTGGCTCTCGCCTTCTTCCAGGTCGCTTCCGCGCACGACGGTCCACCGCGTATCACTGGCAAACACCCGCCGACACGCTTCCACCTGGTCGTTTAGGTCCACCACGCGAATGAGGCGGGCGAGCCACCCGATGACAATCACGACCCATTTGAACGTCCGCGAGTACTTGTCCTGGCCGTCGCGCGTGATGTGCCGGCCGCAAGAGAACACGAGCCGTGCGCCCCGACGCGCATGGTCGAGCACAGCCTGAGCCGTTCCAGACAAGTACTGCTGGACCCCCCCAAGGAACCAGTACGGTAAGCACCCCATCGCACCCCGCAACCGCCTTCTCGATGACGTCACGGTCGTTCGTTGCTCCAGGTAGGATCGTGATGCGCCCCTTGAACGCGTCGAGTTTCCCGACGCTCTCCTCCCGCACACGCCAACTACCTCGTAGCCCCGGTCAAGCGCGTGCTGCACCATGTACTTTCCGAGCTTCCCAGAGGCTCCGACGATGCAAACCTTCATCGTCCCCACGGTCAAAAGTCC
>JBDHGH010000266.1:0-3721 GCA_039589995.1 Gemmatimonadota bacterium | reverse complement strand
TGAACCGGTTCACCTCGGTGGCGCGTGCGACGATCAAGGGGACGCTGGTGATCGGGATTGTGCAGGGTGGCTTGGCCGGTCTGGCGTTTGCGGTGGTCGGCCTCAAGGGGGCTGCATTCTGGGGCACGATCATGGCCGTTCTTTCGATCATACCCGGAGTCGGCACAGCCCTCGTGTGGGTCCCGGCGGTTGTCTACCTGATGGCCATCGGCCGATTTACCGCGGCCATTCTGCTGTTCATCTGGTGCGCGGCAGTCGTCGGGACGGTGGACAACCTGCTCAGGCCGAGACTGGTCGGGAAAGACACCAAGATGCCCGATCTGCTGATCCTGCTGGGCACGATTGGCGGCTTGGTACTGTTCGGCGCTGTCGGCATCATCATCGGGCCCATCGTCGCCGCTCTGTTCGTCACGGTCTGGGATATCTACGGGGAAGCGTTCAAGGACTTTCTGCCCGAAGTGAATCTTGCCGGCTCGGGCGAGACAGCCGACGCCAAACGTTCGGACACTGCCCAACCTTGAACGTTTCGCCGTCAGACGTCCTACGTCCGGCGTTAAAGAAAAGCCGAAAGTCTGTCGTCTGACGTCGGCTGTCGGCTGTCCAGCTGGAACTCGGACGTCGAGCGTCGACTAAACACCCAATAGTCGCGCGGCATTCCCTCCGAAGATCTTTGCCCGGTCTTCCTCCGACACGTCGAGCTTCGCAATGCTCTGGACCATGAGTGGCAGGCTGCCGATCTGGTGCGGGTAGTCGCTGCCCGCCAGTAGGTGATCCGCTCCGACAAAATCGAGGGCGAAACCCAAGGCTTTTACGTCGAAGTTGACGGTGTCGTAGTAGAAGCTCTTCAAGTATTCGCTGGGTGGCTGGGAGATGTTGGCTCGGCACCCTTCGAAGGCGCGGTAGCCTCGATCCAGGCGCTCGGCCAGGTACGGGATCGCGCCGCCCAGGTGCGCCAGAACCCAGGTAATGCCGGGGTATCGCTCCGGGACTCCGGCGAAAACCAGGCCCGCCGCGGCCAGCGTCGTATCGAATGTGAACCCCACCAACGGCATCAGCCAGTAGTCGGTCATCGCCTCGACTCCGACCGGATATGTCGGGTGTATGTAGAACACGGCGCCCAACTCTTCGGCCTTCTCGTACAGCGGCCAGAACTGCTGATCGCTCAGCGCCGCACCGTTGACGTTGCCGAAGAGCATCGCACCTCGCAGACCCAGTTCCGTCATCGCGCGTTCCAGTTCGGCGACCGAGGCCGCCGGGTCGTTGAGCGGCAATGTGGCCAGCGCGGTGAAGCGCGAGCCGCGTTCCTGTACGATCGCCGCCAGAGCGTCGTTCACGCTGCTGGCGTAAGCGACGGAACGGTCCCGCGGGTGCACTTGTACGCCCGGCGACGTGAACGTCAGCACCTGCATGTCTACTCCGGCCTCGTCAAGCACGCTCTGTCGAAACTCGATGTCGCGATGGCCCTGAACGGCGATGTTCGAGTCTCCCGGTGAATGAAGCACAGGATTACCTTGCGAGTCGACGGTCACCGAGACGCTACTGTCGGACGATCGCAGTGCCTCGATGTACTCGGGCGGATAGTAGTGGTTGTGGAAGTCGATAATCTTCACTTTGCCACCGCTCCTGTATTTCGTTGCTTCGCATTCCAGATGTAGTAGACCGGGAGGCCGACGGCCACGAGCAGCAGACCGGTGGCGCTCTCGGTCGGATCGGAAACGATCTGGTTCAAGACGATGATGGCGGACGAGATCGCAAAGATAGCGGGAATGAACGGATAGCCCCATACCCGGTAGGTCGGCGCATAGTCCGGACGTTTCCGCAGCACGATCAGTCCCACCGCCAGTAGGCCAAAGAATATCCACTCCGTGTAGATCACGCGTGTGAAAAGCGCGCGGTACGTACCCGTAAAGACCAGCGCGGACGACCATACGGCCTGCAAAGCGATGGCGCGGTGGGGGGTCCGGTATTCCGCGTGGACGTCACCCAGCCAGCGGAACATCAGCCCGTCCCGCGCCATCGAGTAATAGACCCGTGGCCCGGCGAGGATGATTCCGCTGAGGGCCCCGAAGGTGGAGAAGATGACCAGGCCGGAAACAACCGCGGCACCGCCGCTCCCCAGGACCGCGTCGGCCGCGTCGGCTGCGACGCGCGTCGACGACACTACGGTGTCGAAAGGAAGCACGTGAAAGTAGACGGCGTTGAGGGCGATGTACGAAACGGTCACGATCACCATTCCCACGAGCAGGGCCTTGGGAATCGTCCGCTCGGGTTGCAGCGTTTCGCCTGCGGCGTAGGTGACCATATGCCAGCCCCCGAAGGCGAAGAGCCCTGCAACCAGGGCCAGCCCGAAGTCCTGGGCTGACGCCTGCGGAAGAGTCATCGACCCCGTACCCACCGCAGGCACCGGTGCCAGCGGTCCCAGCGCAAAACCCACGACTATGATGATGAGTATCGCTAGGACCTTCACGATCGTGAACGCCGTCTGAAGCATGCTTCCTTGCTTCACACCGAGGTAGTTGATCCAGGAAAGCGCGAGGATAGCGGCGACAGCGACGACGCGAATGCCGATATCGCTGAGCGGAACGAAGTGAGCCACGTAACGAGCGAAGACCACGGCGATGGCCGCGATGATCCCCGAGTGCATGCTCCAGAACATCGCCCAGCCCCACAGAAAGCCGAGCGAGGGACCGAACTCCTCCTTCAGGAAGACGTAGACCCCACCCGTCTTCGGGAATGCGGAAGCCAGCTCGGCGGCAACCAGCGCTCCGAAAAGCGACAACGTTCCGGCCGCGGCCCAAACCAGGAAGACCGCGAACGGCGTTGTGACCTGACCCGTAATCAGCGATGGCTGAACGAAAATGGAGGCGCCGATGATGGTACCGACCACCATCGCGGTCGCTTTCACGATTCCGATTGAGCGTCTAAGCTCTGGGGCCGCAGCTTCGTTCACACCAGCCCCCAGTTGAAGGTTGCACGTCGAAGAAGGTCCCAGCTAATCCCTTGCGGCGATCTTAGCCCACGTGTCTCGCAGCGTCACCGTGCGATTGAACACCAGGGCGCCGGGTTTCGAGTCGATGGGGTCGCTGATGAAGTAGCCGAGCCGCTCGAACTGGTAGGCGGATCCGGGTGGATCGTCGGCCAGGCTGGGCTCTATAAGTGCTTCATTGGCAACAACTAACGAATCTGGATTCAAGTTGAATATGAAATCTTGCCCTTCCGGTGCCTCTTCGGCATCCGCCGTGGAGAACAGACGGTCGTACAGGCGTACCTCCGCCGGAAGCGCGTGCTCGGCCGACACCCAGTGGATGACCCCTTTTACTTTGCGGCCGTCCGGCGGCGGGGCCGACAACGTGTCGGGATCGTGACTGCAACGCAGTTCCACGACTTCGCCGGTGTCGGTATCCTTCACGGCCTGCTCGCACTTGATGATGTAGCCGTGGCGAAGTCGAACTTCGCGCCCCGGTGCTAGGCGGAAGAACTTTTTCGGCGGGTCCTCCATGAAGTCGCTCGCCTCGATGTACAGCTCGCGCGTGAAAGGCAGCTTCCGAGTACCCTCTTTGTCGATATCGCGAGGCCAAATCGGGGCGTCGATCCACTCGGTTTGGTCTTCGGGGTAGTCGGTGATCACCACCTTGAGAGGTCGTAGAACACCGAGAACGCGCGGTGCTTTCTGATTGAGATCGTCGCGGATGGCGTATTCCAGTTTGGCCATGTCGACGCG
>JBDHGH010000265.1:0-3724 GCA_039589995.1 Gemmatimonadota bacterium | reverse complement strand
CCAGCCACAGATTCCGGCCCTCGATGACGACCGGTTCCTCCACTGCAGCTTCGGCGGAGACCGAGGGTCTCGTGCGGGTCGGCGGTTGTGAGTCGCTCATGTCGGTGCCAGGAACGAGATCAACAGCTGGGTCAGGAAGTAGTCGACGGCCAGGATCAGTATCGATGCCGTGACTACCGCGCGCGTCGTGCTGATGCCCACGCCTTCCGTCCCGCCTCGCGTCTGCAGGCCGTAGTAGCAACCGGTCATGGCTATGATCCCGCCGAAGAAGAATGGCTTGATCAAGCCCGCCAGCACGTCCTTAGGAATGAATCGGAACACGAATCCCGAGTCGGCCAACGTAACGTAGACCGACCGGAGGTACAGGTCGGCGGTTAGATCCAGCTTCACAACGGCGATGAGCATCCCGCCGAAGATTGCCACCGTATCCGTGATCACCGTCAGCACCGGCAGCATCAGAAGCGCGGCGAGCAGTCTCGGGGTGACCAGCTTCTTGATCGGGTCGACCCCCAGCACGTTCAGAGCGTCGATCTGCTCGGTCACCTTCATCGAGCCCAGTTGGGCCGCCATCCCGGCCCCAACACGACCCGCGACCATCAACGCCGTCAGCACGGGTCCCAGTTCGCGGACCGCGCTCGCCCCCACCAGCCGGCCGATATAGATGGTGGCTCCGAAGCGCCGCATTTCCACCGAGCTCTGCAGCGCCAAGACCATCCCCGTGAACAGCCCCGTCAGCAGCACGATTCCCAGCGAGCCGACGCCGATGGCGTCCATCTGCTGCAGCGTGTCCCGCCAGTAGAAGGGTCGCGAGAAGATGTAGCGCACGGCCTTGACGGTCAGGACGGTGTACTCCTGAACCCCCAGTACCGCTCGCTTGATGTAGCCTTCCAGCATGGACCCGATTCGGGTCATGTATACCCTCCACCCGGCGGCTCGCCCGAGCCTTTGACAGCGCTGCTGGCCTTGTTTTATCTTCGCGCGCCACCTGACGCAAGGAAAGCCCCAACCCCCAGGTCGCTCGACGGTTCTCACATATCCCCGGGCCGGCGGCTCGAGGCGCCTCATGGTACGGAGTTTGAACCATGCGGTGTGTGCCCAACCAGCCTGGAGAGTCGAGTTTCGAGGTGGCCCGCGCCATTCATCAAGGTTGTCGCACCCGGTTGTAGAGGCGCGTCGAACCGGCCTGATGAGACGTATCAACCCACGGAATCGCAAAATGACACGTTCGATACCGCAGGACATCGAGATCGCACAAGCTGCGACGCTGAAGCCGATAAGCGAGATCGCCGAGAAGGCCGGGATCGGGCCCGACCAGTACAAGCCCTATGGCAACGACAAGGCGAAAGTCTCGCTCGAGTTTTCCCGGCAGCCTTCCAAGGCGAAGCTCGTCGTGGTGACCGCCATCACGCCGACGCCGGCGGGAGAGGGGAAGAGCACGGTCTCCGTCGGACTCTCCCAAGCGATGAGCGTTCGGGGAGTGAACCACACGCTTTGCCTGCGCGAGCCGTCCTTGGGCCCCGTGTTCGGCATCAAGGGAGGGGCGGCCGGCGGTGGCTACGCCCAGGTGGTTCCCATGGAGGACATCAACCTCCACTTCAACGGCGACTTTCACGCCATCACCAGCGCCCACATGCTGCTGTCGGCGTTGCTCGATGCGCACATCCACTTCGGCAAGGAGCCGCTGGTCGACCCTCGTAAGGTCACGTGGCCGCGCTCCGTCGATATGAACGACCGGGCGCTGCGCAACACCGTCATCGGGCTGGGTCGAGCGGTGGACGGAATGCCGCGACAGGATGGCTTCGTCATCACCGCGGCCAGCGAGATCATGGCGATCTTCTGTCTGTCGAAGGATATCGATGACTTGACGGCTCGACTTGGACGGATCGTCGTCGGATACACGTCTGCCGGAGAACCGGTGCGAGGATCCGATATCGGCGCCGAAGGCGCGATGACCGTACTGCTTCGAGACGCCCTCTGGCCGAATCTGGTCCAGACCCTGGAGGGTGGACCGGCGTTCATTCATGGCGGACCGTTCGGCAACATCGCCCACGGCTGCAATTCCATCATCGCCACCAAGACCGGACTGGCACTGGCCGACATCGTGATCACCGAGGCGGGCTTCGGTTCGGACCTGGGCGCGGAGAAGTTCTTCAACATCAAGTGTCGAACCGGCAGCCTCGATCCCAAGGCGGCGGTCATCGTCGCTACGACCCGGGCGTTGCGGCACCACGGCGGTGCCGCCAAGGACGATCTTACCAAGGCGAATCCCAAAGCCGTCGAAACGGGCCTTCAAAACCTCGAGGCTCACATCCACAACGTGAAGCAGCACGGCGTTCCTCCCGTCGTATCGCTCAACGTCTTTGATGGCGACAGCGATGAAGAGCACAAGATGATCATCGATCGCTGCGCCGAGCTGGGTGTACCTTGCCTCAAGACAGAGATTTGGGCCAAGGGCGGTCAGGGCGGTCTCGAGCTCGCCGACGCGGTGGTCGAGACTCTCGAGAAGGGAGAAGCGAACTTCCAGCCGCTGTACCCGACGGATGTTCCTTTGAAAGAGAAGGTGCTAACCATCGCCACCAAGGTGTACGGTGCCGACGGTGTTGACTACCTACCGACAGCCGAGAAGCAGTTCGCCGAGCTCGAGAAGAACGGCTTTGTCGACCTGCCCATCTGCATGGCCAAGAGCCAGTATTCGCTGAGCGACGATCAAACGAAGCGCGGTCGGCCCACGGGCTTCAGAGTCACCGTCCGCGAGGCTAGGGTGTCGGCGGGCGCCGGCTTCGTGGTCGTACTCTGCGGCGATATCATGACCATGCCCGGATTGGGCAGGGCTCCAGCCGCTCTGAAGATGCGGGTGAACGAGCAGGGCAAAATCGAGGGGCTCTTCTAAAATGACAGATCGCAAACGCGTACATACCGATGGGGCCCCGGCAGCGATCGGGCCCTATTCCCAGGCCATCGTCTCCGGTGGATTCGTCTTCACCGCCGGGCAGATCGGCCTGATTCCCGAGACGATGGAAGTCGTCGAGGGCGGCGTCGAGGAACAGGCGCACAGGGTATTGCAGAATCTCACAGCCGTTCTCGAGGCCGCGGGCTCCGGCATGAACGACGTCGTTAAGACGACTATGTACCTGGCCGACATGGCGGACTTCGTCGCCGTCAACGCGATCTACGCCGGCTACTTCAGCGAACCGTTCCCGGCGCGTTCCGCCGTACAGGCGGCAGCGCTCCCCAAGGGTGTGTTGGTGGAGATCGACGCTATCGCCGTCGAACGGTAGAAAGAAGCTGCGACCCCGACCGCAGCGGCGATCTCTGTGACGCGATCTTGTTGGGAGAACTAGAAAACAGGGCGGACCCTCTTCTCGGTAGAGTGCGAACCCAACACAGGCGGACATACGCCAGGACGCGAATGGACTTCAACAAGCGAGTCCCCCTCGGCAGGACAGGGCTGATGGTGAGCAGGCTAGGGCTGGCCTCTGGATACGGCGTTCCCGCGGCGGCCATCGAGAAGGCCTTTCACGAGTACGGGATCAACTATCTGTACGTCTCTCCCTTTCTCAACCTGGGCAACATGGTGCAGGCCGTCCGGAACCTGGCGCCCGGCCACCGTGACGAGCTGTGTATCGTGCTGGCCAGGCCGTTACTCCGCAGCTTCCATTTGGAAAGCTATGTAGAGCGCTGGTTGAGAAAGCTCGGCCTCGAGTGGGTCGATCTGATGTTCCAG
>JBDHGH010000264.1:0-3794 GCA_039589995.1 Gemmatimonadota bacterium | reverse complement strand
CGGGATCACCGGATAGGCTGACACCCAAAAGTCAGGATTCCCTTGGCTGTCTTCGACGAAGCCGCGGTCGGCGAGCTGGATATCCACGGCGCGCTGCAGTCGGCGTTCGAGGAACGGACTGACCCGTGCCAGCGCCGCCCGTTCGTCTTCGGAGAGAGCTTCCCAGCCGTATGTCTGGAAATCGGTGAACGACGCCTGTCTGTCGTAGTCCGCCGAGTACCTAACAGTGGAACACGCCACCGCCAGTGTGAGGCTGGCAACCAATACCGAGCGAATACGCCACTCGCTCATGAAGCCCTTTCCTTCCCATCGACGGCCGCAACGCGGGTTGAGAATCTGATGTTCTGGACCGCATTCTAATATAGTCAGCCCAGGTTCCGCGCGTAACAAACAAACAAACCAGCCCGCCAGCTCGAGAAGAGCCGGCGGGCCGTGTACTCAAGGTAAACCCTACTTCAGATTGGCTTCGACCACGATCTCGATCCCCACGTCGGGGCTGACGATCACGGTCTCGGCCCAGGTCCCGACTCCGACGTCGAAGTCACGACGGTCGATCTCGCTGCTGCCGTCGAAGCTGGCCACGCGCTTCACGCCGCCCAGCATGTCCTGCATCGGCCCCGGGATATCCTTGATGCCGAGGATGGTGATGGGCAGCTCGACCTGCTGGGTCACCTTCTTGATCGTGAGGTCGCCTACCGCCAGGAACTCGTTGGCTCCGATTCGCTTGACCGACGTGCTCTTGAAGGTCATGTACGGGTACTTGTCGGCCTCGAACCAGTCGGCGGAACGGAGGTGGTTGTCTCGCTTCTCCACACCCGTGCTCACGCTCGCCACAGCGACCTTCACCGCGAACGTTGTATTCTCCGGGTTCACCGCATCGAAGTCGAGGTCGATCTCGTAATCGCTAAACGTGCCGTTCACCGGTGTGAAGAAGTGACGAACCGAGAACGAGATCGCGGTGTGGGCACCGTCGACGTTCCACCCGTTGACTACCGGCTGGTAATTGGAGGCCGCCACGGTGGCGAGTCCGACCGCCAAAAGGCCTGCTATTTTCAGTACATTCCTCATCGTCCTGTCCTTTCATGTATGTCCTGCACAACATCTCTGGTTTTCAGATTCTGTCCTTCTGAGCCTTAACAACGCTGGGTGGCCTCCGGTGGTTCCTGAGAGCCGGACGAGCCGTTTAACAAAACGAGGTCCGAAGGTGTCTAACTCATAACCGAACCATCGCCTTCATAACCTCAAAAACAGCAGGAGCGTGAGATGCGCAGAGCAATTCCAGCAGTCATCCCCGCCGTGATACTACTGGTGTTGGCCGGCTGCGATGCGGGCAACGATCCGAACATTCCCAGCGACCTGAACTTCGACGCCGCGGTCATCGCCGCGGACGGGACTCTGGAGGATCTGCGGATGATGCACGGGCCGGGGCTCGGAGTGGGGTGGGGCGTGTTCCCGCCACTGGAGAACGGCAGGCCGAACTGTCCGCCTGAGAATGATGGTTACTCGTGTCCGCCCTTCGATCGCGAGGGTTTCACCTACACGCGAGAGGTCACGTTCATCGATGGGAACGGAGATCCCATGGACGAGTTCGTCGCGGGATCGACCGAGTCGATTCACTATGTGATGTCGGTGGAGGGCGAGCTGGCGCGCGAGTGGTTTACGGCCAGCATTGACCGCGATCGCGATATGACGGTCAGCGGTCTACCCCTCGATACCGATGAGGTAGACGACGGCGTCGTAACCTGGGACGGTACAGGAGCGGGGGACATTACGCGGACCCGCCTCACGGACGGTGGGGAGACGCGTGAGTACAGGATGGAGTCGACGTCGGAGATCGCGGAAGTCGTGATTCCATATCCGCGTGGCGAGGAGAGCTGGCCTCAGTCGGGCACGATCACCCGCTGGATGAAGATCACCCGCACGATTGGCGAGGAGACCGAAACGAGGGAGCGAACGGTAGTCATCACGTTCGACGGTACCCAGTTCGCGACGGTAACGGTAGGTGAAGATACCTTCACGGTCGATCTCGCCCAGCGTACCTTCGGGCCCCGCCATATGCAGCGGCATCGCCGCGGGCAGGGTCACAGGTAAAACGACTTGAAGTGGGGGCTCATCCCTTAGGAGGGCCGGCACTCCCGGAAAGCTACACCGGCCCTCCAGCCCCCAGAGAATGACCCCCTGTCGCGATGTCTAGCGGCAGGGGTTCTCTCGAGGCGGCGTCCGCCGCCACGGTCACCTTCCTGTGTCCAGGCGGACACTGAACGACCTTATTCGCGTGTCCATTCGCACACATACGTCAGAGAGAACCGTACGGCGCGTTCAGGTAGGGATCATGTAAGTTATTTCAGTGTAGCGTTTTAGTCTCAAGGCGAATTGGATCGAACCTCCGGCCCCCGGAATGCACTCCGTATCCGGCGTGATGGGAGGCGGAGAGTGCGGGATCCGAACGCCGGGAGAGGAGGAAACCGATGACCACGCTACACTTTCTTTCGACTGTCGCCGCTTTGACGGCGATGCCGCTCCAGACCGCTGATATGCCGGGTGAGGAGCATCCGTCCCAGGAAGACTCCGTTCCCACTTTGCAGGAAGTATTAGACCGATACATCGAAGCCGTCGGCGGGCGTGAGGCGATCGAAAAGCTGACGACACGAGTGTTGAAGGGACGGCTGGTGACAGATCTTCCAACCAGGCAACCACCGGTGCACGAGTCGAACGGCTTCTGGCTTTATGGAGCGCCGGGCAAGTACCTCTACATTCAGCAATCGGCCTTTGGCACACGTCGGGAAGGGTTCGACGGCGATGTCTGCTGGAGCTGGGTCGGTCGGGACATCTCGCTCGACCATCATTACGACCGCAGGTTCGCATGGTTGGCAGATCCGCAGAATGGGCTTTATATGCGGGAGTACTTCCCCGATATGAAGGTCGCGGGAAAGACGACGTTGGAAGGGCGTGCCGTGCATCGGGTCGATATCGACGAGGACGAATCGCACGCCCTCTACTTCGATGTGGAGACCGGACTGCTGACTTGGCTCGGATTCAACCGAGAACTACGCGAATACCGCGAGGTGGACGGGGTGCGGGTCCCGTTTAGCATGGCGATCAGCCGGAAAGGGGGCTCGAGCACCTACGTCTTCGAGAGGATCGAGCACAACGTGGCGATCGCCGACGCGAAGTTTGCCCCGCCGAGCCGATAGACTGGCCGCTACCCCTGCCACACACCCGCGTAATCGGCCGCGAACTGCTCGAAACTTCGAGGGGCGTGACCTGCGAGCGTCTCGACGCTGTCGGTCGCTGTGTTGGCGAAGTTGTTCTCGAAGCCGACGCTCAGCTCGACGTATCCGTCCACGATCCATTCCGGCAGGCCCATGCCCATCATGGCCTCCTTGGCGGCCTCGTGAGGTACCGGCACGTACTTCACCTCTTTGCCGACGGTCTTCCCGATGGCAGCGGCGATCTCCGCAAAGCCGATCGGCTGTGGCCCCGTGAGTACGAACGCCTGACCGTCGAACCGCCCGTCGGTGGCGGTGAGAACGCCGACCGCCGAATCCACGATGTCGCGCACATCGATGGTTCCCGCCTTGCCATCGCCCCAATCGAAGTAAATCGCGCCCTGTTCCTTGACCGTCTGCGCGGTCATCATCGTGTTTTGCATGAAGAACGTGGGCTGGAGAATCGTCCAGGCCAGCCCGGATTCCTTCAGGTCCTGCTCGGCCTCGGCGAGTTGCTGAATGATGCGGCTCTCCGGCGCGCCGAACGCGGACAAGCGCACGATGCGGGGCGACGCCCCGGCGGAC
>JBDHGH010000263.1:0-3848 GCA_039589995.1 Gemmatimonadota bacterium | reverse complement strand
ACGCTTCTCGTCGATCTCGATAAACGAAGGATAGGTGCGCGGATTGTACTTGCCGATCGTCTCGGTGACCCTGCCGCCTCTAGCGTGCATCCCACCCGCCACGACGATGCGGAAGGACGCTTGATGCTTCCGACCTACCCTACTCAGTCTAATTCTGGTCGCCATACTGCTCCTCTGGTTTTGAAAAGGCCGCCTAACATATGGCATTATCCCGGGGGTTTCAAGGCCCGGGGGGTCGGGCCGCGGGCCAGCGACCCGGGCCGGATCCTCGCGCTTTTGCGATTCCCCAGACCCTGCGGCATATTCCGGCTAGGCCAGTGCCGCCCGGCAAGGGCTACCGGCGCTGGGTGGCCGAGCCGCTCATCCGAGGGAGACATGAAGGCCCGGACTTGCCCCATCCAATTCGCCTTCGCATTCGGCCTGTTGCTTACGACGGGCTGCCGTGAGGGCGAGCGCGGGCGAGCGGCCCCGGGGACGGCCGAGATTACGGGGCCGGTGACATTCAACGAACACGTCGCACCGATCCTTCACCAACATTGCGCGCCCTGTCACTGGCCAGGTGGTGCCGCGCCGCACAGCCTACTCACCTACGAGGAGACTGAGCCGCTGGCTCCCCTGATCGCTGTTGTAACCGCCAACCGAAAGATGCCACCCTGGCTCCCTGCCCCCGACATCATCGGATTTGCCGACGACCGCAGCCTCGGCGATCACGAGATCGATCTCCTCCGGAGGTGGGCGGAGTCGGGTACCAGGGGCGACAACTCCGTGCGGGTGACCCCACCGCCCCCCCCGGAGGACTGGCCACTTGGCGAGCCGGACCTCATCGTCCGGATGGCGGAACCGTACCAGCCGGAGATGGGCCGCCACGATGTCTTTCGCAATATCGTGATCCCGGTTCCAGTCCAGGGCGTAAAATACGTTCGGGCCGTGGACCTGCAGCCCGGCAGCCCAAAGGTCGTGCACCACGCACAAATCATGGTCGACAGTACGGGCACTTCGCGTCAGATCGATGCCGCGGACCCGGAGCCCGGCTTCGACGGCATGGTTCACGCCAAGGGCGCCGAAAACCCGCGAGGCTTCTTTCTGGGGTGGACGCCGGGCATGGTGCCTTTCGAGGGTTCCGAAGAGATGGCCTGGCCGATTTCCGACGCCACCGACTTGGTGCTCATGCTTCACCTGCGACCCAAGCCGGAATCCGAGCCCATACAGGCACAGATCGGCCTTTACTTCGCCGACAAACCGCCTACCCGGATTCCTCAGATAATCAAGCTCGGCTCGCCGACCATCGATATCGCGCCGGGCGAGAGTGACTACACCGTCGAGGACTCTTACCAACTTCCCGTCGACGTGTACGCGTTGAGGGTCTATCCCCACGCCCACTACTTGGGGAAGCGGATGGAGGGTTACGCCATTCTTCCCGACGGGACAAAGCGCTGGCTTCTACTGATCGAGGATTGGGATTTCAACTGGCAGGACGAGTACCGCTACGCCGAACCGATTTTCCTGCCCAAGGGATCACGCCTCATCATGCGCTTCACCTTCGATAACTCGGCGGACAACCCGCAGAATCCCAATCATCCGCCGGTGCGAGTCGTTTACGGGCCCGAGTCGAAGGACGAGATGGGGGAGTTTCTCTTGCAGGTGCTGCCACGTAACAATAGCGACGCGGCGGCCTTGAGGGACAACTTCAGGCAGAAAGAGCTGCGATGGCAGACGGAGCTGCTTCGGCATTTGCTCCGCTTCGAGCCCGACGATCCGAGCCTCCATTACCAGTTGGCACTCAATCTCCAGTGGTTGGGCACCTCTGAAGAGTCGGCCGCTGAATACGAACGGGCCCTGGCCCTGGACCCCGACGACGACATGGCACACAACAACCTGGGTACCGTTCTCCAAGAGCTCGGCCGTCTGCAGGAAGCCACACGACACTACCAACAATCCCTCGAGCTCAACCCCACCCAGGCCTCGGTACACACCAACCTGGGGAGCGCGCTTCAAGCCCTGGGCGACCAAGACGGGGCCATGCGCCACTATCGCTCGGCGATCGAACTCGATCCCGACTACCCGCAGGCCCGCGGGCGGCTGGCCTTCGCACTTGCGCAGCAGGGCAAGATCCGTGAGGCATTGGATCACTTTCGAGAGGCGATCCGGCTGGATCCCGACTGGGTTGCCCCTCGGTTCGGTGCCGCGTGGGCGCTTGCCACGGATTCGGACTCAACGATTCGGGATCCCGCCGAGGCACTGCGGCTGGCCAAGTCGGCGGCGGAGATGAGTGATCGGCGCGATGCGACGGTGCTCGACGCTCTCGCCGCTGCCTACGCGGCCACGGGGGACTTCGATCAAGCCGTGAGCGTCGGCGAGGAAGCGTACTGGCTGGCCATCGCGAAAGGCCAAGAGTCGCTCGCGCGCACAATCGAAAGTCACATGCGGCTGTACAGGCGTGGAGAACCGTTCGTCCAACCGGCGCGGTGACCGGCGAGCTACCGATTACTACTTTCCACAGTGTTCACTTTCGGATGATCTGCCTTCGGCGCGTCCCAACGGACACATACTCGATCGGGATTCCTGTTAGCTCCTCGATCCGGTCAAGGTATGTCCTCGCCTCAGCGGGCAAGTCCTCCAGGCGACGGGCTTCCGCCGTCGATGTCTGCCAGCCCGGTAGCGTCTCGTAGACCGGCTCGACCTGGCCCAGGGACGTCAGTTCGGCCGGGAACTGCGTCACGAGATCGCCGCAGATGCGATATCCGGTGGCCAACTTGATCTCGGGAAACTGGTCGAGGACGTCCAGCTTGCTCACCGCCAGGGCGGTGAGGCCATTCAGCCGGCCTGCGTAGGCGACGACCGGGGCATCGAACCAACCGGTGCGGCGCGGGCGACCGGTGGTGGCCCCGTACTCGCCGCCCATCTGGCGTAGCCTCTCGGCCTCGTCCGGCGGCAGCTCAGTGGGCAGCGGCCCGTTTCCAACCCGGGTCGTGTACGCCTTCACAACGCCCAAGACGGCATCGATCGCGGTCGGGCCAAGACCGAGTCCCGTACCCGCTGCACCGGCGGTGGTGTTGGAAGAAGTGACGAACGGGTAGGTACCGTGATCCACGTCGAGCATCGAGCCCTGGGCACCCTCCAGGAGTACCCGTTCACCGTGCTGGAGCGCCTGATACAGCTCATGGCCCACATCTCGGCACATGGCTGCGAGCCTGGGCGCGTACTCGGAGAGTTCATCGGCGAGCTGTCCGGCGTCGACCTTCATGTCCGAGCCGAGAGTGCCGAGCCTGTTGTTCGCCCGTGCCGCCGCAATCTCCAACTGCTCACGCAATCGCGCCGGTTGCCCAAGGTCGGCCACCCTGATGCCCGAGCGGGCCACTTTGTCTTCGTAGGTTGCGCCGATACCGCGTCCGGTGGTGCCAATCGCGCCCTTGCCGCGGCTCAGTTCCTGCGCCTGGTCGAGAAGCTTGTGATAGGACATCACGAGGTGAGCTTTCCCGCTCACCAGCACGCGACCCTCGATCTCGAAACCTCGACCCTCAAGCTCGTCGAGCTCTTCGAAAAACGTCATCGGGTCGATCACCATGCCGTTCCCCAACACGCACTTCTTGCCTGGGTAGAGCACTCCCGACGGGACCTGATGTAGGATGAACTGATCGTCGCCAACTTCTACGGTGTGGCCAGCGTTGGCCCCACCTTGGTAGCGTGCGATCCAGTCGGCGTCCTTGGCCAGAACATCGACGATCTTCCCTTTCCCTTCGTCACCCCACTGCGAGCCAACCACAACGAGGCAACGGACATCTCCATCGAACATTGATGACCCCAATGAAAAAGCCCCCAACTCGGGGGGCATCTGGTTCGTGTATCCT
>JBDHGH010000262.1:0-3879 GCA_039589995.1 Gemmatimonadota bacterium | reverse complement strand
CTCGGCAGAGTCGATGAAGTCGGTGAACGTGTTCTTCTTGTTGAGTAGAGTTCCCTCTCGGTGCCAGCGTGCACCGAGCTCCCCTCCACCTCGCACGTGTGCGATTCCGACTACGAACCCGCGGTCAATCAGACTTATGGCAGCAGGATTGAACGTGGCTTCGGAACTGAGCCCGTAGGCACCGTAGCCATTGAGGAACAGTGGATTGCGGCCGTCGCGCACCAAGCCACGGCGGTAGACAACCGAGACTGGAATACTGGTACCGTCGCGCGCCGGCGCGTGTAGCCGCTCCGCCATGTACTCTTCCGGATCGAAGCTTCCAAAGACCTCGGACCGTTTCAACAGAAGTCTCTCCCCCGTGTCCAGGTTGTAGTTGTAGACGGATCTCGGAGTCGTCAGGGACTCGTACTCGTAGCGCAACACATTCGTGTTCACCTCAGGATTATCGCCTAGTTGCGCCCGATACACGGGCTCACCGAACTCGAGGTAGCGAGCGTCCCCTCCAGTTAGCGGGAGAATATGGATTGCCGTTAGCCCCTCGGTACGTTCGACAGCCACGATGTGCTCCCGAAAGAGCTCAACCCGTTCGAGCAACACGACTTCTCGATGAGGGATCACCTCCTCCCAATATGAGAGGTTGGTGTTGGCTTCAGCGGTTCGCATAAGCCGGAAGTTGCTGGCGTCGTAGTTCGTTCGAATGTAGAAGTATTCACCCAAATGATCGACGTAGTGTTCGTGGCCATACTCCCGAGGGACGAAGATGCTGAAGTCAGCTTCCGGGTCGTTGGCATTGAGGTAGAGGTACTCGTTGTTGAAGTACAGGAACGAGTTTAGCAACACGAATTTCCCCGATCTCGTCTTCCACACCGACAACGGGTACGTGTCCTCATACATAAGCTTGTCGTCGGCGACGTCTGTGCCGAGAACATGCCTGTAGACTTGCCAGGAACCATCTTCGGATTTCCGGACGTAGTAAAGAGTCCGCCCGTCGTTCGCCCACGCTACGCTGCCGGTCACTCCGGGGATCTGATCCGGTAGGGCTCGCGCCGCCTCGAGATCCTGGAAGCGAAGGGTATAGACGTGGCTTCCAAGAGTGTCGGTAACGAAGGCCATGATCTTTTGGCCCGGACTGAAGCGGCAACACGCAAAATTCATGTGCTCGTGCCCTTCGGCGAGCTCGTTCACGTCGAGCAGGACCTCCTCAGAGGCGTTCAGATTATCCCTCTTCCGAACATGAATCGGATAGTCTTTCCCCTCCTCCATTCTCGAGTAGTAGAAGTAATCACCACGTCGCGATGGGAGCGAGAGATCTGTTTGGGCAACTCGATTCTGGATTTCCTCGAACAGGGTCTCTTGCAGCACCTGAGTGTGAACCATGGCGGAGTCGGCATATGCGTTCTCCGCCTCGAGATAGGCAACCACGTCCGGGTCGTCCCGCCGCTCGAGCCACGAGTAGTTATCGATCCTTGTATGTCCATGCATTTCAATTCGCGTAGGTACGACCTTGGCAACCGGGGGGTCCGCGTTGCTCTGCGCCTCCGGACGAAATTCCCCCTCAAACGAGACCGCTGCATTCAACACGGCCCAAGAGCTTATGAGGAAAACGGTCAGGACAAGCCAGAGGGAACGACAGTGGATCTCGCGAATCAGCCGCCTAAGACCGGACATAGTCGCCTCCGCCGAAGCTGTAGGCAGGCTAATCACACATGACGGTGGGATTTGTTGGGACAGTTACAAGATGCGAAGGCCGGCCGTGCACGGCAACGAGCAGCGGCCCTCCAGCTCCGCAGGCAGGTGTTCTATATGGGGCCCGGATTCGCGTTGAAGGCGCCGGCAGGCGGCTTAATACCGAATACCGCGCGTCACTCGCGCGGCGTGAGCCTCCACCGGGGACCTCCTGCTCCCAAGCTGAAATCTAGCGCCAGCCAGCGCCAGTGAGCACCAGTTTAGGCTGATTTTCGGGATTCAACGCTGACCAGCGCCAGCCAGCACCGGTGGGCATTGTCACCGCCGCTGTCACCGTGCTTCGACTTCGATCCTTGAGCCGTCCGGTCTTGAAGACATCGATCTGTCCGGACCTCCAGCAGTGCGGGCTCAGCCCGTTATTCCGGTCAGGTGGGCGAGCCAGTAGAACCCGCCGGCGAGGAAGGCCGCCGCCGGAGTGGTGAGCACCCACGCAACCACCATGTTGCCCGCAACGCCCCAGCGCACGGCGGACGCGCGTCGTATTGCTCCCACGCCCATGATCGCCCCGCTGATCGTGTGGGTCGTGCTCACCGGCACACCCAGGAACGACGCGATCAGGATCGAGGTCGCTCCGCCCGTCTCGGCGGCGAAGCCCCCGATCGGCCGAAGCCAACACGCTGGCCGGGCTCAGGGGTTGGTTGCCGTTCATCGGGCTTCAGATCCGATACAATCTGATCTTGCGCGACGCCGAGCCACGCTTCGTTCAACGTACGCCTCACGACGCACGCCTTGCGCTTCCCTTCGGTCCCTGCGACCTGGTTCCGGGAGGACTTTCACCTCCTAGCCATCGCCCATGCCGGGCCCACCACAAAGAACCCCGCGGCACCGACCGGCGCCGCGGGGTTTGTGAGCGGCACGTTTCGAATCAGCTACAGAGCCAACCGAATCGTGCCGTAGTAGAAAGCGCCGTTCAAGCCGAACTGCGTCACGCGTCGGCTGAACGGGAATCGCTCGGAACTCCGGTTGGCGTCCTTTTTGTGCTCGTCCGGGAAGGTGTTGAAGATATTGGCCCCACCCAGCGAGAAGGTCGCGCCGCGCACGAACTCGAACCCGACCTCGAGGTCGAACAAGTTCTTGACGCCGAAATCCTCGTCGTTCTCGCATGCGGTGTTTGGGTCGAGGTTTCCACAGTCCGGTCGATAAAGCACGCCGCCGTAGTAGTTCCAGCGACCTGTGAAATACCAGCGCGGGATCGTGTACCTTACTTGCGTGACTCCCTTCTCTGTCGGCAGCGCTACCTCGAACCTGCTTCGCTCCTCACGGTTGAATATCACATGCTGCAGCTCCGCCTCAGACTCGTCCGGGAATCTTTGCTTCATCGAGTCGGGCACCTTGGTGGCCGTCACTTCCGTGTCCTGGAAGTTCCAGGCCGAGGAGATGTCGAGGTTACCTGGGCCCGCAGTCGTGCCCCAGGCCGCCACGACGTCGATGCCCTTGGTCTCTGTGTCGACGGCGTTCATGAAGAACTGGGCCTGGCCCACGCCCTGGTCCGCGAAAGGCTCCAGCACCTCGCTGACCCGATCGCCGATGTTGGGGTCGGTACTGCTGAAGCGGCTCGACAGCACGATCCGGTCGTCGATCGTGATGAAGTAGCCATCCACGGTGATCGACAGGTTGGGGAGCGGCCGTGCCGTGATGCCACCGCTGAAGTTTACCGACGTCTCCGCATCGAGACGTGGAATGCCAAAGGCCCCAGCGACGCCGCTCTGGTTGTTCGCGGTCAGGACTCGCACCGGCTCCAGCTCGTTATTCACGAGCACGAACTGGATGCTGATGTCGCTGAACCAGATCTGGGGCAGCGCAGGCGCTCGGAAGCCGTTGCTGACCGCGGCACGCACCGAATAGTTGTCGACGAACTCCCAGCGGCCGGCAAGCTTGCCCGTCCACTGAGTGCCGAAGTCGCTGTAGTCCTCGAATCGCAACGTTCCGTCCAACGAAATGCTGCGGGTGATCTCCGACTCGAGGCCGACATAAGCACCGATACTGTTACGAGTGCGATTCACCTCGGCCGCAGGGTTGCGCCCCGGGAACACTTGAGAGCCGGCGTCCTTGGGCGCGCCGGTGGACGTCGTGTCGAAGTCGACGCCCGCCTCATCGCCGCCGTTCCCCAGCAGGAACGAGGCCGGCTCGCCC
>JBDHGH010000261.1:0-3915 GCA_039589995.1 Gemmatimonadota bacterium | reverse complement strand
TCCGGTGACCGTGAACAGTCCACCGTTCGGCAACGGGAAGGCCAACTTCGCTTGCCCGTCGTTGAAGTAGTACGGCAGTTCGTAGTCGGTGAACAACGGGATCACCTTGTCTGCATACGTGCGGCGCCCGGACACGAGAAACGACGAGCCCTTGAAGGGAAGCGGCCCTTCGACCAACAACTTCGACGACAGCAACGACACCATCCCCATCACAGCGAAGTTCGTGCGCCCGGGTCGCAAACTGACGTCGAGTACCGAACTCAGCCGGCCGCTATAGTGGGCCGGGATGCCGCCGGTTAGGTAGTTCACTTCACCGACGGCCATGGCGTCGAAGGTCGAGAACAGTCCTCCGACGTGGGACGGGTTGAAGACCGTCACGCCGTCGAGCTGGATCAGATTCTGATCCGCTTCGCCACCCCGAGCATTGTAGCCGACGGTGTAGTCGTTGATCGCGATGGTGCCGGGAAGCAATTGGACCGTGCGCATGACATCCGGCTCGAGAAAAGTCGGTGTCAATTGGATGTCCTCCGCATCGATCGTCACGGCGCTCGCTTGCGCCGATTCTTCGAAACGCTCGCGTGCCGCGGCCTCGACCGTAGCCACGACTGGGGGCAGTTCCACGGGGCGCAATACCAGAAACACGTCGACAGAGTCGGTGCCGACGGGGACAAATAGCGTATCGGGAGCAATCCCCAGCCTCGAGAACACCAGGGCGAGGTCGCGTCTGGGCAATCCGTGCAACGAGAAGAACCCGCTGGTGTCGCTGGTCGCTGTGTTGGACAGGCCGGCAACCTCGACTGCCACGCCAAAGATCGCCGAGCTGTCTTCCATGGCGCGCACGGTCCCGACGATGTCGCGGGTTTGGCCCTCCAATGGCTGGGCTGCCACGCCGATGGCGGCGATGAGGCCAACCGCGGTTACGGTGTATCTCAACACGTCACAAAGACTTGTCGGTGTTGGTGTTAACGACAACTGTGCGACTTGGCATTCCCGTAGGATCCGTGGTAAAACCGGTCAGAGGTCGGATGCTCGCACAAGCTGGTCTCGAGAAACACTACGGCGTTTGGGAGAAGATCGTTTCCCGACAACGTGGCTGTAAGAAGAGGAGCCCGGTCCGAAGAACGATCTCCGGACCGGGCGGTCCCCTCAAGTGAGTTCTGAAGTTACCTGCGGTGACAAGTCACTCAGTGGGCGCGACGGCGTTGCTGATGATCCAGTGGATCTTCCAGGCGCCGTCGTCACCCTTCCGGCCGACGTACAGCCAGTAGCCCGACTGTGACATCGCCGCGCCGTCCGGTGAAGTCATCTGCTGCTCGTACACGCCACGCGCCACGGCCCAATCGCCGAGGATCTGGGTGTCGATCTGCGTAATCTCGTTCATCGGTGATGTTGCGAAGACCTCTTCGAGGGAGGCAGCGAAGGCGGCCCGTCCCTCAATCGCGGGTGCGTCGGCGAACATGATGAACCCGTCTTCGGTATGCAGGGCGGCCGTCGTCGCTCCATCGGCCTGGTTGTAGGCGTTCTGCCAGGTCTCGCGCAGCGCGTCGAGGGCCGCGTCGCCACCGGATTCAACGGCTGCCGTGCCCTGGGTCATGGAGGCCGCGACCGCGGGCGACGGCGCTGCGTCGTAGTTGCTGAGCACCCAGTGCAGCTTAAACGAGTCGTCGGACTGACGCTTGCTGAAGGTCAGGTAGTTGCCCGAGAAACTCACGGGTTCGGCGCCCTCGGGCGTCATCGTTACGCCGTAGGTGCCGCGCTCGAACGCAACATCACCCTCAATGATCGTTTCCAGCGCTGTGATCTCGAGCGTTGGGGAAGCCGCCACCGACCCTTCCAGGACACCGCTGATAGCGTTGCGGCCGAGGCCGATGCTGCCGCTGGCCGGCATGTAGACACCATCTTCGGTGTACAGGCCCGCAACCGCCGGCGCATGACCCAGATTGTAGTGCTCGATGTACTGGTCGCGAACCTCGGCGAGCAGGTCCGCCGACGCGTACGTCGCGGTCGCGGCCTGCTGGTATGCCTCCTCGGCGCCTTCCTGGGAGCAAGCGACCAGACCAACGGTCAGGCCCAGTCCAAGAACGACGGGAGCGAGTGTTTTCAACTGCATTGTACACCTCCTGTGGGGGACTCCATGCTGCGAGAGAGCTGGGAATGCCCAAAGCCTACTCCCGAGAGCGCGAAAGGTCAAATACTCTGTTCTTGGCGGCGGCCGGCTCGGTACGCGAGTACGAAACGGCGTCTGCCGGCTATCCGTAGTGTGAAATACGGGAACCCCCCGACCAGTATCGACTTGCCGCATACCGTGACGGCAGGGAAGGGCTACCGGAGATGAGCCACCGTCGAAGAAATGGCGCCCGAGTTCTTCGGTTCTTGACGGCAGTCGTCACACTGACGCTCCTCCTCCTGCTCTGCTCGAGCTGCGAAGATGCTCCGACATCGGCAGACTATCGATTCCCACTGGCTGAGGAGCATGGCATCGATGCCGATCGGCTCGAGCAGGCATATGTCAGTGCCGCCCGTTCGGATCGGGTCAACAGCCTGTTGGTGGAACGCCATGGCGTTCTGGTCGCGGAGGCCTATTTCCGGGGATTCAGGCCGGACAGCCTCAACACGGTGTGGTCGGTCACCAAGAGCTTCAACTCTGCGCTGATCGGCATCGCCATCGACCAGGGGTTCATCGAAAGCGTGGATCAGCCCATTTCGGACTTTCTGAGCCCCATCGTCCCTGACCTGGACGAAGAGAAAGGGAGAATCACCCTACGCCAGTTGCTGACCATGAGTTGCGGGCTGCCCTGGATCGAGGAAGGGCTGGACTCTGAGTATATGGATTGGATCGCCGCCGACGATCAGCTGATGTATGTGTTGAACAAGTCGCTGATCTACACTCCCGGCGAGCGGTTCGACTACAGCGACGGCGCGGCCCATCTCGCCTCGGTCGTGCTGAGCCAGGCGGTTGGGACGAGCGCGCACGAGTTTGCGCGGGAACACCTCTTCGATCCGCTGGGGGTCGGGCGTACGGAGTGGTGGGTGGACAACCAGGGATACAACTTCGGCGGCGTGGGGCTCGGTATCAGGTCGCGAGATATGGTGAAGTTCGGCAGGCTCTACCTTGATGGCGGGACTTCGAATGGGCGGCGGATCATTTCGAGCGAATGGGTGGATGCTTCAACTCGGCCGCAGATTCCCACCGACCCCGATGACCCCGACTCGTCGGAGTACGGCTACTTCTGGTGGATCGATGGGTGCAGCGTCCATAGCTGCTACCGCGCAAGTGGCTACTCCGGACAGCTCATCTTCGTAGTACCCGACCTCGATCTCGTCGCTGTGGTTACCAGCGACTGGAGTGGCGACCGGAATCGCGCCATAGCGAACTGGTACAACGCCTATGTGCTGATCGCTTACGAAGTGTTGCCCGCGGTGCGATAGTGGAGTTGGCTGTCCAGCCACAGTGCGGAGACAGAGAGGTGCTGAAATGCGACAGATAGTAAGAGCGGTCAGTCTTTTGGGCGTGATTCTACTCGTGCTCGCGTTGTTCTTCATCGCCGTATACCGCCCCTGGCAGCTCAATTGGGGAGCGTTGGAGGAGGAGATCGTCCGCGGCATGGCCGGAGACGAGCTAGTGCGGGCCCCCACCTTCAACGCGACACGGGCTGTCACGATCGAGGGTAGCCCGGAGGACATCTGGCCCTGGATCGTCCAGATTGGATACAGGCGCGCGGGCTTTTACAGCCACGATCGCCTCGACAACGATGGCATACCCAGCGCCGACCGCATCCTGCTTGAATTCCAAGATCTATCGGTCGGCGACACTATTCCGCTTTCCCGGAGCGCGGGCGCCGAGGTTCGAGTACTTCAGCCCAACGAATTCATGCTTCTGGTCGTCGCCGACCATGGAGACGAGGAAGGGCTATG
>JBDHGH010000260.1:0-3916 GCA_039589995.1 Gemmatimonadota bacterium | reverse complement strand
GCTCCGCCTATCGCTGTTTTTGCCCGGTCGAGCGGCTGGAGCGGCTGCGCGAGGAGGCCAGGGCGGAGGGAGTGGCGGCGGCGTACGACCGACTGTGCAGGCAGGTAACGCCTGAAGACGCGGCAAGACGGGCGGAAGAAGGGGAATCGTGCACCGTACGTTTCGCTATGCCCGAAGGTGAGACGGTCTGGGTCGACGTGGTGGGCGGTGAGACCCGGTTCCGGAATTCCGACATCGAGGACTTCATCCTGCTTCGAAGCGACGGGACCCCAACCTACAACATGGCGGTCGTTTCGGACGACGTCGCCATGGGTATGACGCACGTAATCCGTGGGGCCGATCACATCTCGAATACCCCGAAACAAATCCAGATCTACCGGGCGCTGAGTGCGCAGCTGCCGGTCTTCTGTCACGTACCCTTGATACTGGGGTCCGATGGTAAGCGATTGTCGAAGCGTCACGGTGCGACGGCGGTTGGACAATACAGGGCAGATGGGATCCTGCCCGAGGCGGTGGATAACTTTCTCGCGCTGCTGGGTTGGTCGCCCGGCGAGGATCGCGAGCTGATGAGCGTCGAAGAGATCGTCGATCTGTTCACGCTTGAACGAATCAACAAGAAATCGGCTGTCTTCGATCACGAGAAATTGGAGTGGCTGAACGGTCAACACATTGCAGCGAAGTCGGCCGCGAGTCTACTCGAGTGGGTCGCGCCGCGATTGATTGATGAAGGAACCGTCGATGCGACAGACTTCGCGGCGCGAAGAGAGTGGTACGAACGCACCGTCGACAGCGTGAAGACGAGAGCGCGAACGTTTCCCGAGCTGTTGCAGCGCGTGCGTTTCTATTTTCTCGATGCAGTCGAGTACGATCCCGAGGCTGTAGCGAAGCACTGGAAGGATTCGCAGGACGCGCTGGAGAAGCTCGGTCGACTGATGGCCGTGACCCGGGAAGTGGACGACTGGAGCGAAGAATCTCTGGAGGCGCAAGTCCGTGCCCTGGCTGAAGATATGGGAATCGGGGCGGGCAAATTGATCCACCCGTTGCGCCTGGCGTTGACCGGTACCTCGGTCAGCCCGGGGATCTTCGAAGTCATGAATTTGATGGGTCGAGAGCGAGTCATTTCTCGCATCGATGATGCACTGAACGAACTCAACACATCCATCGACTGACAAGTATCGCGATTTGTCAGGGAATGTTCTTCGCGTTCATCGGTTCTTAGAACGCGACACGCGAACGAAGTGTGTTTCTTCTTCACCAATCTCATCGACACGACCCAATCTCCTCACAGAGTCCTCAAGTGGAATGATGGATCGATAGAACGCCATCGGATCGGTCGTCCAACCATCACGAACGCGCGTTCGAAAATCGAGTTTCGGGGGTGCTTGACAGAATCGATCCGCACGCTCTAAACTGACTCTTCAACTTTTTTTCCTTGCCGGGAGAGTGGGCAGGCGCAGTCGCCTGTGAAGTTCTAGAACAGAGTCGTCTCCCCCCTGAACGGGACTCGATCATAGCGGACCGGTCGCTCGTCGCGGCCGCACCGATGGAAGAACCTTCCGGAATGCGATTCTGGACGGCGTCGGTGGAGTTTCCGCTCTTCGGGTTCGGGAGGTAAGAATGTCGGAAGTGCTCACGCCCATCGAGCGACGCATCTACAACTATCTCGTCGACTACCTGAAGCGCGAGACGTTTCAACCGAGTATCCGCGAAATCGGAACCCGGTTCGGCATACGCTCGACCAAGACCGTGACGGAGCACCTCCAATCTTTACAGCGTAAAGGCTATCTGGACCGGACGCCTTCACGGTCCCGGGCTCTCAAGATTCTCGGCCTCAACCTCTCGCCCGACACTTACACGATCCCGCTCTACAGGAGCGAGACCGCGGAGGACGATGTCGAGGCCCGCTTCGATATCGACCGCTCTTTGGCCTGTTCTGCGGATTGCTTCATGGTCCGCGTGAACGGCGATTTCAGGGAGCACGGCATCTTCCAGGGCGACCTCATCCTGGTCGAGCCGTCCGCCGAGGCTCAGGACTCCAATGTGAGTGTCTACGATCGCGATGGAGTCATAGAGCTGCGGGGTGGCGCGAACGGGGGCTTTCAGCCCAACCCCGGTACCGGCCCCAAACCGAACGGTGGACGGGGGGACTCTGCCTCTCGTTTCATCGGTGCCGTCCGAGCCGTACTGCGCGTATTCCCTCGAGACTGATCCGCGTTCCGAACCGCCTGAGCACCGAGCGAAGATCCGGGCTACAGCCGTGACGAACACCGACGACGCTAGTTGGATGGCGATGGCCCTGGACGAAGCCGCCAAGGCCGGGTTCCAGGGCGAGGTCCCTGTGGGCGCCGTCGTCGTCCGCGACGGAGAGTTGGTCGCGCGTGCTCACAATCGAACACGCCAGCTGGGGGACCCCACCGCGCACGCCGAGGCCATTGCGTTGCGGAACGCAGCGGAGAAACTGGGCGACTGGCGCCTGACCGATTGTACGCTTTACGTGACTCTCGAACCCTGCGCCATGTGCGCGGGCGCGATCGTATTGTCGCGCATCGAACGGCTGGTCTTCGCGGCGGCGGATCCCAAAGCCGGGATGTGCGGAAGCCTGGGCAACGTCGTGCAGGACGAGCGGCTGAATCACCGCGTGACCCTGGACAGCGGCGTGATGGCCGAAGAAGCGGGCGCGCTTCTTCGTGATTTCTTCAAGGATAGGCGCTAGGCTTGTCCGGCTCGAAGATCAGGGTTCTGGTCGCCGAGGAACTGCGCGATTTCCTGCCTCACGTCGAAGTACCCGAATACATTGAAATCGTCTGGCTGCCAGCGTCGCAACCGGTTCCTCAGGGTGACCACCAGGGTCTGTTGCCGCTCCTCTCCCGTCGAATCGACGCCGAAACGCTCGATCGGCTTCCCGATCTGAAGGTCGTCGCGAACTACGCCGTCGGATACGACAACATCGACCTTGATGCCGTGCGTGCCCGTGCCATCCTCGCGTCCAACACTCCCGATGTACTTACGGAGGCCACCGCCGACCTGACCTGGGCCTTGATCCTCGCCGCATGTCGGCGTTTCCCCGAAGCGGAAGAGGTTGCTCGCCACGGGCGCTGGGGATGGCAACCCACTCTGTTGCTGGGGATGGAGATGAGAGGCCGGTGCCTGGGCCTGCTGGGGGCCGGCCGTATCGGCCAGGCCGTAGGTCGTCGGGCGGTCCCATTTGGGCTAGAGGTCGTCTATTGGGATCAGCGCCCGCAGCCGGATTTCGAGGCCGAGATCGGCGCTCGCCGCGTCGAGACGCTGGACGACATACTCGCCGTTTCCGATATCGTGTCGATCCACGTCCAGTTGAGCGATGAGACGACCGGGCTCGTCGGCAGCGACGAGTTGGCCCGGATGAAGGACGGCGCGGTTCTGGTCAACACCGCTCGAGGCGGCATCATAGATGAAGAGGCGCTATGCGAGGCGCTGGACTCGGGGAAGCTGCTCGGAGTTGGGCTCGACGTTTACGAGGACGAGCCTGATATCCGCGAATGTCTGAAGCGGCAGCCCAATGCAGTCCTCCTGCCCCACATCGGCAGCGCCACCGACGTCACGCGGCGCGAGATGTTCGAGCTTGCCTGGTCGAACCTGATCAACGGTGTACGCGGCCAGCCGCTGATCACCCCTATATAGGCGAAATCGGCTGGGCCCTACGCGTCCGGCTGAAGTCCGTTCTCGACCGAGCGGCCGAAGAAACGGAGTATGGCGTAGAGAACGGCGATCCCGATGGCGTACGAGAGGTACCACGGGAAACCATAGGCGGTGGGGATGTCGCCGATCAACATACCGACCACCGCCACCACGAGAGCGTAGGGCAGCTGTGTACGCACGTGGTCCACGTGATCCGATGCCGAAGCCATCGAGCTGAGGACGGTCGTGTCGGATATCG
>JBDHGH010000259.1:0-3920 GCA_039589995.1 Gemmatimonadota bacterium | reverse complement strand
TGGGAGGGTCTGGTATGTGGACTACGCCCGCGGCACACTGGGGCAGCTCGACCCCAACTCGGGCGACGTGAAAGAGTGGCAGACCCCGGGCGGCAGCGGCTCGCGACCCTACGCGATGGCCATCGACGATCAACACCGCTTGTGGTTCGTGGAAACCGGCGTCGATCCCAACCGCTTCGTCGGCTACGACCCGTCGAGCGGCGAGTTCTTCAGCGTCACGGCCATACCCAGCGGCGCGGGCTCGGTCCGTCACATGGTATACTACGCGCCCACACGAACCGTCTGGTTCGGGACCGATGCCAACACGATTGGGCGCGCAGTCATACCCTGATGAGTCATGGCATCCTAACTGGGGCTAGTTGGGCTGGGCTCGTCGCGATCGGAGCGCTCGGCGCAATCGCCGCTCGCCCGTTCATCGACGGGCCACCGCCCGGTACCACCGGCGGCTTCGGCGAGCCCACCTGCGCCCAATGCCACTACGATGTCGGACAACCCGACCCAAACGGCGCGCTACAAGTCGAAGGC
Organism: Gemmatimonadota bacterium; assembly: GCA_039589995.1. Classification (GTDB taxonomy): domain Bacteria; phylum Gemmatimonadota; class Gemmatimonadetes; order Palauibacterales; family KS3-K002; genus JBDHGH01. Next base: position 3,395 of record JBDHGH010000259.1, on the reverse strand, counting down.
TTTCCCGACTCGTGGGTCCCCGACGAGCAGTACGACATCACCGTAAGACTTCACCGCCCGGGCATGGGCCGTGGCGGCTTCCAACTCGCGATACGCTTTGCCAACGGCGAACAGGCCGGCACACTCACCCCGACCGACGACCGAACCGCCACAGAACTCTTCACAGGAATAACCTACGCCTACCAAACCGTCCTCGGCGCCGAGCAGCCAACGCAGCACAGAAACACTTGGCAAATCGAATGGCGGGCACCCCGCACGCCCACGCAAACGGTCATCCTCCACGCCGTAGGCAACGCAGCCAACAACGACGACTCCCAATTCGGCGACCACATCTACACCTATTCAGCGAGCTCAGAGCCAGCCCAGTGGGCCAACGGTCCCTTGTTGACCGGCTACTTCAAAAGGCGGATCCAGGGGTACCCGGCGCCCAGGGCACCGAGCGGACGTTTTGAGCGCCCCAGCCCGTCAGAGGCCTTTGCCCGTACCGCGCGAGAATGAAGCGAGTGCCCTGGGCGCCGGGTACCCCTGGAGCAACCAACGAAACGTAACCTGGTTAACAAAGCAATTCGCCGACGGCTGGAAGTTTGCACGCCTCGGCAATAGATTTGGCGCAATTGATAATCGTTCTTGCCCCTAACCATCGAGCGATGACCGAACCTCGTGCCTCTCGATCCGGACCCGAGCGCGAAGGCCTATTGGCCCGACGCCAATCCGCGCTATTACGTCTCAGCGCCGGCATAGCCGCCGCCCGCGACGAAGCGGAAGTCTACGAGCGCGTGGTCGACGGCCTGCACGACGAAGCCCTCGGCTACGACTTCCTCGGCGTATTCCTGGTAGACGACGAAACCGGCGATCGGGTGCTCCAGGCCAGCATCGGCTGGCAGGATATACCCAAGGACTGGCGTGTCCACCGGGGCCAGGGCCTCTCCGAGCGCCCGCTGTTCGACGGCCAGCTCCACTACACGCCCGAGGTCTCTCGCGAGTCCCGCTACCTGGCCAGCCTGGCCAGCGGTTCCGAGGTCGATGTACCGCTGCGCATCGACGGGAAGACCGTCGGCGTTCTGGTGGTCGAGAGTTCCGAGCCCAACGCCTTCAACGGCGAAGATTTCGAGATCCTGACGGCGGCCGCCAACCAGGCGAGCATCGCCATCGAGCGAGCCCGGCATCTAGAGACCGAGCGCCGCCACGCCGCCGAGTTACGAGCGGTCCTCGACACGGTCTCCGACCTATCGGCAGAGCTCGAGTTGTCGAAACTGCTGCAGGCCGTACTGGAGAGAGCCGTCTCGCTGCTGGGCGTCACCGGCGGCGAGCTGGCGATCTACGATGAGGCGGCGGATGAGCTGGAGATCGTCGCCAGTCACAACATCGGAAAAGACTCCACCGGCACGCGGTTGACTCCCGGCGAAGGTGCGATGGGCAAGGTGATTCAGACCCACGAACCGCTACTCATCCCCAGCTACCACGAGTGGCTGGGCCAGTCGGAGAAGTACGACGACATCACGGTGCACGCCGTTATGGTGGCGCCGTTGCTCATGGGTGGTCGGCTGGTGGGCGCTATCGCAGCGGTGCATGCCGACCCCGAACGCAAGTTCGGACCTGACGACCTCCGCCTCGTGAACATGCTCGGCCCCCAGGCCGCCATCGCCATAGCGCGAGCTCGGCTACTCGAGGAAGAGCGGCAACGTGCGGACGAGCAGAAGGCGCTGCTCGACACAATGGCCGACCTCTCGGCCGAGCTCGAGCTATCGAAGGTCCTTCAAGCGGTGTTGGAGCGCGCCGTCGCCTTGCTGGGCGTCACGGGCGGTGAAGTCGCGATCTACGAAAGGGACAAAGAGGAGCTGGTCGTCGTTGCCAGCGAAAACATCGGCAAGGACTCCACCGGCACGCGCCTGAAAGTCGGCGAGGGTGCAATGGGTACGGTGGCGGAGAGTCACGAGCCTTTGATCATCCCAAGTTACCACGAATGGCTCGGCCAATCGGCGAAATACGATGACGTCACCGTGCACTCGGTGATGGCGGCGCCGCTGTTGATAGGGCGGCGACTGGTGGGGGCGATCGCAACGGTTCACGCCGATCCCAATCGCCTCTTCAACGAAGGTGACTTGCGCCTGCTCAACATGTTCGCGCCGCAGGCCGCCATCGCCATCGAAAACGCGAGGCTGTATACGGAGGCGCAACGGCAGAAGCAGTACTTCGAGGAACTGGTGCGCAACAGTCCCGTCGCCATCGTCGTCCTCGACGAGGGTCACAATATCCTGTCGAGCAATCCGGCGTTCGAAAGCCTATTCGGCTACACGCAACAAGAGGTCGAGGGCAAGAACCTCGATCAGATCATCACCACCGAGGAGACTCGGGCCGAGGCGGTTGCCTACACCGAAGAAGGCCTCGATCACACGATACACGGCATCGGTCGCCGCCGCCGAAGGGACGGCCAGTTCGTCGATGTGGAGATACTCGGCGTACCCGTCATCGTCAGCGGCGAGCACGTGGGACTTATGGGGCTGTATCACGACGTCACCGAACTGCTCAGGGCTCGCCGCGATGCCGAGGGCGCCAACAGCGCCAAGAGCCAGTTCCTGGCCAATATGAGCCACGAACTCCGCACTCCCCTCAACGCGGTTCTCGGTTACAGCGAAATGCTACAGGAAATGGCGGAGGACGTAGGCCAACTCGACTTCGTACCCGACCTTCAAAAGATCTACTCGGCGGGCAGACACTTGTTGACGCTGATCAACGACGTTCTCGATCTATCCAAGATCGAGGCGGGAAAGATGGAACTGGTGTTGGAACGCTTCGATGTCAGGAATCTCGTCGACGAGGTCGCGACCACCATCCGTCCGCTGGTCGACAAGAACTCCAACCGACTCGACGTGAGCTGCACCGACGACGTCGGCGAGATGGACTCGGATCTGACTCGCATTCGCCAGATCCTGCTGAACCTGCTGTCGAACGCCAGCAAGTTCACCGATAACGGATCCCTCACATTGGACGTGCGCCGGGAAGCCGATGGGGAGAGCGACGCCGTGATCTTCTCGGTCGCCGATTCCGGAATCGGCATGACGGATGAGCAGATAGCCAAGCTATTCCAAGCATTTTCACAGGCCGAGGCGTCGACTTCCCGTAAATACGGGGGCACCGGTCTCGGCTTGGCTATCAGCCGCCGCTTCTGCCAGATGATGGGCGGCGACATTTCGGTGGAGAGCGAAGCGGGGGCGGGTTCGACGTTCACCGTACGACTACCCGCCAAGATCGATGGCCACGTATTGGACGGCGGTCTTGTTGCCGCTGGCGGCGAGGAGGAACGCTGATGAACCGGCCCCAATTCGATATCGGCCCGGCGCAGATGCGCTCCGCGCTTCTGGGGCTCTCCACCAGCATCGCCGAGGCCCAGGACG
>JBDHGH010000258.1:0-3937 GCA_039589995.1 Gemmatimonadota bacterium | reverse complement strand
TGCTCTTCTTCTCCCGACTCCGGGAGTTCTCGTGCCACGGGTAAGAGACCCGTGCATAGCCCAAGCCCCAATCATGGAGGTGAAAGATGAGAGCGAAGATCACTCTCGCGCTCGCGTTCGGAATGATGCTGAGTCCAATGGCCGCGACGGCGCAGGACGAGGCGGAGCCGACGATGACACGCGGCATGTATTTCTGGTGCGACCAATCGAAGGAGACCCGCGCCGACGAAATCGTCGAGGAGAAGGTCGCCCCGGCCCTCGACCAACTGCTGGCGGCCGGCGATATCAGCTCCTGGGGCTGGTTGGTACACACACACGGCGGCAAATGGCGCCGCGCGCTATACTGGGGGGCACCCTCTCAGAGCGCGCTGCTCGATGCCTCCGAAAAGGTGGAAGCCGCGCTGCCGGAGGATGAGATGGAAGACTTCTTCGGCGTCTGTCCCAGTCACGACGACTACACGTGGTGGACGATCGGCGGATCGAGCGGGACCGAAATCCCCGAAGAGCGGGCCTCAGCCGGCCTCAGCACCTACTACCAGTGCGACATCAATGCGGAAACGGACGCGGACGATATCATGCTGGAAACGTTCGCCCCAATCTTTAACGCGCACGCCACAGCGGGTGGCTTCAACAGCTGGATCTGGCTGGGTCACGCCTGGGGCGGCAAAGTGCGGCGCCTGCTCGCCTTCGATGGAGCCGACCACAATTCGATCTTGAGCGCTTTCAACTCGTCCTTCGAGGACATTGGAAGCGCGGACTCAGCGGCGATGGAGAAGTTCTTCGACATCTGTTCGGCGCACGAAGACTACCTCTGGGACATTGTTCAGTCGAAGCCGTAGGCTCCGCTTTGTTGGGAGTAGGCAAGTAAACGAGTAATTGAGCAATCGAGACTGCGAGTTCAGAGTTGGGCATCGTGCTCTAACCCAACTTCAAACTCGAAGTCTCGATTGCTCCGTTACTCGTTTACTCACCTACTGCTAAAAGAAGCCTACGGGCGCTTGAACTTCAGCGGCGGCAGGCTCACCCGCTCGGCCAGTTCACTCTCACCCCTCAAGAATGCGATCATGGTCTCGAGGATCAGCGGCGACGCTAGGAACAGATCATCGTCGTGGGATCCGCCCTCGATGATGAGATGGTGACTGTTCGGAAGGCCCTGGCGTACCTCCTCGGCGTTGCTGGGGGGCGTTCGAATGTCGAGGGTACCGCTGATGAACAGCACCGGAACGTCCGCATAGACCAGGCTGCGGAACTCGTCGCCCAGGTCGTCGTAGGCCCAACTGGCGCAGTCGGCTTTGATTCCGATGTTGCCTGCGTCACCGAGGATCGCGGTCTTGGCCTGCGCTTCGATCAGCTCCAGACGTTCCGCTGTCGCTCCCGACGCGCAGTCCATCGCCAGCGACATCGCAAGCTCGCGGATCCCGCGACGGCTGTCAGCGATGAGCGGGGCGATGTCTTCCAGCTGTCCGCGCATCACCGGTATGACCCGGGCCGGGAACTCGACGATATCCTCACGCTCGCCGAGTTCGCCGAACACGCCGCGACGAAGATCGTCGGCACCGATCACGAGGGTCGCCGGTGCGCCGGTCTCGGGGTCTTCGACCTCCACGCGTACTGGCTCGCGTTCCAACTCGGCGAGCAGCGAGCGTAGCTCGCCGGCGAAGTCGGGGACGACCTGGCTGAGCTTCTCGTCCGCCTTCATCGCGCTGTCCACCCGCAACAGGACCCGGTCCAGGTTGGCGGGCAGCTTGTAGCTGTGGTCCGGCCCCTCGACGCCCGCCAAGATCGCACGCTCAACACGGTCGGGATGCTGGCGGATGTAGGCCAGGCCCAGATGCGTGCCGTAGCTGATGCCCCAAAGGCTCAAGCGCTCGGCCCCCAGCGCTTCCCTCAGATCGTCCAGGTCTTCCGCGCTTTCCCAAGAATTGAACGCATTGATATCCAGCGAGTCGGACCAGTACGCGTGGCACTCCTCGAGGAATTCGCGCGCGGACTCGGCTCGCAGCGCCGGGCTCGTCTCCTGGTCCAGCGGATAATCCCAGCTGCCGGGGCAAAGGGCGTAGGGGTCGGAGTAGTAGGTGCCGCGCTGATCCAACGCGATGACGTCTGCGACTTCTCTCAACGTCTGGAACAGTATCCAACGATCGCCCGACGCCGAGTAGCTGCCCGATCCACCCGGTCCACCGGCGAGGTAGACGATGGGCGGCCCGGGGTTATCGCTGGTACTGGCGAAACGGACGAAATGGATGCCGATGGAATCGCTGCCCGGGTCGCCGTGCCTCAATGGAACGCGCAAGCGCCCTTCCTCGGCGTCGATGGTCTTCTGACCCGGAATGAAGTAGTAGTCGGTCTGGGCGAAGCGGATGGGCGTGAGCGTCAAGGGACCGCGGGTCACGGGTGGCCCCGTCTCGCCAGCGAACGGCGCATCCTCCGCACCGCAGGCGACCAGAAAAGGGGAGACAGTGACGCTGAAGAGCGCGATCGCGAACAAGCGAGCAGACACAAAACGTGAGCGCATGAGGACCTCTCGGGTTGGGGCCTCTATCTCTACGGAATCGCGAATGGGGAGGTTTCGAATTGGGATCGGGATTGGGAATTTCGATCGATAGAGCATTAGAACAATAGAGCATTCGAAGTTGAAGTGGCCACCGTACACACTTCAACTTCGAATTGCTCTAAAGCTCCATTACTCGTTTACTCACCTAAACCTGAACGGCGTCCAACGCCCCTCGGCATCCTCTTCGTCGCGAAACCGGTTTCACATCCGGCGAGGCCGACAATCAGCGGCCAGGAGATGAGCGCGGTCGACGACCGCACCCGGTAGGGTGAAGAACGTGCGATTCGCATGGCTGGGGCTCTCCGTGCTGGAGTCGCAACGAGGTCACAAACTGTATCCGCCGCCTGATATTGTTAGGGCGGCGGCCATCGCCTAGCCACAGTTGATTCGTGGCGATATCTCGGACACTAGCCGTGACCTAGGCATCTGAGGCCAGATACATGCTCGGCGACGGTCTCGTATAATTCCTCATCCGCCGTGACGCAGTCGGCGCCCACCTGGCTGGCCGTCACGATGAACACCGCATCGTACACCGTGCAGCCGTACTCCAGCGCCAGGCGGTAGGCCGCGGGCCACAGCGTGCGGCTGGCCACCACGGCCTCAAACGGCAGTCGACGGAAAGCGGCGACGATAGTCGAGCCATCTTCCGGTGCGAGCCCGTCGCGGAGGACGCGTTTGCGCACGGCGTTACCGAACTCGGCATAGATGAGGTCGGGGACCAACAGCTCCTGCCCGCCGGTGCGGCACGCCTCGAGAATCGCCACCGCCTCTTCCGAGCGCGGTTCGTGGAAGAACCACTTCACCGCCACACTGGTATCGACGACCAGCGGTGTTCCTATCGCGCCGGTCATCGCTCGCGATCCTCGCGGATATCGGGGACGCTGTCGGGAAAGTGGCCGTAGCGTCGACCGACCATCTCCCGCACCCGCGCCACCTCCGCCCACGCCTCGCCCGGAGCCCCGCTCTCGGACAGCGCCGTCTCCAGTATCCAGGCGGCTTCCTGCGTGATCGAGCGGCGATTGTGCTGGGCTCGTTCCTTCAATCGCTCGTACACCTTGTCCGGCAGGTCCCTGATCGTTACGGCAGCCATTCTACCCTCCTGTTCGGCTTCGTTCTCACGCCACTATCTTCGCCGAATCGCATCGTTTCGTCAACAGAATGCATGCAATATGATGCGCGGAATCCTAGAGCTCGACGAGACCCGAGGCCACGAAACCAAGCTCCTCGTCGATGGCGTTCTCGATAAAGTCGATGAAGACGTCGGTAGGATAGCCCAACTCGGCGTGGTAGTCGGCGCTGACCTCGTGGGGATCCTGAGACAACCAGTTTTCGAGCGTCTCGAAGAGATCCTCAATGGTAGGATAATCGCTCAACTGAGATGGG
>JBDHGH010000257.1:0-3941 GCA_039589995.1 Gemmatimonadota bacterium | reverse complement strand
ATCAAAGCCCGAAACGGTTTCTGGGTGTCCATGTGCTTAAGTTATAGTTGCAGGGTCCCAGGCGCATCGGTTGAGAAGGCCGGGAGTTTTGCACCCCCGACGCAACCTTTTTGACCGGTAGGCGATCCAACACAGCAGACCGACACATTCGTGCGTGCGGTTTCGTATGTCTAGTAAGAGGGATCTCATGAGCGGCCTGATCAACGACCTGCGACACGCACTCCGACTCTTCCGTAAACGCCTCGGTTTCACGGCTATCGCCGTGCTGACGATCGGCGTTGGCGTCGCCGCCACCACCACCATTTTCAGCGCGATCGAGGGGACTCTGCTCCGCCCTTGGCCGTTCCCCGGCTCGGAGCGGTTGATGATGGTGGTTGCCACCTGGCCGGCGCGGGGTGTCATCTCGGGCTCCGTGAACTACGCCGACTACGAGGACTGGCGCCAGGCCGGGATCTTCGAGCGCGTCACCGTCTTCGGAGTCGGTGCTCGTGACCTGGCCGATGGGTCGGGCGAACCCGAGCGCATCAACACGATCATTCATAGCGAGGATTTCTTCGCGACGCTCGGGGTCGCGCCCACTTTGGGCCGCCTGCCGCTGGCGGACGAGTACGGGCCCGGTGCGCCGGCCGTTGCGGTGCTGACTTATGGGATGTGGCAGGGCCGATTCGGCGGCGACCGTGACATCATCGGTCGCACGGTCCGATTCGATGGCGAGCCGGCCACTATTGTCGGAGTGATGTCGCCGGAGGCGGACGTCCTTCCGGCACCTGTTTTCATAACGCTGCGACCGTCCGCGGCAACGCTGGTTGGGTTGCGCGATCGCGATAACTTCGGGCTCTTTGGCATGGCGCGCTTGCGGCCCGGTCAGACCCTAGAAGAGGCGCGCGCTCAACTCGTCGCCATACAAGCGCGCATCGAACGCGACTACCCACAATTGCGCGCCGGCAGTTCGGCCGACCTCGTCCCACTCGCCGAACGCGTGGTCGGGAGCGCGACGCGCACGATCCTCTGGGTCATGATGGGCGCAGTCGCCTTCGTACTTCTCATCGGCTGCGTGAACCTGGCAAACCTGCAGCTGGCCGGTGCCACGCGGCGCGGGCGCGAGTTGGCCATCCGATCAGCGATCGGAGCGGCGCGCGGTCGCCTGGTCCGGCAGCTGCTTGCCGAAAGTATGCTGCTGGCGCTCGCCGGCGGAGCCCTCGGTGTATCGCTTTCGCTGGTCGGCATCGACCTGTTAGTTGCGCTGGCACCCTCCGTTGTGCCGCGCATGGATCAGGTCGGACTCAACATGCCGGTGCTGACATTCGCGCTTGCAGTATCGATTTCGTCGGCTCTCATCTTCGGGCTGCTGCCGGCGTTGCGTGCCACACGACAGGGGCCATCGCTGGCACTGGCCGACGCCTCGTTCGGGAGCACCAGCGGCCCCAAGGGTCGCCGTTTCTTGAACGGATTGATCGCCGCCGAGTTGGCGCTGGCTGTCGTGTTGTTGGCCGGCGCGGGCCTGATGCTCCGCACCGTCGCCAGCCTACGCGACGTCGATCCCGGCTTCGACGTCGAAGACATGATTACCTTCAAGCTGACCTTGCCGGCAGCGCGTTACGAACGGGGCCGGTCGGTCGCCGAAGCTTACGCCCGACTGAAGGAGAGTCTGGAAGCAGTGCCCGGTGTCGAGGCGGTGGCGGTGACGTCATCTCTCCCCCTGGGTGGCGGCGGCTTCACCCTATTCCGGGCTCATCTACCAGAGGGTCGGCCCGAGCCGCCCGACGGCGAAGAAGTGAGCGGCATCTGGGACGTGGTCCATCCCGGCTACTTCGCCGCCATGGGCTTGCCGCTCATCGCCGGTCGCGACCTCAACTCGGCGGACAACGAGGGATCGATTCCTGTTATGATCGTGAATCGTGAGTTCGCGCGAAGGATGTTCGGGTCGGTGGACGAGGCCGTGGGCAAGCGGGTGCGATCGTGGCGTGATGAGAACATCTACCGCGAGATCGTGGGCGTGGCCGAGAACGTCCGCTATTTCGGCGCGGGCGACGAGACTCGCGGGGTAGTTTACGTACCGCACCGACAAATCAGCTGGCTGCGCGGTGCGGCTATCGCCGTGCGCACTAGAGACGCGTCGGGCACCAGCGGCGCTATCCGCGCAGCTGTGCGACAGTTCGATCCCGACGTTGCCCTGGCATCGTTCACCACGATGTCACAGATCCTCGAAGACTCCATCGCCGAACGGCGCTTCGCCGCCAAGTTGCTAACGGCCTTCGCGGCGCTCGCTCTGCTGCTCGCCGCGCTGGGGATCTACGGCGTGCTGTCGTACGCCGTCGCACAACGGAACCGGGAGTTCGGCGTCCGCATGGCGCTGGGCGCAACGGCCGCCGATGTGCGGGGCATGGTGCTTCGCGAATCCGGCCTGAGCGTGCTCGTCGGTGCTGGCCTCGGGCTCGCGGGTGCTTTTGCCATTACCCGCGTGATGTCGGGCTTGCTGTTCGGGGTGAGCGCCACCGACCCGACGACACTCGGCGGTGTGATCGTGGTGCTAGCGCTTGCGGCGCTGGCGGCCAGCTGGGTTCCCGCCGTTCGCGCGACGCGGGTGGACCCCATGCAGGCGATGCGCCCCGAATAGTACTCCTCAGCCGATGACAAGCGGCGAGAAGTAGATCAGGATGCCCGCCAGGAGGACCAGTACGAAGAGCGAGAGCACGACGTCGCGGGCATTCCAACTGGCGCGCGAAGCTGCCCTGTCCTCTGCCACCGTTGTTGCGTAGGTCAGCCCGCGTATCTGTTCGAATCGGGGCATCGGCGTCGCGAGACTCACGACCACCAGCAGCACAACGCTCACTCCCAATAAGAGAATGGCGAAGTAGAGGAAGTTCACGTCGGCAAACCAAAAGAGCGCTCCGCTCAACGCCTCCTTGTTCAGCTCGGCCACCAGCCGCAGCATACCGAGAACGAAGCCACCGACAAGCGCAGCCAGCGCGCCCGCAGCGTTCAATCGCTTCCAGAACAGTCCGAGGAAGAAAACCGCGGCGATCGGAGGTGCTATGTACGCCTGTACGCTCTGCAGATAGTGATATAGCTCGCCGGAGATGTTGTTCATGAGCGGAATCCAGAGAACACCCGAGACCACGACCACACCCGTCGCCACGCGTCCTACCGTAACAAGGGCTCGCTCTGAGGAAGCCGGCCGCAGCTTCTTATATATGTCCATCGTGAATAGGGTCGAACACGAGTTGAACACCGCAGCCAGCGAGCTCATCAACGCAGCCAGCAGGCCCGCCGCCACCAGTCCACGCAATCCGATAGGCAGCAACGTCTTGACCATGACCGGGAAGGCCTGGTCGGCCGCCGGCAAATCGAGCTGTCCGGTTCGGGCGAGGGCGAAGGCGATGACGCCCGGGATCAAGAAGATGAAGAACGGCAGCAGCTTCAGGTATGCCGCCCAGATGCTTCCACGCCGCGCCTGCGACTCGCCGCTGGCCGCGAGAACCCGTTGCACGATGTACTGGTCCGTACACCAGTACCACAGGCCGACGATCGGAGGCGCGAACACCATTCCCGGCCAGGGGAATTCCGGATTGTCCGCGGGCAGGAACAAGTTCATATGGTCGGGACCCGCCGTCGCTACCAGGTTGCCCCAGCCGCCGAGTTCGCGCAGACCCAGGATCGTCAGGATCACCGAGCCCGCGATGAGGACGATCGTCTGCAGCGCCTCGGTGTAGAGCACGGCTCGCAGGCCGCCGGCTATGGTGTAAAGGCCGGTGAGCACGACGACAACCAGGGCACCGGTCCAGAAGTCGACACCCATGAGCACCTGGAAGACCACCGCCCCAGCATAGACGGTGACGGAGACCTTCGTGAGTACGTAACCGACGAGCATCACAACGGAGAGGAACCAGCGGGCCGACGGCGAGTAACGCTTCTCCAGAAACTCGGGCATGGTGAAGACG
>JBDHGH010000256.1:0-3948 GCA_039589995.1 Gemmatimonadota bacterium | reverse complement strand
GCGTTGAATGCCATTTGCATCTGCAACGTAAACGGTGCCATCGGAAGCAACGGAGACCCCGACTGGAACTTGAAACTGACCGTCCCCAGAGCCCTCGGATCCCCACTTCAATAAAAACTGGCCGTTGCTGTCGAATCTCTGCATCCGGTGGTTGCCGGCGTCTGCGACGTAGATGTTCATACTTTCGTCCACAGCGACGGATTGAGGACCGTTGAACTGCCCGTCCTCGATGCCCAGAGCGCCCCATTTGGTTAGAAAGACGCCGCTGTCGTCGAACTTCTGGACACGGTGGTTATCGCGGTCGGCCACGTACACTTTCCCGGTCGCATCCACCGCGACGCCCGACGGATGGTCAAACTGGCCGTCTTCGGAACCTGGCGAGCCCCAGGTCGAGACGACCCTCTGCGGTTCAGGCTCGATGGGTGCGTCTTGTCCACATGCGTTCGCTAGGAGAAGCACAACGGGCAGCAAAGCGGCCTTTGTTCGAGAGATGGCGTGCATGGACATGACCCTGCCTCCGCGATCAGAGGAAACGCAAAGGTTTTGGAGCGACTACGGGCGTCGCAATTGAGAACTTCGCAACGGTGCTCCGGAACCCGACGGGCGAGAAGTACTGCAGGTTGTTGAGAATGTGGTTCCAAATCGGGACACCAGTTGTTGTCACGTGTGGGGCTATTCTAGCACTCCATGGCTTGGATACGGGCGTCAACTGGTCCCCATCTTTTGCCTGAGATGGCGCTCCTACCGTTGCCCGGAGTCACCGCGCAGCTCGTCGAATCCGTTCGTCACCACGGTGATACGCGCCCGTGGTTCCTGCTCGGGAAGGACGACGAGAAGCCGTCGACCATCGGAGCTGGGCTCCAGAAACAGGATCGACTTTGTCGGAGCTTCGCCCTCTTCGTGTATGAAAGGAACAGGCGGTTCGGGATCGAAGGCCCCGGACGAGGTCTGATACCCGGCCACCATCGCTCGTCCGTCAACCGCGTAGAAGATCTCCCCGCCGGGCGGTGACCAGACTGCTTTCGTTCCGCCCTGGCTTGAGACCCGGACAGCGCGTCCCGGACCACGCAATGGCTCCACATACACCTCCTCCACGCCAGAGCGATCGGTCTCGTAGGCGAGCCAGTTTCCGTCGGGAGACACCCTCGGAAACTCATCGTCTGACCGAAGGGTCACCACTGGCTTCTCGTCCTGACTCTCCAGATCCAGCAGCCACAGGTCGACGCCCGTTTCCTGGTTCCACCTGGCGAACACCAGCTCTTTCCCATCTGGCGTGAAATCTCCCGGCGATTCGTCCAGAGCGGAAACGATCAGGGCGCTTTCAGGTTGACCCGTGGACTGATCTCGCAAGTAGCCGCCCCACGGTCCGTTTCGTGAAGACGTGAACGCGAATCTCTTTCCATCTGGATGCCAACGGGGGCGCAGGGAATTGGACTCGAAGTCCAGTTCCTCGAAGGTTCCTCGTTCGAGGTCCAATAACTGGATGACGAACTCGCCATGCGAGATCGCTGAGACCAGGATCCGTTCACCGTTCGGGGCCAGTGACAGAGCCGTGTAGACCATCGGGGGGAACGGAAGACGTTCTAGCTGGCCCCGCCGATCCAGCCAGTACAAGGATGACTCCAACCAGGTGCCTCCCACACCTCGATCGATGTAGACCAACGCACCGGTTTCGGAAAAAGAGAAGAGGTTCTCCCTCCAACCAGCTGGATCCAGAGCAGGAACTTGGTGGAGAACGACCCGGGGAGATCCGACAATCTCGAGGCGGGCCAGGTCGAACGCGGAAACCTCGTAGACTCCGGCGCGGTGGTAAACAAGATGGCCATTCGACACATAACGTGGGGCCGCTCCCTGACCGAGGGACCGGTGCGAGCCCGTGTCGAGATCCAGCAAGCCGATCTTTGCCTGCGCAAGGCTGCCCTTGTCCGTGTACACGGTGAACAGAACGTGACGTCCCCCCGGGAGAAACCGGGGCCACCAATGCCCCGCTTCACCCTGTGCAGTGTCCAGCGTGCTCACCGGGCGCGGCTCGCCGCCCTCGGCGCTCACGGCGTACAACCCCGAGGCCCAGGTCGGCGAGAACAAGATGTTGTCGTCGGGTCCCCACGCTGCGCCGGGCGAGTTCCCGACGTCGCAAAGTTCCACGGGAAGCCCACCGGACACCGCGATTTTCTTCAGCTTGCCCTCCCCGAGGAACCCAACCCAGCGCGAATCCGGCGAGAAGAAGGGCCCGTCGCCGGCTTCCGTGCCGGGCAGCATGCGAACGTCGAGCGCAGAGAGATCGCGTAAGAAAAGCCCCGACTCGTCACGCGGCTCGTAGACGACGTATCGCCCGTTGGGCGAGATCTTCAGCCATTCGATGCGCGTGGACTCTACGAGATGCGGAAACTCGAACTGGATTCGCTGGACATCGCGCCGCGGTTCGGGTGTTCCGCGTCCGAAGCGGGAGATGCCCAGGCCGGCTGCGAGACCCACGGCGACGGCGACGGTCATCCAAACGACCCGTCGCGAAAGAGCCGCCGCAGGCGCAACCATGGGCTCCGGGCCCAGCTCGCCGCTCAGCGTTTCCTCGATCTCGATCCGTGCGTCCCCGATGTCGCGAAGCCTGTGACGTGGGTTCTTTTGGAGGCAGCGTCCCAACAGATCGCGCACTCTGTACGAAACAGCTTGCGGTAGCATTTCCCGGTTCGGTTCATAATCGAGGATTGCCACAATCGCGTCGGAGACGGTCTCTCCATCGAATGCCCGCTGCCCTGTGAGCATCTCGTAGACCACTGATCCGAAGGCGAAGATGTCGGCCCGTTTGTCCACCGGCCGCCCGCGCGCCTGTTCGGGCGACATGTATGCGGCCGTACCGAGGATCATTCCCTGCATCGTCGGCGGGCTTGCAAGAACCGTCGGTGAGTGCTCCAGGTCAGGCGATGAGGTGTCCGATTCATAGGCCTTCGCCAGACCGAAATCGAGCACCTTCACTTTGCCTTCGGGCGTGAGCTTGATGTTCGCGGGTTTGAGATCCCTGTGCACGATGTTTTGTTCGTGTGCTTGTTCGAGAGCTTCGGCAATCTGCTTCGCGGTCGTAAGGGCTTCATCGACAGGAAGTGGTCCTCGCTTCAAACGATCCGCGAGCGTCTCACCAGGAACCAACTCCAGCACCAGGAACCGAACCCCATCCTCCTCTTCGAGACCATGGATGGACGCAATCCCTGGATGGTTGAGTGAGGCCAGAACGTGGGCTTCCCGTTCGAATCGCGCCAATCGCTCCTGGTCCTTCGCGAAGTCATCCGGAAGGACCTTGATCGCAACTTCCCGGCGCAGCTTGGTGTCAGTCGCTTTGAAGACGACACCCATCCCACCGGCACCGATCTGCTCGATCAGCGTGTAGTGGAGCAACGACTGTCCTGGGGCGAGGCTCACGAGGGTTCCCTCAGTGGAATTGCTTCGCACGCAACGAGTTGTCGGAACTGGCTGTGGGGGCGAGGATACCACGCGCGGAGCCACGGATCCCTTGCTGGCTGTGGCGCCGGCGGCTACAGTTACCCAACCGACTGAAATGCAGCGTGTTGCGCTCACACCCCGGGTTGACGAGGGGACCAGGGCGTCATGGGCTTCGAGCCCGGTCACATCATCTCCCAGTACCGCATCCTTGAGGAGTTGGGCCGCGGCGGCATGGGGGTCATCTACAAGGCCCACGACGAGAAGCTGAATCGTCCGGTCGCCGTCAAGGTCCTCAAGCCCGAGTTCGTGGCTGACGAGGAGCGCCGAGAGAGGTTCCTTCGCGAGGCCCAATCGGCGGCGGCAGTCACACACCCCTTCATCGCATCCATCTACGACTCGGGCGAGGCCGACGGGACGCTCTTCATCGCGATGGAGTACGTCGACGGACGTACAGTGCGGGCTCTGTTGGAAAAGGGTGCCGTTCCTATCTCTGATGCCAGTCGATACGCCACC
>JBDHGH010000255.1:0-7253 GCA_039589995.1 Gemmatimonadota bacterium | reverse complement strand
GCCAGCCATCCGCGCCAGGGTCGGGGTCATCTCGGGCCTGAGTGCTATGTGACGGCCGCCTTTGTCCTCGAACTCGTACAGCTGCTGAACGATCTCCTCCCCAGACTTTCGCGTATAGATCTCGAGTGATTCGAGGGGAGGGCCGTCGTACTCGTCGAATCCGTATCGCCGAGCAACGTCCCGCCAAATACCCATGAGATACGAGCGCCTGGCGTAGTCATCGGGATAGAAATCCCTGAATCCCGGCAATCCCTTTAGTTCTGACATCGGACCTATCCGACCCTATTCGTTTGAATGAAGGATACGGGTACATTCAGGAGTCGCATGGCATCGCCCACCGTGTGGTTCGATCCCGTCACGACTACCGTCTGCGCCAATTCTGCTGCGCGCTGCAACGCCGCATCGAAATCCTCTATCACTTCCACCGCATAGCTCGATATCGTGCTCGCCACCTCGTGTGCATCCCAGCGCCGCTCGGCCGGAGAGCTGGGTGCGACCGTGAATATCGACACGTCAGCCAGTGCGAGCAGTGGAGGCAGCATCTCCGGCCACGGTTTGTCACCCATGATCGCGACGACCAACGCCAGCGGACTCGGCAAATCTAGACTGGCCAGCGCTTGCGTCAGAGCATCGACGGCCTCGGGGTTATGCGCCGAGTCCAGCACCCAGGTACGGCCCGATCTCTCCTCGATCTGCAATCGACCGGGCCAGCCGACCGACCCGATCCCTTCGACGATCTCTGTAGGCTCGGGGCGCAGTTCGCTGGGCAAGCTCTGCACCGTCAGAGCGGCCAGCCCCGCGTTCCACGCCTGGTGCGCGCCCAACAGCGGCACGTGCAAGCGAATGGGCTCGGCGGCGCCCGGGCCCACGTACTCGAGCTCGGTACCCGTGTGTCCCATCCGAATACGCCTCACGCCGGCATCGTACCCCAGCTGCAGCGTGGGCGCGCCCGCCAGTGCCGCAAACTCCCGAACGATCCGTGCAGCCTCGGGCTGTAGCCGACCGAGCACGAGAGGTACCCCGGGCTTGGCGATCCCGACTTTTTCTCGCGCTATGGCCGACAAGGTATTACCGAGATAGTCGGCATGGTCCCACGCCACGTTGGTGATCACCGCCGCTTCGGGCAGAAGCACGTTCGTAGCATCCAGCCTGCCACCGAGACCGACCTCCGCGACCGCGAAGTTGACTCCGGATTCCGCGAAACAGTAGAACGCCAGCGCCGTGGTCGCCTCGAAGAACGTGGCGCCAACCTCCTCCGCGATCGGGCGCAATCGACGCGCACCGGCGGCGATCAGGTCTTCGCCCACCGCACGTCCGGCGATCCTTATCCGTTCGCCGAACTCGACCAGGTGCGGCGATGTATAGAGACCCACCCGGTGCCCAGAACGGTCCAGAATGCTGGCGACCATCGCCGCCACGGACCCTTTGCCATTGGTGCCACCCACGTGCACCGAGCGGAACGCCATGTGCGGCCGATCCACCTCGAGCAGCATGCGCCGGACCCGGTGCAGTCCCCAGCGGATCTCCCCGGTCGGCTGCAGGCCGAGGAGCCCCTCCAGCAGATCAGTTGTACCCATGGTCAATCCGCAGGACGGCGCCGCCTGGACAGTCGGTCAGGCGCAGACGTTGTGTACATGGCGCCTAATAATAAGGGAGAGATTGGGGATCGGAAGTGGTTATCGCCGACTACTGGAGGGATCCCGCCTAGCGCCCTAGGCCTCGTGGCCGTCCATCATGTGCCCGAGGAGACGGGACACCGTGGTCTTGAGCTCGGGCCGCGGGACGACCATGTCGACCATACCGTGCTCCAACAAGAACTCTGAGCGCTGGAATCCGTCGGGCAGGCCCTGGCCGATCGTCTGTTCGATCACACGGGGTCCGGCAAAACCGATGAGAGCCCCGGGCTCGGCTAGGTTGATGTCGCCCAGCATCGCGAAGGACGCGGTTACACCGCCCGTGGTCGGGTGCGTGAGGATCGATATGTAGGGGAGTCGGGATTTGTGAAGGCGGCCGAGCGCAGCGGAAGTCTTGGCCATCTGCATCAACGACAGCACGCCTTCCATCATTCGCGCACCGCCAGAGGCCGCTACGAGTATCAGCGCTTGCTTCTCACCCAGAGCCCGCTCGGCGACCCGGGCAATCTTTTCACCTACCACCGACCCCATCGACCCGCCGATAAACCCGAAATCCATGACACCGAACTTCACCGGCCGGCCGTCTATTCGTCCTCTGCCGGTGAGGATCGCCTCTTTGGTGATACCTTTCTTCAGCGCGCGCTCGTAGCGCTCGGCATAAGGCGTCGGCCCGACGAACTGCAGAGGATCGACCGAGCTCAACCCGGCTTCGTACTCTTCCTCGAGCGAGGCGTCGAGTAACAGGTCGGCATAGTCTTCGGCACCGATGCGGAAGTGATGGCCACACGTCAGACATACGTTGAGGTTCTCGGCCAGCTTCTCGCGATACACGATCTCGCCGCAGCCGTCGCACTTCGACCAGACGTCCGCCGGCAACTCGCGCTTCTGTCCGACCAGCTTTTTCTTTTCCTTACGAAACCACGCCATTAACCGAGCCTGGATACGGGTGTGAATCTGGGTCGGAATGTCCCAAGTCCAACAAAGATCCTATCTTTGGCCCCTAACCGCAAGGCCGTCTGGTAGGAAATGACTGCAATTAGTGCCAGCTAACCCGACTTCCGTTCAGCTGCAACACGCTCGACGACCCCGAGCGCCAAGAAGGAGACGAGCAGGAAGCTTCCCCCGTAGCTGAGGAACGGGAGCGGGAGGCCGGTGATCGGAAGGAGTCCGACGGTCATGCCGACATTGGCTACCAGATGGGCCAACCAAAGCGCGAAGATCCCAAAAACAACTGTGGAGGCAAACGAGTCGGAAGTCTGCTCGGCGACGAGTAGAATGCGCCAAAGGAGAACGGCAAAACCGATCAGTACGAGCACGATGCCGACGAAACCGAATTCTTCGCCCACTACGGCGAAGATGAAGTCGGTGTGTTGTTCGGGTAGGAAGGCCAGGCGCTTCTGAGTTCCCTCCGTAAAGCCCTTGCCCAACCAGCCACCCGATCCGATGGCCACCTGCGACTGGATCAGATGCCAGCCGGCACCCCTGGGATCCGCTTCCGGCTGGAGAAACGCCAGAATGCGCACCTTCTGATACTGCGCCAGGCTTCGCCAAACAGGCAGGACGACGACACCCATGGCGACGTTGGCGAGTACGACCGCCAACGATTCGGTCAGGTATGCCCGGGACCGGTAGAGGAATGCGACGATCAAGAGCAGCCAGACGCCCCACAGGAAAGTGGAAAACGACAGCGCCAAACTGACGAGGGGGCTAACGAACAGGATGAGTTTTGGGAGTGGCAGTCCCGACCAGTACAACACGGCTATCAGGATGGCTACGAAGACGGACGCCGTCCCCAGGTCCGGCTCGGCCATGATGAGAGCGAACGGCAGGAACACGACCGCGACGAAGGGCCAGAGCTCCCACAAGCTGTCGGCCGGGCGATCGCGGCCCGCCACGAGTCTGGCCAGCACGAGAATCGTGGCGAGCTTGGCGAACTCGGACGGCTGAAAACCGAGCGTGCCGAAGCGAATCCAGCTGCGCGATCCATCGCCAGCCCCGATCGCCAGCACGGCGACCAGGCCGACGATGGCGATGACGTAGGCCAGAGGCGTGACCCATTCGAGCCAGCGGATCTCGATGCGAAGCAAGATCGCAAAAACAACCAGCGCGATGACCAGCCAGACGGCCTGCTTCTTCCAGATACCCGTGACAGCGGAAGGGACATCGAGCTCTCCCGCCGAGAAGATCATGGCCACGCCGAAGAAGACCAGAAGGAGCGCCAGGGCGAGGCTGATCGGATCGCCGATCCTCAGGGGTACCCTTTCCTTCATCCGCCCGCAGCCTCCGGCCTTTGCAGATAGAAGTCGATGAGCCTCGAGACCAGCGGCGCCGCCGCCGACGAGCCGTGACCACCGCCCTCGACGATGATGACGGCAACGATCTCGGGGTCTTCGGCCGGAGCGAACCCGACGAACCAGGCGTGGTCTTCCCCATGGGGGTTCTGCGCCGTGCCCGTCTTACCCGCCAGCGTCCACCGGCGCAGTCGTGACCCTCGGGCGGTGCCGCCATCTTCGTTGACCACCCCCACCAAAGCCGCGCGCAGACCCATCAACTGGTCGCCGTCCAGCGGCAGTCGGTACGCGGGCTCCGAGATCGGGCCATCGCGAGCGACTCTCGGGATCGGCATGCTGCCGTCCGATGCCAACGCCGCGAAGAACTGCGCCATCTTCAGCGCACTTTGGGCGTTCTCACCCTGCCCAATCGCGAGGTTCAACACGACAGAGTGCGTCCAACCCCAGCGGCCGTAGCGTCGGGTGTACCACGCCGTATCCGGCGGAAAGGTCCCGCTGGCCTCGGATGGAAGATCGATTCCAGTCGGGCGGCCAAAGCCGAAGTCGGGTACCCTATCCAGGACATCCACCAACGTCAGCTTGATTCCAAGTTGATAGAAATAGACGTCGCAGCTCTCGCGGATCGCACCCTCCAGACCGAGGGTCCCGTGTCCCGCCGGCGTCCAGTCATGGAACACACGATTACCGTATTGCAGGGCACCGCGGCACGGTATCGGCATCTCCGTGGTCATGTCCGCTTCACCCTGGTTCAGCGCGATGCCAGCCAACACCAGCTTGAATGTCGAGCCCGGCGCATACAGGGCCGAGATGGCTCGATTGAAGAGCGGCCGACCCGGATCGGTGTAGAGCGCCTGCCATTCCTGCTGCTCGAATCGACCGACAAAGACGTTCGGGTCGTAACTCGGCGAGCTGTACATCGCCAGAACGGCCCCGGTCTTCGGGTCCATCGCGACTGCAGCTCCGGCCATCGTGTCGGGGAACAGTTCTACCGCGTAATTCTGCAGCGGTAGGTCGATGTTCAGATAGAGATCTTCTCCAGGGACTGCAGGAACGGTCTCGCGACCTCGGAACTCTCCAACGACCCTGCCGAGTGCGTTGACTTCGACCACGCGCACACCGGGCGTACCAGCCAGAACGCGGTCGTAGATTCGCTCCACTCCCGTCTGCCCGACAATCGCACCGGACTCGTAACCTTCGAACTCGGTCAGATCCAGCTCGGCATCGCTGATCTCACCGACGTAGCCGACAAGGTGCGCCAGTTCCGGCCCAATGGGATAAAGCCGCTTCGGGGCGGCTTCAACCACGATCCCGCCGGGCAGGTTCGCACGACGCTCCTCGATGGCCGACACCTCGCCGAAACTGGCATCGCTGTCGACGATGACCGGCCGGTTGGGATGTTGCCGATAGGTCTCCAGCAAACGGTCGGTCTTGTCGCTCGAATGGCCGAGTATCACAGCCAGCGTATCGAGCACGACCTCGAGCGAGTCGAGCGATGTAGGAAGAACCACGATGGAGTACCCCGGCACGTTCTCGGCAATGACCAATCCGTTGCGATCGTAGATCGTGCCCCGCGCCGCCGGAATGGGCAGGTCGCGAATGCGGTTCTTGTCTGATCGCAGAGCGTAGGTCGTGTGTTTCAGAACCTGGATTCGGAAGAACTGGACCGAGATCGCGAATACGATGGCCAACAGAACCCAGCGGGCCAGGCGGCCGCGGCTCCTCCTGTAAAGCTCGGGTGGCGGGTTGATCGAGCTCACCGGGCTCTCCAGATCGGAACGGTCAAGTAGCCAACGATGCCTGTGGCCACGGCGTCCAGCGGCGCCTTCAGTAGTAGGTACGACAGTGGGTCTCCCGCCGCACCCATGAGCAGGTAGCTCGCAGCCTCAAACATCCACGTGCCAAGGAACAAGTACGTACCCATGAAGAGCCGTTCTTCACCCAGAAACAGATCGCGAGTCAACGATCCCACGAAGCCGATCAAAGTCAACAAGATCGTCGCGAGGCCGAAGTAGCTCACCGCCATGGAGTCTTCGAGCAGGCCCAGTACGAATCCAACCCCTGCCGCGGCACCGGGGCGCAATTCGCGCGCAGCGATCAGCACCGCGCATACCAACAGATTCGGACTGAAGTACCAGGAATCGAACAGCGGGGCCAACGCGAAATGCAGGAAAGCCAGGACAAGCACGGTAACAGCGAGCCCGACTCGGTTCTGCGCTCGCTCAAGCACGACTAGCGTTCTTCCTCCGACGCCGGCCGACTCCAGGCGTCTCCGGTTTCCTCGCTGGGCTCACGTTCCACCAGTACCATCACCTCACGTACAGACTCTGGATTCACCGAAGGTCGAACCAGGTAACTCTTGGTCCATCCCGCTTGCTCTTCTCTGACTTCGACTACCCTTCCGATTGGGATCCCTCGGGGGAACACGCCACCCATCCCCGAGGTGACCAGCTCGGTGCCCGGGTCCAGTTCGACCTGGTACGGTGCTCCATCCAACACCATCGACAACGAGGACTCGCCAGGACTGATGATCCCAAAAACGCTGCCGTCGACGGTCATCGCGCTCACTCGGAAGTCGGGATGAGTCCAATAGTCGCCGAGCGCCTGTCCTCGCGAGGTCGCTCTGACGACGCCGACGAGGCCTTCCGGCGCGACTACCGGCGCATCGATCATGACATTGTCCTCCCGGCCCACGTCCAATCGGAACGAGCGAGCTACGATCTCCCCACTGCGGCGTGCCGGGTACAGATTGGCGGCTTCGAAGCCAACCGCGACTCGCTGCGAAAGCTGCATCAACGACCTGAGCCGCAGGTTCTCCTCCTCCACGTTCTGCAAGGCGAGCAGGAACGCCGACAGCGAGTCACGCTCGACGCGAAGGTCCTCCACCCGACCGCGCATCAGCCGCATGTCGGTGAATCCGCTCTGCAGGCGAAGCACCGGAGCCAGAACCGAGGACCGAACCGTAGTCGCTAGCCCGAGCTGGTGCCGGTTAGGCATGGTCGTGATCACGACCGCAGCCAGCAGCAACAGCAGCAATTGCAGGGGATCGCGGCGAGCTAACCGCTTGAAGCCGGACTCCGGATCAGTGCCCCGACGGCTCAGTTGGCCAGAACGGCCCGGAATCTCGGCAGATCGTCGAGAATGCGTCCGGCGCCACGAACCACGCACGTCAGCGGCTCCTCATCCACATGGATCGGCAAGTTCGTCTCTTCCGCCAGCAACCGGTCCAATCCTCGGATCAGCGACCCGCCACCGGTCATGACGATTCCACGGTCAACGATGTCGCTGGCCAGCTCCGGCGGAGTGATCTCGAGAGCACGTCGACAGGCCT
>JBDHGH010000254.1:0-6531 GCA_039589995.1 Gemmatimonadota bacterium | reverse complement strand
GCAGTGGACGCCACCGAGCTACCAGCGGGCTACACGATCGAGAAAGAGCGGGACATGTTCTGGACCGATGAGGAACAGCGCCAGATCTACACGGTGCTGATCTTCGCGGTCATCCTCATCTATATAGTGACGTCGGCGCTGTTCGAGTCACTGCGCGCGCCGTTCGTCGTGCTGCTCACCGTACCGCTCGCCTTGATCGGAGTCTTCCTCGTCTTCTTCTATACCGGCGCATCCTTCACGCGCTCGGCCTACATCGGGGTGATCATGATGGCGGGCATCGTGGTGAACAACGCGATCCTTGTCGTCTACCACATCAACGAAATCCGGCGAAGCGGTGCCGAGTTGAAGGAAGCGATCATCCAGGGCACGCTGGAGCGTGTGCGCCCGATCCTGATGACGATGTTGACCACGGTCCTCGGACTGCTGCCGCTCATTCTGTTCAGCGAGACGATGGACGCGACGATCTGGAACGCCCTGGCTCTGGCGACCATCGGCGGCCTGATCGCCAGCACGATCTTCGTGCTCACCTCCATCCCGGTGCTCTATTATCTATTCGAGGGGCGCGGGCGTAGCCGGGCCGCAACCACCGCGCCTGTCGCCGCCGCCACTCCCGCCGGCGACTAGCACGCTGAAACTGACGTAGTTTGACGTTCTGTTGACTTCCCGTCGCTACTGAGAGGGTGGAACGCAGGTGCGCAGAGCCATCTTTGGGTGCCGGCGCTTGTGCGTGTTCGCTGACGTAATTACATTGTAATTACTATGAGAGCACGGATTATACGGATCGGAAACTCGCGGGGGATTCGCATCCCGAAGGCGATCCTGGAGGAAGCTGGATTGAGCGATGAAGTCGAGCTCGAGGTAGTAGAAGAGGGCCTGATGGTTCGAGCGATCGTACCCTCGCGTCAGGGTTGGGAAGATCGCTTTCGGGCGATGTCGGAAGCGGGGGATGACGAGCTCGTGGACGCCGGCCCTGTCGAAGCATCCGCTTGGGATGAAGAGGAGTGGGAGTGGTAGCCCGCCGCTTCGATGTCTTCCTCGTAAGCCTCGACCCCACGATCGGCCGGGAGATCAAGAAGACTCGTCCATGCGTCGTGATCTCGCCGGACGAGATGAACCGGCACGTCCGGACGGTGATCGTGGCGCCGATGACGACACGAGGCCGGGACTACCCGACGCGCGTGCCGTGTCGCTTCGAGCGGAAGGCCGGTCAAGTGGTGCTGGATCAGATCCGCAAGGTCGATTCCGAACGGTTGGTGCGACGTCTGGGTGTGCTTCCCGCCGCCGCGCAGCCTCGGGTGCTGGAAGTGCTCGCTGAGATGTTCGCCGCATGAAAGCGATGGCCGGGGATCGGCCGGGCGCACCCGTGAACAGTTGGAGAAGACTCTGTGAGGACTTTTCTCATATTGGCGGGACATGTCTCGTTAGTCCTTGGGATTATTGGCATCCTAGTACCTCTGTTGCCAACTACTCCCTTTCTCTTGCTTGCAGCCGCTTGTTATGTCCGAGGATCAAGATCTTGGTACAACTGGCTCACTAACCATCGAGTATTTGGAGCCTATATCACCAGCTATCAGGAGGGGAAAGGCATATCCTTGAAGCTGAAGGTTGTACTAGTTGCACTGATCTGGATCACC
Organism: Gemmatimonadota bacterium; assembly: GCA_039589995.1. GTDB lineage: Bacteria > Gemmatimonadota > Gemmatimonadetes > Palauibacterales > KS3-K002 > JBDHGH01. The sequence goes on along the minus strand of JBDHGH010000254.1, from coordinate 4,897 downwards.
ATTCCGGTCTCAGCTATCCTCCTCATAGAAGAACTTGCCATTCGAGGCATTCTATTTGCCATCGCTGTTATCGTGTCTATTCTGATCCTTCGCTTACCTCCACGTGACGCCAACTCTCCAGAGTCAGAGGAAGAACCTGTCGATGCTGAATAGCCCTTTTCCCTTCATCAATTCCGCTAGTGAACGGGAGGAAGGCCAAGTCTCCTTCAGTCACTGAGATTGTGAACCAGATAGTCGTCTCATTCCTCCTTCCGGCCTGTTGTGACGACTGGATACTGGACGAGTGGAGGAAGTGAAGGCTTGCTTCGGCAGCTAGACGGTACGAAGAGCCTGGTAACGATGTTGCTACTTGGATCGGGCCTGCGACTGATCGAGCGTCTGGAACCTCGGGTCAAAGAGATCGATGTCGGACGTGGCGAGACTGCTACGACATACGAACCTTGCAGGAGCTGTTTGGCCACAGGCACGTCAACACGACCTTGGTCTACACGCATGTGCTGAACCAGATCGTCTTAGCGTGCGCAGCCCGGCGGCCGCCCTCTAGGCTGGATCTTCTTCCTGCAGCACCACTATCTAGCGTACACGTTATGCAGCGATATTCGCAGCAATCGCCCCTCATAATATCCTGGCCCCGCTTGCACGATCCATTGTATCTTGGGAGCCGGCTCAACCGTCCGATGACGAGAATGACTTTCTTATGCTGCGGAGCTTGCTACCCGGTCTGGGGCTTCGCAGTTGAAGACTAGTTAGGCGGGCACTGGGACATCGATGGAGCCACAACCACAGGAGCTTGTGGCTGAGGCATTCGGAGCAGCTCCGGAGCTGTTGCCACTTCTCTCTGCAATATTCGCGGACTTCTGCGCTCTTGGTGGCTGGCCGGACAAAGTCGCTACCATCCTCCGGGAGTCCGCACAGCTGCCCCAGGAGGCAGCGGTGGTGGATCTGGGCTGTGGAAAAGGGGCGGTCTCCCTCGTCCTCGCTGCGGAACTCGGGTACCGAGTTACGGGGTTCGATCTGTTTGAACCGTTTCTTGAAGACGCGGCTTCGAGTGCCCGCGCTGCAGGCGTAGACCACCTGTGCTTGTTTGAGGTGGCGGACATCCGAAACCGAGCCGAGGACATCGATGCCTTCGATGTCGCTATATTCGCCGCTGTCGGTGCGGGTCTCTACGGTGACTACTCAGACTGCGTCGCCGCTCTACGTCGGTGGACTCGCCCCGAGGGCTATATGGTCATCAGTGATGGCTTCCTGAGGCAATCGATTCCGCCTGGTGCAAAGTTCCCCGGCTACGGGTACTACGAATGCCACGATGAGGCGGTGCGGCAACTCACCGCGCACGGGGACGTAATGGTGCGCGAGATCCTCATTTCCGGCGAAGAATTCGCCGAGCAGAGTCTTCTTGATCTCGAAAGCATTCGCACCGCGGTCCAGGGGCTCTCTGAGACTTACGGACAGTATCGTGAACAGCTGAAGCAGTTCCTAGCATCGCAGCAAGCCGAGTATGCTTTTCTCAATAAGCACACCACGGAGGCTATTTGGCTTCTCTGCCGAGCTTGACTCTTAGGTGCCGCCTAACAAGCGTTTGCAGCTGGCGCTGCAGCCTTTCATGCTAGGTCCTTTGTTCCGTGGTGAGAGCCAGATTGTCGGACGTGGACACCACGAGCTTGAATCCTTTGTGCAGCTGCCCCCGCGCTCCAGCGGGGCGCAGCTGAAACGCATAACCGTTAGGCCGACTGGGTCGCAGCCAGTGGCAGCCGATTTAACTAGAACGCCCGCAGAAACCAGCGCGCCAACCAACGCGCTGCAACCAGGACGCGAACCATGAGTAACCCATTTGTCCCAGGCGTCGGCGGGATCCTCAGCGCCGATATCGCCGTCCCAGAACACGATCGGGAACTGAGCTTCTACTCACGTGTCCTGACCACGGGTGAGAATCCACTTTGGCGGGACGACCTGACGAACAACCGAGGAATGCCGATCATCGGCCTGGGCGCGCGCAGTGCGGAGTACGAAAAGCTACCGCTGCAATGGATGCCGCACATACAGGTCGCCGATGTCGCAACTAGTGTCGCGCGTGCGCTGGAGCTGGGCGGGGATGAGCTTATGCATTCCAAAGACGACGGCGGAGAAAGTCAGTGGGCTGTTCTCCTCGATCCCAATGGGGCGGCGTTCGGGGTCATCCCAGTCGTCTCTGCCGATTCCATTTCCCCGGGTGAGGGCGGCGCATCGCGGGACGCCGCGGAGCGTGCGGGTTGTATTTCTTGGATCAATCTGACGGTCTCTGACGCCCTGGCAACCCGTGACTTCTATCGACAGGTCGTGGGCTGGTCGGTGCAGAACATCGAGATGGAGGACGTGGAGGAGGCCTACATCGACTACAATATGCTCGGTGATGATGGGAACTCGGCGGCGAGAGTCTGTTATGCACGCGGCGCGAACCTGGGCCCCTGCCGCCGGTCTGGCTGATGTACCTCCCCGTTGGCGATCTCCCCGAGAGTCTTCGTCGTGTGCGAGAGGGCGGGGGGGAGATCATCAAAGCGACACAAGAAACAGATGGGACGTACGCATCTGCCGTTGTTCAGGACCCGGTGGGTGCGTGCCTGGCGTTGGTACCGGGATGAGGAAGTGCAGCGGCCTAACAAGCCATTGCAGCAGACAAAGCTACGCTTTGCAGCTGAATGGCAAGCGTTAGGCGGCTGATGCAAGGTATCTCTGTGATCTCGCTTCGAAGACTTCGAGACAGCCTCCGCCATGAACTGCGTGTATATCAGCTGGTGCTGAGACATCCCGAGACGCCACGGGCTTCGCGCCTACTTCTCGGAGCTGCGGTGGCTTACGCACTCAGCCCAATCGACTTGATACCTGACTGGGTTCCAGTTATTGGCCACATTGATGACATCCTTATCGTCCCGTTGCTAGTTTGGCTCGCTGTGAAGTTTGTACCTTCAGAGGTGATCGAAGAATGTCGCGCAGCAGCTTCAGCCGCCTAAGAACCTGTTAGGTAGCGCCTCGCGGCCTGTGCCCCCGTAAGAGTGACCCGGAGGGAAGCCGTGTCAGGCGAACACGCGAGAAGAAGGAGGTCCGAGTATGAAGCAGACCGTCATCGCTTTGATCGTCGGCGTTTTGTTGGGAGCGGCTGGTTCCTATTTCTTCTCCGGAGGGTCGGAGGCCGAGACCGAACCACAGGCCGAGCCAGCTGCGGTCGCCACCCTACCTGCGCTTCCGGAACCCTACTATAAGGTGCTATTCGAGAATGACGCAGTGCGCATCGTGGACCATGTGCTCGAGCCTGGCGAGAGCGAGCCAGAGCACACGCATGCGCCTATGGTGGCCTACTTCGTTGAGGGTGCCACCGTGATGATCACGGAGGCCAACGACTCCGCGTGGGAGGCAACGATCCCAACCGGTGTTTTCCTGGCGGACAGCCTGTATTGGTGGACCCACTCCCTGGAGAACACCGGCGATACTCCGCTCCACTCGATCTTGGTCGAGTTCAAAGGCGACCCAACCGCTAGGTGAGGGCTTCCTCTATCGCCCCAGCGACCGCCCGCACGTGAGGGTCGCGCGGCCTGCGTCTGTCACAGGCGCAGCCCTAACAGTCGTTTGCAGCGGGCGCGCTATGCATTGGTGTAGGCTCTTCTATGTAGTTGTTCCTGCGACGCCGTTAGTTCCTCACGGCGCAGCTGAAACGCATAACCGTTAGCCCGACGATCGAATCGGACAGTCCAGACAACGAGAGGGTTGTTTGACCGCCGAACCTGAAAAACGCGATCTTGTCGTTACCCGCGTCTTCGACGCACCAGTCGAGCAGGTATGGATGGCCTGGAGCGATCCGGAGCAAGTTATGCGCTGGTGGGGACCGGCGGGCTTCACAGCTCCGTTTGCCAAGATGGATTTTCGTGTTGGCGGCACGTCGCTTGTCTGCATGCGTGCTCCGAAAGAACACGGCGGCCAAGACTTATACAACACTTGGACCTACGAGGAGATCGTGCCTGAGAAACGGATTCTGTATCTCCTGCGCTTCACAGACAAAGACGGCAACATAATAGACCCTACCAAGCAGGGGCTGCCGCCGGAGATGCCGAGAGAGGTGCGCAACGAAGTAATCTTCAATGACCTGGGCAACGGCAGGACGGAATTGACTGTTACGGAATACGACTGGACGGTTGGCCAGCTGATGGAGATGTCCGAGATGGGCTTGGAGCAGTGCCTCGACAAGATGGCTGCCATCTTTGCCGAGCAAACAGCGGGCTAACAAGCCGATGCAGCGGCCGGCCTTCGGCCGCCGCTGATCGGCAGGACGTTAGCTGGCTCTCGACCAGGAGAGGCACAAGCATGAGACGACCGCATCGTATAATAAGGAGGCGACGCTATGCGAACGAAGACCGCACTCCACGTAGTAGTGTGGTTCACTTCGACGCTGCTCATCGGCGCCTGCACCCCAGCTCCCGACGCCGGCCGAAACCCGAGGCCCTCTCCGGCGACTGGTCGCCGTCGGCCCTCGAGAAGGCGAAGTGAATGACTGAACGAATCAGAAAGGAACGATCTGTAATGAAACGAACCACGGAGTTGACCATGATTAGACTGAGCTTGATTTTGACATCGCTGCTGCTGATGCTGCAGTTCTCGACCGCACCCGCCAAGGGGCAGGGATCAGAGAACGCAGGTCAAAGCAAACCGAACATTCTCGTCATCTTTGCTGATGATGTCGGGGTCTCGAACATCAGTGCCTATCACCGCGGCATGATGGGGGGGCGCACACCGAATATCGATCGGATTGCAAAGGAAGGCGCGTTGTTCACCGACTACTACGCCCAGCAATCCTGCACTGCCGGACGCAGCGCGTTCATCACCGGGCAGACACCCTTCCGCACCGGCCTGTTGAAGGTGGGGCTCC
>JBDHGH010000253.1:0-4197 GCA_039589995.1 Gemmatimonadota bacterium | reverse complement strand
GCCGGGATGCTGTGTCCGTCTCGCAGGTAGTTGCGGAACCCGTCTGCGGTGGGTTCGAGGACGGCAAAGGAGTCCACGTCGGTACACTCCTGCGACGCGTCCGTGCGCCCCGGTGCGAAGGGAACCTCCACGTCGTACCCGGCATTCTTCGCGGCCTGTTCGACGGCTGCACACCCGCCCAGAACGATCACGTCGGCGAGCGAGACCTTCTTCCCGCCGGACTGCGAGCTGTTGAACTCCTGCTGAAGCTCCTCCAGCTTCTGCAGGACCGTTCCCACCTCGGCCAGCCGATTCACCTCCCAGTGCTTATGCGGCGCAAGACGAATGCGCGCCCCGTTCGCTCCACCACGCTTGTCGCTGCCGCGGAACGTCGACGCTGACGCCCAGGCGGTCGAGACCAGCTGCGAAATGGCTAGTCCGGATGCGACGAGCTTGGCTTTGAGAGCGGCGATATCCTGCGCGTCAATCAATTCGTGATCGACCGCGGGCACGGGGTCTTGCCACAATAGTTCTTCCTCGGGAACCTCCGGGCCGAGATACCGCGAGACCGGCCCCATGTCGCGGTGTGTCAGCTTGTACCAGGCCTTGGCGAAGGCATCGGCGAACTCGTCCGGGTTCTCGTAGAAGCGCCGTGAAATCGGCTCATAGATCGGGTCCATACGCAATGCGAGGTCCGTCGTGAGCATGATGGGGGGATGCGTCTTCGTCGGATCGTGAGCGTCTGGCACGGTGTCAGTCGCAGCGGGATCCGTCGGAATCCACTGCCACGCACCGGCAGGGCTCTTCACCAGATCCCAATCGTAGCCGAACAGGACCTCGAAGAAACTGTTGTCCCACGCCACCGGGGTGGGTGTCCAGGCGCCCTCGAGCCCGCTGGTGATCGTGTCGCCGGCCACACCGCTGCCAAAGCTGTTTATCCAGCCGAGGCCTTGCTCCTCAATGCCGGCACCTTCGGGCTCGCGACCGACGTATTGGTCCGCATCGGCGGCGCCGTGGGTTTTGCCGAAGCTGTGCCCGCCGGCGATGAGGGCAACCGTCTCCTCGTCGTTCATCGCCATGCGAGCGAACGTCTCTCGAATGTCCCTGGCGGCGGCAAGCGCGCTCGGCTCACCGTTCGGTCCCTCTGGGTTCACGTAGATCAGCCCCATCTGGACGGCGCCGAGAGGGTTCGCGAGCTCCCGGTCGCCGCTGTAGCGCTCGTCTCCAAGCCACTCGGTCTCGGGCCCCCAGTAAACGTCGTCTTCGGGCTCCCAAACATCCTCGCGCCCGCCGGCAAAGCCGAACGTCTCGAATCCCATCGACTCCAGGGCGCAGTTACCGGCGAGGATCATCAGGTCGGCCCACGAGATCTTGCGGCCGTACTTCTGCTTGATCGGCCAGAGCAACCGGCGCGCCTTGTCGAGGTTCGCGTTGTCGGGCCAGCTGTTGAGCGGTGCAAAGCGCTGAGTGCCCGAGGATCCCCCGCCACGACCGTCGTGGACGCGGTAGGTGCCTGCGCTATGCCAGGCCATCCGAATGAAAAGCGGGCCATAGTGGCCGTAGTCAGCCGGCCACCAGTCCTGCGAGTCGGTCATTAACGCGTTGAGGTCCTTCTTCACGGCTTCCAGGTCGAGTTTCTTGAACTCCTCGGCGTAGTTGAACTCCTCACCCATCGGATCGGACTTGGGAGAGTGCTGGTTGAGAATCTTCAGGTTCAGCTGATCCGGCCACCAGTCATCGTTTGACAGGGCGCCAGCCGCAGTGTGTCGGTGCACTACCGGGCATTGGCCTTCGTTCTTCATCTCTTTTCTCTCGTGGTCTGGGTTCTTTGACGGGGCCCAAGTACAGCGATCACGGGTCCGTGGAACGTGCTCCACGTCGTGCCGTGTTTGGGAGCTTGCCCGAAGGTTATCAGTACCACACGGACATTCGGAATGTCAACCGGTCAGCGCAGAATCGTCGAGATCGGCGACCACCCGCGGTTCTCGTGTCGCAGGGTCGGTTGGGCGTCGCGATGCCGAGTGGTCAACGCACGGAGCGGTAGCCCCCGGCCACGCCTTTTGGTGCGAGGACGATCTGCCACAGCTGAGCGGCGCGCGAGCGGAAGGATCCGGCGCTGGACAGGAGGAAGTACTTCCACATCCGATAGAACCGGTCGCCGTACGGAGCCCTTAGTTCCTCCCAGGCGTCATCGAAGTTGCGGAACCAGCACATGAGCGTCTTGTCGTAGTCGGGTCCGAAGTTGTGCCAGTCCTCGAGCACGAAGAGGCCCTCGATGGCTGTCGCGATCTGTCTGGCTGTGGGTAGCACCGAGTTGGGGAAGATGTAACGCTCGGTCCAAGCGTTGGTGCGACTTACCGACCGGTTGCCTCCTATAGTATGGAGCACGAACAGGCCGTCGTCTTTCAGGCTGCCCCGCACGACTCTCATATATGTACGGTAGTTCTTGGTGCCCACGTGCTCGAACATGCCGATGGACAAGATTCGGTCGAAGGTCTCGTCGACTTCTCGGTAGTCCTGCAGCCGGATCTCCACCGGAAACCCGCGGCACGTATCCTCGGCGAGCTTCGCCTGTTCTTTGGATATGGTGATGCCCACGACGTCGACGCCGTAGCGTTCGGCGGCGAACTTCGCCGTACCGCCCCAGCCGCAGCCGATGTCGAGGACGCGCATCCCGGGTCGCAAGCCCAGCTTCCGGCAGACCAGATCAAGCTTGGCCTCCTGCGCCTCCTGCAGGCTGGCCGCGTCCTTCCAGTAACCGCAGCTGTAGATCATCAGCGGGTCGAGCATCCACCGGAACAGGTCGTTGCCGATGTCGTAATGTCGTTCGCCGATCTGATACGCCCGAGTTCTCTTCTGAAGATTCAACAGCCTGGCTTTGACCAGCGATGGGAGCTCGGATCCGGGCCGGACTTTGGCCTCGAGCGTGGCGGACAGAATGTGCTGGAAGAACTGGTCCACGCTCTCGCTGTCCCACCACCCGTCCATGTACGACTCGCCGAGACCGAGGGCGCCTTCGGCCAGCACGCGCGCGTACATCGCCTCGTCGTGAACCTGAATGTCCCACGGCCGGTCGCCATCGATTCTCACATCGGCCAGCGACAACAGCCGTTCAACGGTCTCGTATACGTTTCGTTTGAGCGCGGCGGACCGCCGCGAAAGGCGAGCGTGCACTTCGGCCACGGTACCCACGGTCTCCTCCTTCGAACGGACCGACGAAGACTCAGAACGTCACGGGCATGTGGGTTTCAACTTTCCTATGATGCAGCGCTTCAGCCGCTTTCTGCAATCCCCGCTGACCGATCACCCACTTCTTGCTGCAATTGCACGGCGGCGGCGTCCTCCGACCATGCCGTAGACCGGCATGACGAACGCGAGCAGCATATAGGCGAACCCCGGCAGACCCGCGAGGCTCGGCGGGAGCGCCAGCGCCACGATGATCGAGAGGACGCCGGCACCGCCGACGATCAGCCAGGCCCCGATCTCGGCCTTCGTATCGAAACGTTCCAGTTCGTTCAGGTGCAGCGTTTCCCGCAGTCGCCAGGCGTGAAGGTTGAGCAAAATGATGGACGCGCACATGGCGATGAATCCAGCGCTGTATATCACGAACAGTTGGTTCACCTGGGCCGGCGATCGCAGAGTGATTTCCTCGAACGGTACCGGCAGACCCAGTCCTCGATTGAGCCACACCAGCATCGACTGGAAGACGAACTTGAGAGGATAGACGTAGACCAGAACCGTGAACACGAGCAAGCAGCTCAGTATCACGGTCATCGCGTCGTCGAGCCCGTAGCGTCGGCTCCACTCGTTGTGTCCGTTCCAGAAGAGCATCAGCAGCACAGCGCTCAGCGCGAACGCGGGGATCCCGTGTAGCGACGCAGTCAGCTCCTCGAAGCTGGTCGGGATGTCGAGAGAAACGACCAGCAAGGTAAGGGCGAAGGCGAACGCCGCGTCGGTGAACGTCTCGATCCGCGTCATGTCCAGTCCGCGCAGGCGAAAACCGTTCTTGGTCGGTAGCTCGTCGAGTTTAGCCGCACTCGGTCCCATCGGTCGATCTCCTCCGTTTTGGGAAGGGCCGCGCCAGGTGCTTGGAAGGCTGACACTTTAGGCCGCCCGACCGCCGGGTCAACCTTATGGCGTTGGAATGTAAAGCTAGCTTGACATTTTCGATGTTCTTCTGGTTCCTGTACGAGATGCTGGCGAACGACATACAGCGGT
>JBDHGH010000252.1:0-4213 GCA_039589995.1 Gemmatimonadota bacterium | reverse complement strand
CGTTGGAACTGCCCAGTCTCCAAGAAGTAGACAACCTGATCGATGACCGCCTCTCGCCACATGATGTACGTATGACTGTGGGGGACCACCAAAAAGTCGGCCATCCCCTCGACCTTCGTGCGCTCCACCGACACCTTGCCATCGTCATCGCCGGGGATCAAACGCGAGAATAGCGGATTGAGGGTCTTGTTGCCCGCGATGATGCCCAACTCGAAATCCACAGGGCCCAGTTGCGAGGGCACGCTCTCCGGACCCGTTCCCAATTGCTCGGTCGAGGGGCCCAATACCTTTTGTATGATCGGATTCTCCGCCGCCCAGTCCGCTACCTCGCTGCCCTGGTTCGGCGGGCTGAGCATCACGACCCGCCCCAGATTGTGCAGTTCGTGATTCTCCAGGTAGTAACGAAGTACGATGCCACCCATGGAATGAGTGACGAAGTGGACCGTCGTGTCCGTCTTGGCACAACAGTCTCCCATCGCCGGCGACAAGACCTCCGCCGCCAGGTGCTCGATGGAGTGGTCTTTAGAAGGGTAGTCGACGTTTACCACGCGGTAGCCGCGCTGGGACAGTGCGTTCTGTAAACGGGACATCGAGAGGTCGGTACGGCCCAGGCCGTGCAGCAGCACCACCGTTTCGGCCGAGTCATCCCCAGGCGACGACTCGATACACGCCAGCAACCCACCGCCTAACAGCAGAAGTGCCAGGTAGCGTCCCAATTTGCGGGTCCAGGTCAAAGCTCGCGCAATCATATTCCTTGTGACAAACGCAAAGCGGGCGGAAAAGTGTTCCAGTAGATCAAGACTTGATCATCGTCAGGACCATCTTGAATCTAGCCAAAGCCTGAAGTGCGTGGGGCTCATCGGCAGGCAAGATCGCGAACTCGCCGGATCTCACGGTGAAACCATCACCGGAGACTGTGATCTCCGCTTCGCCGTCAACGATATGGACCAGTGCGTCGAATGGTGCCGTGTGCTCGCTAAGGCCTTGCCCCTCATCGAAAGCGAACACCGTCACCGTCCCGGTCTTCTTCTTTATTATAGTGCGGCTGACCACCGAGCCTTCCTGGTAATCAACCGCAGCGGCTAGACGGCCGGTCTCGACCACTTCACTCTCGCTTTCCGAACAAGATTCAATTGGGTTCCGGCTGCGGTACCTCACCACCGTGGGCCATCACGAAGTCGGACGGATCGTACCAGCGATTTCGATGCTCCTGGTGTGAAACGCCCTGGCATTCACGTGTATAGCCCACGTAGAGCCACGTGCTACATATCGTCTCAGTGTCTGAGAACTGACCCTTCCTTACACCAAAGTGCAGGTGCGGGGCCCAACCGCCGCCATCCTCGTCGTCCTCGGCGATGAACGCGATTACCTGCCCTTTCGTAACCTGATCGTCCCGATTGACCGGGGTCCCCATGCGAGTGCTGATATGACCGTACAGCGACGTCACGTACTCGTCACCGAACTTGTGCTCGATCATCATCACCGACCCGTAGCCCTGCACGCGGGGCTCGGTAAGGATCGCCTTCACCACACCATCGGCCATCGCATGGACTTCGGTCCGGGCCGCGGCTTCGACGTCCTCCGCCAGGTGATAGCCTTGGAAGCCCTCGTTCCAGGCCCCGAAGTCCTGGGTCACAGACCAGGACGACAATGGCACCTGAGCCACGGTGGCCTCGGGCGTACCGTCGGGCGAGGTCGAGTCGCTGCAGGACAGCGCAACCGTGAACGCCAAAAGCACGGGAATACTGCGGACGACTGTTCTGAGCATCTTGGCTCCTATTCCTTCACCAACTCCAATTCAGTGAACCGCAGGTCATCGTTGGGCACGTCGATCTGCAGCTCTACGACTTCACCGGCCTTTCCCATCACGAATTGTACCCAACCCTCATCAAACCAGGCAAAACGGTTTCGCCATGTCACCAGGTAGGTATCATAGTGCCAGTGCGTCAGATCGCCCACCAGGTCGGGGTTCGGCAACAGGCGCAGTACCAGGCCGCCATCCTCCTGTGAGACTGTCGCTTGACCATACATCTTACCCCCGAAAGTCCCGATGTATCCATCGGGTGGCAGCGACGGCGCGGTACCCGAGATCCGCTCCGACCGCTGGCCATCCCACCACTTCTGCTTGGCCAGGCGGGCCTGCCCGCTCCTTTCCAGGTACTCGGCGCTCCAGTCCCTCGCTTCTCCACCCAAGTATGCGTCGAGGATCCTATAGGCCAAAGCCGTCTGCACGCTGGTCATGCCGTTGGTCAGGATGACCATCCCGAGGTTCTCCTCAGGGACCAGCACCACACGAGAAAACATGCCGTCGTAGCCGCCACCATGGCTGACGACTTTGCGCCCCAGGTAGTCGGACAGCCCCCAACCCAATGCGTATCCCCGGAAATGAGTGGATGGGAACAGCCGCTCGCTCTGTCGGCTCACGGCCTGCGGGTTGTGTAGCGTCCACATCGTGCGAGATGCATCCTCGCTAAAGAACGTGACACCGTCTAAGGTTCCGCGTGCTAGCTGCAGCCTCAACCACTTGGCCATGTCGCTCACGCTGGAAATGATCCCGCCCGCCGGCGCCATGGCGTCCCAATTGTACCAGGTCAGCGTCACGACTTCGCCGTCCTCCAGCTTGTGCGGCGTGGCCACGTTGGCCGTGCGCTCGAGATCTGCCACCGACGTGACCGTCTCCGCCATGCCGAGAGGCTCGAAGAACTTCTGCCGAACGAAATCGTCCCAGCTGGTGCCCGTCACGGCCGGTACGACTTCGCCGGCAGCCAGGAACATGATGTTCTGGTAGCCGTAGGACCCCCTGAACGGCCCAGCCTGTTCAAGGTGGCGTGCCCGACTCACGACCTCCGCACGACTGTATGCCGTACCGTACCAGAGGAGGTCCCCGCTGAACGTCCCCAATCCACTACGATGACACAGCAGGTCGCGGATTCGCATGTCCTGCGTCACGTACGGCGCGTATAGCTGGAAATAGGGCAGGTACTCCACCACTCGATCGTCCCAACTCAACGATTCCTCGTCGACGAGAATCGCCAGAGCCGCCGACGTGAACGCCTTTGTGTTCGAGGCGATGGCGAACAGCGTGTGCTCATCGACCGTTGCGTCCATCCCTATCTCTCTGACGCCGTAGCCCTTCGCGAAAGCCAGTCGGCCGTCCTTCACAATCGCGACGGCGAATCCTGGTACAGGCCACGCCTCGCTGGCCGCCGCGAAGTAGGCATCGAGGGCCGACAAATCGACGTCGCTCTGCGCCTGAGCGGCCGGGGCGAAAAGCGCCAGCCACAGTACACCCAGCAGTAGCCGACTCGCCGGACCTCGGAACCGTTTGATCGAATGATCCGCTCCAGCTAGACATGTCTCTCGCATCGTTTCACCTCTGATCGATGTTTCGCTGCTTCGCCCAGACGTATACCGGAATGCCGGCCAGAAGCAGAAGGAAACCCCAGTAAACGGTATCGCGGCCGGACCCGCCAATCGCCCATAGCGAATACAGAAACGCAAGCGTGGGAACGAGTATCACTCCCGTCCGCAGCCGTTGGCCGGACGCCTTTCTATCCCGGAATGATATGAGCACGTCAGCCGCTGAACAAAATACGTACGGCACCAGGCTGGTGAGTGTCGACAGCAACAGGATGAACGTGAACTGCTCGACAAACCCCCGCGTGTAATTCATCGAGATGAGCAATGTGGCGAGTACGCTCGAGATCACGATACCGGCGGTGGGCGTGCCCCGCTTTGACAACTTCGCGAACACAGCCGGGAACAGACCGTCCTTCGCTACGGCCAGTGGGATTTGGCCCTGCAAAAGGATCCAACCGTTCAGCGCCCCGAAGGAAGAGATCGCGGCGCCTGTGGCCACAGCGTATACCGCCCAGCCACCCCACATGGCACTGGCAGCGTCGGCGTAAGGCGCCGTCGATTCGGCCAGCAGCCGCGCTGGAATGACGCCCATGACCGCGACGGTTCCCAAGATGTAGACGACCGAGGCGGACAGCGTCCCAAAGATCGTGGCGCGGGGGATCGTCTTCTTCGGATCCTGGACATCGTCCGCGGGGATCCCCGCCGACTCGAGCCCGAGAAACGCCCACAACGTCATCGCCGCCGTGGCGGCGATAGCCGTCAGCGGCGACAGCCCGCTCAGGTTGAACGGCCTGAAGTTGTCGAGATTGAAGAAGAAGAGCCCCAGCGTTCCAACTGCGATCAGCGGCACCAG